>NZ_JAIUHK010000004.1:0-243065 GCF_020165075.1 Mesorhizobium sp. CA4
GGCCATTATCCGTCCAAGATGATTGCTCTACGGCGCCCCCCTCTGTCCTGCCGGACATCTCCCCCTCTAGGGGGGAGATCAGCCTTCGCGTTAGCTTTCGCCAATCGCCAAGGTTGCAGTATTGAGCGGGGCGCCGAAACCGCCAATCTCCCCCCGAGAGGGCGAGATGTCCGGCAGGACAGAGGGGGGCGCGAAGGAACGCGGCGTTCGCTAGCTCGAACCCGAATGGTGCTGCGTGCACGCCGCGCGTGACTCCCGCATCACCGCCGGCGTCATCGCGCTGGCGGCCATCGCGCTGCTCATCGGCGGCGCCTTCGCCGGCCTCGCCGTTGAAGGCGCGCAGGATCTCTCTGGCGCTGCCGCCGCCTTCGACAGCTACCTCCTGCGCGTCGCCCGCTTCACACTTTGGCAGGCGGCTCTCTCGACGCTGCTCTCGGTCGCGCCGGCGCTGCTCGTGGCGCGCGCTCTGTCGAGGCATCCGGCCTTTCCAGGTCGCGGCCTGATCCTGCAATTGTTCACCGTGCCGCTGGCATTGCCCGCCATCGTCGCCGCACTCGGCATCTTGGCACTCTACGGTCGCGCCGGATATTTTGCCGGCGCTTTCGCCAGGCTTGGCGCCGGAGAGTGGCCGGGAATCTACGGCCTCTCCGGCATCCTGGTCGCGCATGTCTTCTTCAACCTGCCCCTGGCGACCCGCCTGTTCCTCGAGGCGCTCGGCACCGTCCCCGCCGACCAGTGGCGGCTGGCGAGCCAGCTCGGCATGGGTGCCCGGCCGGCCTTCCGGCTCATCGAATGGCCGGTGCTGCGCGCGGCCTTGCCGGGGATTGCCGGGCTGGTCTTCATGCTCTGCATCACCTCCTTCACCATCGTGCTGACGCTGGGCGGCGGTCCGGCCGCGACGACGTTGGAGGTCGCCATCTACCAGGCGCTGCGCTTCGATCTCGATCCCGCGCGCGCCGTGGTGCTGACGCTGCTGCAGATCGCGCTCACCTTCATCGTGGTCGTCGCTCTCACACGGCTCGGCGCCAACACGGTCGGCGACGCCAATCTGCCGATCGCGCCGCGCCGCTACCTTTCGGCAGGCCGGCTCGAAACCGCGCTGAATGCCGGCCTCATCGCGCTTGCCCTGCTGTTCGTTGCCGGACCGATGGCGGCGACGCTGCTTTCAGGCCTGGAGGCCGATCTTGGCCGGCTGGCGGGCGAGGAAGCGGTGCGCCGCGCGACGCTCACCAGCGCCGGCCTCGCTTTCCTCGCGGCGCTGCTCAGCGTGACGTTGTCGCTGGCGTTGATTGGGGCACGGCGCGCGCTGGCCCTGCGCCGCCGCTCGGGGAGCACCATGTCGCTGCTCGAACATGCCGCCGACACCGGCGCCGGCTTCGTGCTCGTCGTGCCGCCGATCGTGCTTGGCGCCGGCTGGTTCCTGGTGCTGCGCCATGTCACCGATGTCTTCGCCGTCGCGCCGGTCATGGTCCTCGCCGTCAACGCGGTGATGGCGATGCCCTTCGCCATCCGCGCCATTCGCCCGGCCTATGACGCGGCGAGCGAACGCCATGAGCGGCTTTGCCTGGCGCTCGGCATAGCCGGCTGGAACCGGCTCAGCCTGATAGACTGGCCGTCGCTGAGGCGGCCCTTGGCCACCGGCTTCGCCTTCGCCATGGCGCTGTCGCTCGGCGATCTCGGCGTGATCGCGCTCTTCGGCAGCGATTCCGTGCAGACCTTGCCCTATCTGCTTTTGGCGCGCATGGGCAGCTACCGGACAGCCGACGCCGCGGGACTTGCCTTGCTGCTCGGCCTGGTCTGCCTGATGCTGGTGGTCGCCGCCGACCGGCTGGGGCGGGAAGGAAAGCGATGACGACGACCATTAAGGGCACCGCCACGCAAAAGCGCCTCACCGTCGCGCTGGATGACGTCTCGTTCAGCTATGGCGAGTCTTCGTTTCGCTTCAATGTCGAATTCCAGGCCGGCAGGATCACCGCCATCATGGGGCCGAGCGGTTCCGGCAAGTCGACGTTGCTCAATCTGATAGCCGGCTTCGAGACGCCCGACACGGGCAAGGTGCTGATCGGCGGCACCGATATCGGCGATACGCCGCCTTCGGCGCGACCGGTGTCGATGGTGTTCCAGGAAAACAATTTGTTCGCGCATCTTTCCGTCGCAGCCAATGTCGGACTCGGTCGCTCGCCATCGCTGAAACTCAGCGACGCCGATCGCATTGCCGTCGCCGAGGCGCTGGCGCGGGTTGGCCTGGCGGGCAAGGAACAGCGGCTGCCGCGCGAGCTTTCCGGCGGCGAGCGGCAGCGCGTGGCGCTAGCGAGGGTGCTGCTGCGCGACCGGCCGGTTTTGCTGCTCGACGAGCCTTTCGCGTCGCTCGGCCCGGCGCTGCGCGGGGACATGCTCGACCTTGTCGCCGGCATCCACGCCGAGCGCAAAATGACGGTCCTCTTCGTCACGCATCAGCCGGAAGACGCGCGCCGCATCGGCCAGGACGTGGCATTTCTCGATGAAGGCATGATCGCGGCGACCGGGCCGGCCGACGATTTCTTCGATCGGTCTGGACCGGATGCGTTCAGGCGCTATATCGGCGATCGAGGCGGCACCGTTGCCGGATCACAACATATTGCCCGGAAGCGGACATAATTTATGGCCAAACCGGCAATGGGCGATCCGGCGTTTCCTTGCCTTGTCCGGGGGAGTATGGCTAGGTCCGGCCATGCTGGTCCGGCTGGGCCGTGATTTGCCGAAAGATTTGGAAAGGAAGCCGACCTGTCGAGCGGCGCTAAGAAGGTATGGATGAAGCCGCTGGCACGATTTTTCGCGCTGGCGAGCGTTGCCTTGCTTGCGAGCTGCCAGATGTTCACGCCGCCGGACGTGCAGGAGAGCGGCTTCCAGCCTTCCGACAAGCCGATCACCGTCGACAATGTCGTCGCCAACGCCAAGCTCGCCGAAATGGCGAAGGCGCAGCATCCGCGCATCCTGGCGACCTATGGCGGCGAATATTCCGACCCCAAGCTGGAACGCATGGTGGCCAAGGTCGTCGGCAATCTGACGGTGGTGTCGGCCAACCCGACCCAGACCTATCGCATCACCATCCTCAACTCGCCCAACGTCAACGCCTTCGCGCTGCCGGGCGGCTATCTCTATGTGACGCGCGGGCTGCTGGCGCTGGCCAACGATTCCTCCGAGCTTGCCGCCGTCATCGCGCATGAGATGGGCCACGTCACCGCCAATCACGGACTGCAGCGGCAGCAGCTCGAGGCCGAGGAAGGCCTGGCGACCAAGGTGGTTTCCGACGTGCTCGGCGACAGCCCGACCGCCAAGGCGGCGCTCATCCGCGGCAAGCTCAGGCTCGCGCAATTCTCGCGCAACCAGGAACTGCAGGCCGACGCCATCGGCATCAAGTCGATCGGCGAGGCGGGCTATGATCCCTATGCCGCCGGCCGCTTCCTGCAATCGATGTCTGCCTACACGGATTTCCGCTCGGTGAGCGGCGCCACCGACGCCAGCCTCGACTTCCTGGCGACGCACCCAAACACGCCGCAGCGTATCGAGCTGGCGCAGCGCCTTGCGCGCAATTTCGGCCTGCCCGGCGTCGGCACGCGCGACCGCGACGCATTTCTGGCCGGCATAGACGGCCTGCTTTACGGCGACACGCCAGAAGAAGGCTATGTGCGCGGCCAGACCTTCATGCATCCCAATCTCGGCGTCTCCTTCACCGTGCCGGACGGCTTCGTCATCGACAATTCGGCGGCCGCCGTCACCGCGACCGGGCCTG
Source organism: Mesorhizobium sp. CA4 (assembly GCF_020165075.1). NCBI lineage: Bacteria > Pseudomonadati > Pseudomonadota > Alphaproteobacteria > Hyphomicrobiales > Phyllobacteriaceae > Mesorhizobium > Mesorhizobium sp. CA4. Next base: position 3,773 of record NZ_JAIUHK010000004.1, read on the forward strand.
GCGACATCGCCATCCGCTTCGACGGCGTGGCGATCGACAAGTCGGTCTCGCTCACCGATTACATCCGCAGCGGCTGGGTGGCGGGGCTGGAAGACGCCAGCGTGCGCCAGGAGACGATCAACGGCAACGATGCGGCGACGGCGCATGCCAGCGCGCAAGGATGGCAGTTCGACATCGCGGTGATCCGCGCCGGCGGGCAGGTCTACAGGCTGCTGACGGCCGCGCCCTCAGCCAGCACTTCGCTGGACCCGGTGGCGCGCTCGGTCAGCGGCTCCTTCCGCGTGCTGAGCCCGGCCGAGAAGGCGGCGCTGAAGCCGCTGCATATCCGCGTCGTCACCGTCCAGGCCGGCCAGACCATGGGCTCGCTCGCCGCGCAGATGGTCGGCGTCGACCGCAAGCTCGATCTGTTCCGCGTGCTCAACGCCATGTCGCCGGGCGCCAGCGTATCGGCCGGCGACAAGGTCAAGATCGTCACCGACAAGTAGGGACCAGAGCAATTCCAGGAAAGTGTGAGCGGCTTTCCGTCCGGAATTGCGCAAACAAAGGGGATAGAGCGGTTCGCCGTTTCCGTGAAACGGTGAAACGCTCTGGCGCGTTCAGTCGATCCGCCCGCTATTGAACAATCGCCCGGGTCGAGGAGCCGTTGTCGTCACAAGCCGTCGCTACCGGTCACGCCACCTTCACTTTGGCCACCGCCGGTACTGCCGCCGCCGTTACTGTCGCCGCCGGTGCGAGTGGCGCCACTGCCACTCCAAGGTGATCTCCCGGTTTCCGTTGGCGCCGGCTTGATCCCAGGTCTTCCCGAAACCGTCGGTGTGACGGACTTCGGTTTCGACACGGGCACGCGGACCACCTTTATCTTCGTGATGACCTTCGGGGCCTTGCACGCCATGACCACGGGGGTGCTTCGCGCGGGAAGACCCAGGATGCCCATCGAGTACACGTCTTGCCGCTCCATGCCTGCCTTCAGGAAAGCCAGGGCGCGGGCCGGATCGGCAGGCACGCCGTTGCGGCCCTCCTTGAAGATCACCGCAAGCTCCTTCATGGCATCGATGTGCCCCATCGCCGCCGCCTGGAGCAAAAGGTCCAGCCCCTTGCCGGTATCGCGCTCGACGCCGAGGCCGTTGAACAAAGCGCGGCCCCAGGCGGCCATGGCGTAGAGGTCTCCCTTGTCGGACGCTTTCGAATAGAGACCATTCGCCTCCGATGTGTCGGCAGCCGTCCCGATTCCTGACGAGGCGATGGAGCCGAGTGCGAACAGGGCGCGGATATGTCCCTTGTCGGCAGCCTGCTGGATCGCCCGCCTGGCTTCGTCGATCCTGCCCGATGCCAGCAGCGCCCGTCCGAGCTCGTAACGGAAGCGCGCAATGCCGGGATAGGATTTCACCGCCGCCTCGCAGGCTTCGACAGCCCCGCCGCCGATCTCGTTCGGCAAGCGGCCCGGGACGACGCCCTGCAGGTCGAGCGGCTCGCCGGCGGCCTGGTCGCAGGGATCGACGTTCGGCGACAGTTTCACCGTCGCCTGTCTCGCGGCATTGCCCACGCGGATCTGAAAGCCGACGGCCACGGGAGCGGCCGAGCCGATCTGCGGCTCGTAGCGCAGCTTGTCGACCTCGGCGGCCGTCAGGCTCGATTGCGGCGAAAGCACGCGGTCCGGCAGGGACAGCGTTCCGGTTGCCGGGTAGCTCGCAAGCGTGAGGCCGAGCGAGGCATCCTTGGCCGGGAAATCCAGGTTCAGCGGAACCGGGCCGACGCCGAGCGGGACGGGGATGTCGCGACTTCCAATCGCTTCGGCGACATCGCCGATTTGGATTCCACGCTCGGTCACCTGTTGGTTCTGCTCAGCGTCCGGCGGCGGCGCGGGTTGCTCCGTCCCGCGCATCAATACGACGTCGTCGATCAGCGAGGAGTTCTCCCACGGAACCTGCTTGCCGTTGGTCGCCTTGACCACATCGCGGCGCACGGCCGCCATCACCGCGCGTATTTCCTGGTTCGGCGCCAGCGCGCGGCGGGAGAAGGACGATGAAAACGGGCTGAGGTCGCCGGATCCGTCATAGGCGACGGCGCCAGGTTCCGTGGCAAAGGCGATCAGCGTGTTCTGCGAGCCTGTCACCTGCGCAAGGCCGCTGCCGCCGGCGACGATCAACTGGTCGCGCAGCCAATAGTCCTTGCGCGGGAAAGGATCGTTGCGGCAGGCGTCGAGGATGATCATCTGGACCTTCGATCTCGAGCGCAGCTGCCGCAATATGTCGTCGACCTTGACGGCCTGGACTTCCATGTCGGCTGCATCTTTCAACGAGGCATCGACCGGGATCAGGAAATTCTCCCCGCCGATCTGAAAGCCGTGGCCGGAATAATAGACGACCGCCAGATCGGCGCCGTCCGCCGCCGCCAGATAGTTGCGGAACTTCTCTTCGAACTGAAGCTTGGTGAGGTCCCTGGCCGCGAACACCTCGAAGCCGGCCAGCCGGAATGTCTTCGATACATCCTCGGCGTCCTTGTCGGGATTCTTGAGGGCCGGGATTTCGCGGTATTGCGAATTGCCGATCACGAGGGCCACCCTTCGATCGGCATGCGCTTGGAATGTCGTGAGACCCACGAGGATCAAGGCTGTAAGGAGCGCGCAGCATCGCAGCATGGCAAATCCCCCATGTGTTGTGATCTGGAGGAGTCAAAAAGCCGATTGCGGCGCGACGGTCTGTTAAAGACCTCACAATCCTCATTATTACCCGAGGAAAATTGCCTTGATGGCGGATGTATTCTTGTTTAATAAATTTCTTACCTTTGAGCTTGGCCCGGGCCAGCTTCAGGCGGCTTCCGCCAGAAATTCCGGATTCTGCTTCACTAGCGCCAGCTTCAGCTTTTCCATGGCGCGGGCCTCGATCTGGCGGACGCGCTCCTTGGAGATGCCGAGCTGTTCGCCAAGCGATTCCAGCGTGGCGCCGTCATCGCTCAGCCTGCGCTCCTCGATGATGCGAAGCTCGCGGGCGTTGAGCGCGCCGAGCGCGCTCTTCAGCCAGACGGCCCGGCGCTGGACATCGATCCTTTCGCCGACGATCTCGTCGGGGAGCGGGTCTTCGCAGACCAGGAAATCCATTCGCTCGGCGACGCCGTTCTCGTCGGCCAAAGGCGCATTGAGCGAGCTATCGGGCGAGGACAGGCGCGAATCCATCATCGCCACGTCGGCTTCCGGCACGCCGAGCGCCGCCGAGACCTCGCGATAGAGCGAGGCGTTGGAGAGCGGCTCGGTGCCGTTGGCCAGCCGTGCTCGCAAGCGCCTGAGGTTGAAGAATAGCGCCTTCTGCGCCGAGCTGGTGCCGCCGCGCACGATCGACCAGTTGCGCAGGATGTAGTCCTGCATCGAGGCGCGAATCCACCAGGTGGCATAGGTCGAGAAGCGCACTTCGCGCGCGGGCTCGAAGCGGGCCGCTGCCTCGAGCAGGCCGACATGGCCCTCCTGGATCAAATCGCCGAGCGGTAGGCCGTAATGGCGGAATTTCGAGGCCATTGAGATGACCAGCCGCATATGGGCGACGGTGATCCTGTGCAGCGCGTGCTGGTCGTTCTCTTCCTTCCAGCGGAGCGCAAGGACATGCTCCTCGTCGCGCTCGAGGTAGGGAGCCTTCATTGCCGCCCGGACCAATGTCCGTCCTGCCGCGTCCTCGATCATGCCGGCTCCTTTTGCGACGATTGCGCGTATGGCGGTTGAAAAGATGCCGCCGCGCCCTACAACAGCCATGCAACGTGTCAGGCGCATGGATGGTTCCGCCGCCCGAGGGGGCAGATGGTGCCGACGAAAACATTTTGTTATCTGCCGGGAAACGCCGCTTGGCGGATTCCTGGCTGGTTTTGAGAACCAGATTTCTGGCTGAGCCGATTTTTGAAATCTGGTTCCTTATTTCGCAGCCTCCTATCTGCCAATTTCCGGCTCGTACAATCGCGCCGGGGCACCGGTCAAAACGGGATCACAGAAAAATGAAATGGCTCAAACCGCTTCTTATCGCCGGAACGCTGCAGGTTCTGGCGATCACCGCCGGCCATGCCGGCGCCAATCTCGACCAGATCAAGCAGGCCGGCGTGTTCAAGGTCGGCACTGAAGGCACCTATGCGCCTTTCACCTATCACGATGAGTCCAACGCGCTGGTCGGCTTCGACGTCGAGATCGCCAAGGCCATCGGCGACAAGCTCGGCGTCAAGGTTCAGTTCCTCGAAGGCAAGTGGGACGGCCTGATCGCCGGCCTCGACGCCAACCGCTACGATGCCGTCATCAACGAGGTCGGCATCACCGATGCCCGCAAGGCCAAGTATGATTTCTCCGATCCCTATATCGCCTCGAAGGCGGTGCTGATCGTGCGCGGCGACAACACCGACATCAAGACCTTCGCCGACCTCAAGGGCAAGAAGGCCGCGCAGTCGCTGACCTCGAATTTCGGCAAGCTCGCCGAGAAGAACGGCGCCGAGCTCGTCGGCACCGACGGCTTCGACCAGTCTATCCAGCTTCTGCTCACCGGCCGTGCCGACGCCACCATCAACGACAGCCTGTCCTTCCTCGACTTCAAGAAGCACAAGCCTGACGCCAATGTGAAGATCGCCGCGCAGGAAGAGAATGCCGATTATTCCGGCGTCATCGTGCGCAAGGGTGATCCGGAGCTGGTCGCGGCCATCAACAAGGCGCTGGCCGACATCAAGGCCGACGGCACCTATCAGAAGATCGCCGATAAATATTTCGGTCAGGACGTCTCGAAGTAAGGCAATCGTCCTTTTGCTCGCAAACCGGCGGGCCGTCTAAGACGGCTGCCATTTTTTGCACGACATTGTCGGGGCCGTCTTTGACGGCCTGTCGGTTTTTGCATGATAGTCAGTCCATACGGGGGAACGCGCCGCCGTATCTGGAAGGGAGAAGCGCCCCGTGCCGCACTGGCTGCAACTGATGCTGGAATCGTTGCCGACGCTGCTATGGGCGGCGCTGATCTTCACCGTGCCGCTGACGCTTTCGTCCTTCGCGCTTGGGCTCATTGCCGGACTGGTGACGGCGCTGATCCGGCTGTTCGGTCCGAAGCCGCTGGTCGCGCTGGTGCGTTTCTATGTCTGGATTTTTCGCGGCACGCCACTGCTCGTTCAGTTGTTCCTGATCTTCTACGGCCTGCCGTCGGTCGGCATCCTGCTCGACGCCTTTCCCGCCGCGCTGATCGGCTTCACGCTCAACATCGGCGCCTACAGCTCCGAGATCATCCGCGCCGTTATCGGCTCGGTGCCGAAGGGCCAGTGGGAGGCGTCCTATTCGATCGGCATGACCTGGAGCCAGGCGATGCGGCGCACCATTCTGCCGCAGGCCGGCCGCGTCGCGGTGCCGCCGCTCTCCAACACCTTCATCTCGCTGGTCAAGGACACCTCGCTGGCGGCGGCGATCACGGTGCCCGAGATGTTCCAGGCCGCGCAGCGCATCGTCGCCACCACCTATGAGCCGCTGATCCTCTATGTCGAAGCGGCGGCGCTTTATCTCGCGTTGAGCTCGGTGCTGTCGGCACTGCAGGCGCGGCTCGAAGTGCGGCTCAACCGCTATGGCGGGTTCCTGGAGGCCAACGCATGATCGGCCTCACCAACATCGAAAAGCGCTTCGGCGACAATCTGGTTCTAAAAGGCGTCACCGTCAGCCTCGACGAGGGCAGCGTTACGGCGCTGGTCGGCCCATCGGGCGGCGGCAAAAGCACGCTCTTGCGCTGCATCAACTTGCTGGAAATCCCGACCTCCGGTTCCTTGCGCATCGGCGATGAGACGCTTGCGTTCCATCCGGGCGTCAAAGTGCCGGCCAAGGATATCCAGCGCATCCGCCTGCAGACCGGCATGGTTTTCCAGAATTTCCAGCTCTTCCCGCACCGCACAGCGATCGAGAATGTCATGGAAGGGCTGGTGACGGTGCTGAAATGGCCCGAGCCGAGAGCGCGCGAGCGGGCGCTGGCGCTTCTCGAAAAGGTCGGCATGGTGCACAAGGCCGACGCCTGGCCGGCGACGCTGTCCGGCGGCCAGCAGCAGCGCGTAGCGATCGCCCGCGCGTTGGCGCCATCGCCGCGCGTGCTGCTCTGCGACGAGCCGACCTCGGCGCTCGATCCCGAGCTGGCGCAGGAAGTGGTCGACGTACTTGGGCAGCTAGCCCGCGAAGGCACGACGATGGTGATGGCCACGCATGATCTGAGGCTCGCCTCCAAGATCGCACAGGAGGTCGTCTTCCTCGATGCCGGCTCGATCGTGGAGAAGGGCCCGGCTTCGGTTGTCTTCGACAATCCGGAGCGCGAGCGGACCAAGCGATTTATAGCTTCGCTGAGGCAAGAAGAGGCGCAGAAGGAGTCCGGCGGCGAGGGATCAGGTGCGATTTCTTCGTAGATTTGCACTGCCCCTCATTGCCCTGCCGGGCCTTTCTCGCCGTATAGTGACGGGGAGAAAAACGCCGTCACCAATGATTTTGCCAACTCTCGACGTGCAGAATGAGCGCCGAGGCTGCAGCATCTCCCTTCTTCCCGTCACTGTGGGGGAGAAAGTGCCGGCAGGCGCATGAGGGGCGGCGCTGACTTCTAACAGTGCTCCGGACACAAAAAACCCGGCGCGAGGCCGGGTTCTTCGCAAACTCAAAAGCGAAAGGCTCAGGCAGCTTCTTCCTGCTCGGCTTCCTCGTTGTCGGCCTTGGCCCCGCGCTTCGGGCCCTTGTTGAGGTTGACCTCGATGAGGCGCACCGCCTCGGTCTCCGACATGCGGTTCACCGCGGCGATCTCGCGGGCCATGCGGTCGAGCGCGGCTTCGTAGAGCTGACGCTCGGAATAGGACTGCTCGGGCTGGTTGTCGGCGCGATAGAGGTCGCGCACCACTTCCGAGATCGAGATCAGGTCGCCGGAGTTGATCTTGGCATCATATTCCTGGGCGCGGCGCGACCACATGGTGCGCTTGATGCGGGCGCGACCCTGCACGACCTTGAGCGCGCGGTCGACATAGTCCTCTTCCGACAGCTTGCGCATGCCGATCGAGGTCGCCTTGGCGACCGGCACCTTCAGACGCATCTTGTCCTTCTGGAAATCGATGACGAACAGTTCCAGCTTGTGACCCGCAACTTCCTGCTCATCGATCGCCACGATCTGACCGACGCCATGCGCCGGATAGACGATGAATTCGCCGGTCTTGAACCCGTGGCGGGCCGCGTTGGACTTCTTCTGCGGGGTGATCGTTGCCATTACGCCCTGAACTCCTTAGTTGTGCAGCCGGCATCATGCCGACTCGAAACCCATGGGGCCGGCGATAGCCGACCAATAGCCGCGCAACAGGGATGAACCCACCGGAAAAGCAGGGACCGGCATATCGCACGAATGCGACCGCCTGCCCCAGATCGCTCTGGTCCGGATCTAAAAGCTCACCTTTCAGTGATTTGGGGCGTTAGCGCCATAAATCGACGTTGTGTCACCGGCATGTTTGGTTGATATAACACAAAAAGTCGGAAGAATCAAGGTTTTGCTGCATTCGCTAACGGCAAGCGGCAGCGCTGCCTGTCAAGGCAGCAATTGTATCGGTCCCGTCACGTCGCGTCATGCCGGTGTTGCTGGCCGCAATATCAATCGCCTTCGCCGGGCTCCGCCGAAAAATACTTTTCGAACTTTCCGGTCTCGCCGTCAAAGGTCTTGGCGTCGGCCGGCGGCTCTTTCTTGGCGGTGATGTTGGGCCATTTCTCGGCGTATTCCGAGTTGATCTGCAACCATTTGTCGAGACCACCCTCGGTGTCCGGCTTGATCGCGTCGGCCGGGCATTCGGGCTCGCACACGCCGCAGTCGATGCACTCGTCGGGATGGATGACGAGCATGTTCTCGCCCTCGTAGAAACAGTCGACCGGACAGACCTCGATGCAGTCCATATATTTGCATTTGATGCAATTGTCGGTCACGACATAGGTCATTGCAGGCTCCGGAACGTCCCATTTTGTTGGGCTTTTTGGCTGAGGTAACGCCTTTGCCCGCCGCATGCAAGGGCAGGGATTGCCGGCGGAGCCGGGCGGTCCGGAATGGAATTCCGGCCGGAAGGGCACATTGAGGGCACCCAGCCTGACCCTTGCGCGTTTTTCCTGGAATTGCTCCGGCCGCGCCACCCGGGCCGATCATGTCTCAATCATCGCCGAGCAGACGGTCGGTCTGCCGGCGCTCGCGTTTGGTCGGGCGGCCGCTACCGGCCTCGCGCAGCGCCGGAATGGCGTCCGGAACTGCCTCGCCCTTGGGTGTCGGCGCCGGCGACATGTCCTCGTAAAGCAGCCGCGCTTCGTCGGCCGGGCCGCGTCGCGTGCCGCAATTCACCACCTTCCAGACCAGGATACGGCCCTCGAGCGTGATGGTGAGCACGTCGCCGGGTTTGACCAGATCCGAGGCCTGCGCTGCTTTGTCGCGATTGATCCGCACGCGTCCGGCGACGACGACCTTCGCCGCCAGGGAGCGCGACTTCACCGCGCGCGAGAAGAACAGCCATTTGTCGATGCGCTGGCGGCCTTCTCCAACCATCGCGGCTAGCTTTGTTGGAGCATGATCTTATCCGAAAACCGGTTCCCACTTTTCGCTGATGCGGTCGCTCGGTTCGGGATCATGCTGTCTTTTTGTTGGAGCATGATCTTGCCCGAAAACCGGTTCCCACTTTTTGGGATCATGCTCGAACCTATTTCTTCAGCTGGTCGCGCAAGGCGGCGAGCTTGGCGAAGGGCGAATCCGGATCGAAGCGCTGCGGGCGCTCCTCGCGCGGCTTGCCCTGGAAGGCCGGCTTCCCGCCAGAAGCGTTGCTACCGCTCTGAGCGTTACCCTTGCCGCCCTGCCTGTTGCCCTTCCAGTCGGGCCGGCCCTCACGGCGGCCTCCCTCGTGGCGATCCGGGCGCTCGCCTTGCGGCCTGCCTTCGCGCCGGTCGCCTGCATCCGGCCTCGGCTTGAACTTCGAGCGGTCGAAGCGCGGCTTGCCGGCGCCGTCGCGACCCTCATGCGCCGGCTTGTCACCGGGCTGGTCGCCTCCGGCGCCTGCCTCGCGTGCGGGCTGGCCACCGCGCGGACGATTGTCGCGGCGGTTGTCATGACGGTGACGCGGACGCTGATGGTCGAAACGCGCCTGACGCCACAGGAGCACAGGTTTTGGTTCCTCAGCTTCGGCTGGCGCCTCGCCGGCACTATCCTCGCCCTCCTGGGGAAGGTCGGCGCTATCACCCCCACCCGCGTCGCTTCGCGCCGCGACCTCCCCCATCGAGGGGGAGGTAAGGGCGTCGGCGCTTTCGGGCGCTGCCGTAATGTCCACCGTTGCGATGTCTTCCACCGCGGGAGCCTCTTCCGTAACCTCGGCCGGAACTTCTGCCGGCTCTCCCGCGAAAGATTCCGCTGCCACTTCCGCGGTGGCTTCAGCCGGAGCTTCGGCGGCAGCCGGCTCCGAGCCCTCGACCGTTGCCTCCGCGGCCGTATCAGTTGCCGCGGCTTGCGCCTCCGTCGCCTGCGCAGCGCGCGTCGCTTCTTCCGCGGCGAGCTTGGCCGCGGCCGCTTCGCGGGCGGCGGCGTCCAGCGCGTAGAGCTTCGCCTTCACCTCGGCGGCCGGCTTGGCCTCCGAGCGATAGCCGAGACCTTTCAGGATCTCCTCCATGTCGTCGGCCGTGGCGCCGAGGATCGACATCATCGGCGGCGTCACCATGAAGGAGTGACCGTCATAGGCGCCGTCCGGACGCTGGCCGAGGCCGGGCTTCCAATTGGTCGCCGGGCGGATGAGGTCGGCAAGCCGCTCGAGGATATCGACGCGTACGGCGCGGCGGCCGAGATTGCGGTAGCCGGCGAGCTTGTAGAACGTCTTGTCGAAGGCCGGGTCGATGACCACAGAGGTGCGGCCGGAGGCCAGCGCGTGCACCACGTCGCCGAAGCCCGGCTTGTCCTTGCCGTCGTTCTTGAGCGCCCAGAGCAGCGTCACCAGTCCCGCCGGCGCCGGCTTGATCAGCGCAGGAACGAAGACATGGTAGGCGCCGAAGCGCACCCCGAGGCGGCGCAATGCGGCACGGCCTTCCTGGTCGAGCGACTTCATCTCTTCCGCGATGTCGCGGCGGTTGATCAGGCCGAAATGCTCGACCAGCTGGAAGGCGATGCCGCGCGCGATGCCGGTGATCTGGTCGGCGTTCTTCAAGTCGACCAGCGGCTTCAAAAGCGACTCGATCTGGAAATTGACGAAACGCGCGGCGCGCGCCGCGACCTTGTCACGGGCAGGGCTGGTCAGCTGCTCGTCGGCGAGCAGGACCAGGCGCGGCTTCAGCGCCTCGTCGCCGGCGACCAGCGTGCCGATCGGCGCGCCGATCCAGCGCAACACGCCGTCGGAGCCGAGCGCCAGGTCGCCATTGGCGCAGGCGGCAAAGCGTTCGGCGCGCGCGTCGAACTCGGCCGCGAGCGCCTTCTGGGCGGCGGTGCGCACCGCCTTGGCGTCCTCGCCGCCGACGCTCTGGTCGGCGGTGAAGCAGAACCCCTGCAACTCGCCGACGTGGTGGCCTTCGACGAGGACGGTTCCGGTAGGGCTGATTTCGGCTTCAGGCATGGTATTTTCTCTAAGGCGCCGCATGAGGACGGAAGTCCTGCGGTCTACGAAGCGTTTCGTCAACCGCTCATGCAGCGCATCCGACAATCTGTCTTCGATTTCGCGCGTCTTTTCCTGCCAGTGTAGCTGATCGGCCAGCCAGCCCGGCCGGTTGGAAACGAAAGTCCAGGTGCGGATCTGGGCGATCCTGTGCGACAGGGTGTCGATATCGCCGTCGGTCGTGTCGGCGCGCCGCACCTGCTCGGCCATGTAATTCTCATCGACATGGCCATGCCGCGCAAGGTCCATATAGATGGAGGCGATGAGGTCGGCATGCTGCGCCGGTGCGATCTTGCGGTAGTCGGGAAGCGCGCAGGCTTCCCAAAGCAGCGCCACGCGCTCCTTGCCGGTGGCCAAAGCGCGGATGTCGCCATCGCGCGACAGGTGCTCCAGGGCCTGGGCATCCACCGCCGGCAACGCACGGGTCAAGCCTTCGACCGGCGCATTGGACTCGGTCGAGCGCTTCAGCGCATCCAGGCTGGAAAAGTCGAAATCGGCGGTGCGCCATTGCAGCACCTTCACCGGGTCGAAATCATGCGCCTCGATCTTTTTGACCAGGTCCTCGTCGAACGGATCGACCTGGCCGGTGACGCCGAACGTGCCGTCGCGCAGATGGCGGCCGGCGCGGCCGGCGATCTGGCCGAGCTCGGCGGCGGTCAGGTTGCGGTATTGATAGCCATCGAACTTGCGGTTCTGGGCGAAAGCGACGTGCTCGAGGTCGAGGTTCAGCCCCATGCCGATGGCGTCGGTGGCGACGAGATAGTCGACGTCGCCGGACTGGAAGATCTCGACCTGCGCGTTGCGGGTGCGCGGCGAGAGCGCGCCGAGCACGACGGCAGCACCCCCCTGCTGGCGGCGGATCAGCTCGGCGATCGCATAGACTTCGTCGGCCGAGAAGGCGACGATCGCGGTTCGCCGCGGCAGCCGGGTGAGCTTCTTCGAGCCGGCATAGGCGAGATGCGAAAGCCGCGGCCGCGTCACCACGGATACGCCCTTCAGCAGTTTCTGCAGGATGCCGTGCATGGTGGCGGCGCCCAGGAGCAGCGTCTCCTGGCGGCCGCGCAGATGCAGGATGCGGTCGGTGAAGATATGGCCGCGCTCGAGATCGCCGGCGAGCTGCACCTCGTCGATGGCGACGAAGGCGGCGTCGGTCTCGCGCGGCATCGCCTCGACGGTGCAGACCGAATATTTCGCGCCGGAAGGCACGATTTTCTCCTCGCCGGTAATCAGCGCCACCTTGTGGGCACCGACCTTCTCGCAGACGCGCGCATAGACCTCACGGGCGAGCAGCCTCAGCGGCAGGCCGATGATGCCGGTCCCATGCGCAACCATGCGCTCGATGGCGAGATGGGTCTTGCCGGTATTGGTGGGACCCAACACGGCCGTCACGTCGCGGCCCGAAAGGATCAGCGGCTGGGAGTGTTTCGGCTGGATGTTCATCGGCTCGGAAATAAGTGTTTCTGCCGCTTTTGGTCGGAGGCGCGCCGGGCGCCGCCGCGTGTGACAGCCGACACATAGGGATTTAGGGCGCCGAGCGAAAGCGGAATGTTCTTTTTGGGAGCTGACAGGAGTGGACGAGCCGGTCAAAACCGGCTGCCGTTAATAGCTGGAACGAGTCTGGAACGAATCAGCGACGAATCGGTGACTCGGTCTGATTCAGGTTTTGTTCACGGCTACATGTGGATTTTTTGACGATGAGTCTCACCACATGCTGAATCGGGAGATTGGCCCGATTCATGCGTGGCCTCCGCTGAAGCCGTGCCGTCATTACCTTTGCCGGCGAGCGGTCGCGGTGGACCCGAGGGCGCCGCCAAAATCATGAAATTGTTGATCTTTCTTAGCGGCTTTTAACGATTTGGGTGAGGTTTTCGGCCTTTGCAATTAACTTTTCGGTCAAAGCCAGAACGAATCGGCGACGAATCAGAGATGCACAAAGTTTCCCGGTTTGTTCGCCGCTAGATATGGTGTTATCCACAGCTTGCCCACCGAGGATTCACAGCTGGTCAGAGGGGTTGTGCACAGAGCTGATCTCGGCCGTTAACTTTTGCGTGCCGAATTGAGGCAAGGTGTCGCGCCGGCCTTGCCGAAGGACAGAAAAGGCGGCTCCGGTGCAGGAGCCGCCTTGGCGACAATGGGGTGTCGGGCGAAGTACCGGAGCGTCAGACGAAATACTGGCCGCCATTGGCGGTGATCGTCGAGCCGGTGATGAAGCCGGCCTCGTCGGACGCCAGGAAGACGACGCAGCGCGCGATCTCTTGCGGCTCGCCGAGGCGGCCGACCGGGATTTGAGCGACGATCGACTCCCGCACTTTTTCCGGCACGGCCATGACCATGTCGGTGGCGATGTAGCCGGGACAGACGACATTGATGGTGATGCCGGCGCGAGCTCCCTCTTGAGCTAGCGCCTTCGTGAAGCCGATGTCGCCGGCTTTCGAGGCCGAATAATTGACCTGGCCCATCTGGCCCTTCTGGCCGTTGATCGAGGAGATGGTGATGACGCGGCCGAACTTGCGGTCGCGCATGCCGCTCCACAGAGGATGCGTCATGTTGAAGACCCCGGAGAGGTTGGTGTCGATCACTTCCTTCCACTGCGCGGGCGTCATCTTGTGGAACATGGCGTCGCGGGTGATGCCGGCATTGTTGACCAGCACGGAGACCGGACCGAGATCGGCTTCGACCTGCTTGATGCCGGCGGCGCAGGCCTCGTAGTCGGCGACGGACCATTTGTAGACGGGGATGCCGGTCTCGGCCTTGAATTTCTGAGCCGCCTCGTCATTGCCGGCATAGTTGGCCGCGACCGAATAGCCGGCGTTTTTCAAGGCGACCGATATCGCAGCCCCAATGCCGCGTGATCCGCCCGTGACGATTGCTACTTTGGACATGAAGTTCCTCCTCCCTGGTGAATGGTCAATAGTGAATGGTGAATGGTCGAGACGGTCAACCTATCCGCCATTCACCATTTCCCATTCACCATTCACGCTTTTCTCAGAGCGCTTCCACGCACATGGCGACGCCCATGCCGCCGCCGATGCACAGCGTGGCGAGGCCCTTCTTGGCGGTGCGGCGGCGCATCTCATAGATCAGCGTGTTGAAGACGCGGGCACCGGAGGCGCCGATCGGATGGCCGATGGCGATGGCGCCGCCATTGACGTTGACGATCGAGGGATCCCAGCCCATGCCCTTGTTGACGGCGCAAGCCTGCGCGGCGAAGGCCTCGTTGGCCTCGACGAGATCGAGGTCCTTGACCGACCAGCCGGCCTTTTCCAGCGCCCGCTTCGAAGCCGGGATCGGACCCGTGCCCATGATCGCCGGATCGACGCCGGCGGTCGCCCAGGAGGCGATGCGCACCAGCGGGGTGATGCCGCGTCTAGCGGCCTCGGCCTCGGTCATCAGCAGCGCGCCGGCGGCGCCGTCATTGATGCCGGAAGCATTAGCGGCGGTGACCGTGCCGTCCTTGTCGAAGGCGGGCTTCAGCTTGGTCATGGCGTCGAGCGTCGCGCCATGGCGGATGTACTCGTCCTGGTCGACGATGGTGTCGCCCTTCTTGCCCTTGATCGTGAAGGCGACGATCTCGTCCTTGAACCTGCCGGCCTTCTGCGCGGCTTCCGCCTTGTTCTGCGAGGCGAGCGCGAACTCGTCCTGGGTTTCGCGGGTGATCTGGAACTGGCGGGCGACGTTCTCGGCGGTGTTGCCCATGTGGTAGCCGTTGAAGGCATCCCACAGGCCGTCCTTGATCATGGTGTCGATCATCTTGTAGTCGCCCATCTTGACGCCGGCGCGCAGGTGCTCGGCATGCGGCGACAGCGACATCGATTCCTGGCCGCCGGCGACGATGACCTTGGCGTCGCCGGTGGCGATCTGCTGCATGCCGAGCGCGATGGCGCGCAGGCCCGAGCCGCAAACCTGATTGAGGCCCCAGGCCGTGGTCTCCTTCGGCAGGCCGGCATTGATCGAGGCCTGACGGGCCGGGTTCTGGCCTTGCGCGGCGGTCAGCACCTGGCCGAGGATGACCTCGTCGACTTCCGCCGCCTCGACCTTCGCGCGCGCCAGCAATTCCCTGATGACGACGGCGCCGAGCTCATGCGCCGGCGTGGCGGCGAAACTGCCGTTGAAGGATCCGACCGCGGTGCGGGCGGCACTGGCGACGACGATGGAATTGGAAGCGGACATTTTCTTCTCCAGACTTCGAGGTGTCGTGTTTTAGGCTATCCTTGGAGACTTTCTTGCCGGTTCAAGCAGCCGAGTCAAACCGGAAATGGGCATGGCCGCCATGCGCGGCAAGCAGCGTCCGCGCCGGTTGCGGTAACATGCCGTTGACCGCGCGGCGGATTTTGTCATGGCCATGCAGCATTAAATGATGCCGCAGTGCACAAACCGCTTGGAATTGTGACGCTTTTGCGCGTATCCTCGATAAAGGGCGCAATCGTTACCGGCCGCTTACTCCTAAAGGTGCCGGTGTCCTGGGGAGGATACGGATGGCCGCAAAAGACGACCCGATCGTCATCAAGAAATATGCCAATCGCCGGCTCTACAATACCGGCACGAGCACCTATGTGACGCTCGAGGACTTGGCTGAGATGGTCAAGAAGGGCGAGGAGTTCACGGTCCAGGACGCAAAGACAGGTGACGACATCACCCATCCGGTGCTGACGCAGATCATCTTCGAGCTGGAGAACAAGGACGGGCAGAACATGCTGCCGATCCCGTTCCTGCGCCAGCTCATCTCCTTCTATGGCGATCAGATGCAGATGATCGTGCCGAGCTTCCTCGAACAGTCGATGATCGCCTTCTCCAAGGAGCAGGAGCGGTTCCGCGAGCAGCTCAAAGGCGCCTTCGGCAAGACACCGATCGACATGATGAAGACGCCGATCAAGGCGCTCGAGGAACAGACGCGCCGCAATGTCGAGATGTTCCAGAACGCCATGCGTATGTTCACGCCGTTCCCGCCCGCCGGCGGCAATTCCGCGGCCCGGGCCGAGCCGCCGAAGAAGGAAGAGAAATCCGACGATCTGCAGGAATTGAAGGCGCAGATTGCGGCGATGCAGCGCAAGCTGGACACGATGTCCTGACGGGTGTGCCGATATTCAGGTGAGGCCGGCCTGCGAACGGCGGCTTCCTGCGCTTCCGGTGCTCACGTACTTCAAGTACGCTCCGCTCCGGTTCTCGGAAGCCATCGTTCTCGACTCGGCCTGACCTGAATCTCGACACACCCTATCGCGTTTCACCTAAAGGCGAAGCGCCAAGCGCTTCACCCCGACGGCGAGGCGCTAAATGTTTGTTATCGGTCTGCCTCTATTCCCGACCGGCCCGTCGTAACAGGCGCGCGGCCTGATCGGCCTGTTGCTGGTCACCTGTTCGACGGCATGCGCCGTCCAGCCGACGCTGCGGCCAAGCGCGAACAGGCGGAACGGTGCATCGGCCGGCAGGCTGAGGCTGCGCGTCATCGCGGCCAGCGCAAAATCGATGTTCGGATGCAGCCCGGTCGCGGCGAGCACGGCGTCGCGAAGATGTACGATCCCGTCATCGATCTCCAGGTCGGGCAGCAGTGCTTGGGCGCGCGGATCGCCTTCCGGATAGAGCGGGTGGCCGAAGCTTGGCAGCGGCCGGTCATGGGCGAGCCAGCGGGCAATCGCCTCGTCCGGACCCAGCCGCTCGGCATCCTCGACAAGCGTGATCGCCGCCGC
Source organism: Mesorhizobium sp. CA4 (assembly GCF_020165075.1). Taxonomy (NCBI): domain Bacteria; kingdom Pseudomonadati; phylum Pseudomonadota; class Alphaproteobacteria; order Hyphomicrobiales; family Phyllobacteriaceae; genus Mesorhizobium; species Mesorhizobium sp. CA4. The sequence continues at coordinate 20,059 of NZ_JAIUHK010000004.1, forward strand.
GCCGGCGCCGCCATGGCGCGGGCCGGCCAGCGTCGCAAGGCCTGCGAGCAGGCAGGCGGCGACCGGCGCGCCGGTGGAGGCCGCGACGCGGGCGGCGAAGGTCGAGGCGTTGAGCTCGTGATCGGCCAAAAGCACCAGCGCCTTGCGGATGAGATCGGCGCCGGCGGCTTCCACCGACCAGCCCTGCGCCAGCCTGATATGCACGGGTTCGGAACCCGGCGCCGCGCCGAGCGCGGTTGCCAGCGCGCTGGTCGCGGCGGCGCCGTCCTGCTGCAGCATGGCCGGCCTGCGTCCGAGCGAGGACCAGCCTCCGGCGGCGAGCGCCGAGAGCCTGGCGAAGGCGGTCGGCGTGCCGCTTTGCCGGGCGGCCGAAGAGGTCAGCGAGGCGAACGATACCGGACGGTCGGAGGCCCACAGCAGTCCGGCGGTCTCCTCGAGTGTCGCCGTCGCCGAAAGCTCCACCGCATCCTTGCCGCGATAGATGAGACGGCCATGCAGCACCGTGGAGATTGACGTGGGAATCGCCGGCTCGCCCCAGGCGATGGCGCTTTCGGCGATCGCCTGGGGGCTCCTTCCGCGGTCGCGGCGCGTGGCGAGCGCGGCGATGTCGTCGGCGCGGTACTGGCTGCGGCGCGGGTCTGCGTCGTCCGGCTTCATGCCGATGCGGCCGCGGCTGACATAGGCATAAAGCGTCTGTGGACGGACGTTGAGCCGCTCAAGCGCCTCATCCCGCGTCAGCCATTCCGTCATTTGCCCGCCTTACATTGATTATCTTGATCAAGATTGATGCATTGATTGCACAGCATTAATTGTCATGCACAAAAGATCAAGGAGACGATCATGGCAAATGGGCTCGACGATGTTGTGGCGGCAGAGACAGTGCTTTCCGATGTCGATGGTGTGGGCGGGCACCTCACCATCCGCGGCCATTCGCTGATGGAACTCGCCGGCCGCCGGCGCTACGCGCAGGTGGTGCGGCTGCTGTTCGACGGCTTCTTCGACGACCTTCCGAGCGATGCCGAACTGGAGAAGGCGATCGGCAAGGCGCGGGTTGAAGTATTTGATCGCGTGCAGCCGATGCTTGCCCAGCTTGCGCCGCTCGACATCTACAGCGGCATGAGGGCCGGCATGGCCGTCCTGCCGGATGGCGATAGTCTTGCCGATGCGCTCAGGCTGATCGCGGCGCCGGCGGTGCTGACGCCGGCGCTGCTGCAGCTTGGCCGGGGCGAGACGCCGGTCGTCCCCGACGAAAAAGCCGATCATGCGGGCGATATGCTACGGATGCTCTCCGGTACCGCTTCGCCGGCGCTTGCCAAGGCGCTCGACAGCTATCTGGTGACGGTCTGCGACCACGGGCTCAACGCCTCAACCTTCGCGACGCGCGTAGTGGCGTCGACCCAGGCCGGGCTGACCTCGGCGATCCTGGCCGGGCTCGGCGCACTGAAAGGGCCGCTGCATGGCGGTGCGCCCGGGCCGGTGATCGAGATGCTGGACGCCATCGAGGCCAGCGGCGACGCCACGGCCTGGCTGCGTAAAGAGATCGCGCATGGCGAGCGCATCATGGGTTTCGGCCATCGCGTCTACCGCGTGCGCGACCCGCGCGCCGACGCGCTGAAGACGGTGGTGCGGCAACTCGGCTCACGCAGCGAAACCGGCAGCCGCCTGGCCCTCGCGGAGACTGTGGAGCAGGCGGCGCTTGAGGTGCTGAGGATCGCCAAGCCGCAGCGCTCGATCCAGACCAATGTCGAGTTCTATACCGCGCTTCTCCTGGAAGCGGTCGGCTTCCCGAAAGAGGCGTTCTCCAACGTCTTTGCCGCCGGCCGCGTTGCCGGCTGGATCGCGCACGCCCGCGAGCAGCAGGCGACCGGACGGCTCATCCGGCCGCAGTCGCGCTATGTCGGGCCGGTGCCCGATCTCGTGGCCTGAGAAGCAGTTCTTCGCCCCCGCAAAGCGGTCCCACTTCGTAGGGCGAGGAAAGATCTCTCCGAAATTTCATCCGATCACGCTTGTGTGTTCGTGTTCTTGCCTTGGTCCGCCCCTATATGCTGCACTGCAACATAGGCTGACTGCGCCGTCTCCGTGCAAAATGAGGCAGCGGTAGGCCGGCGCATCGAGACAAGGAACGCCATGGCGAAGAACGGCAAGGCGGAGGAAAAGAAGAAGATCAACATCGCGCTGCAGGGCGGCGGCTCGCATGGCGCCTTTTCCTGGGGCGTGCTCGACCGGCTGCTGGAGGATGGGCGGTTGGAGATCGCGGCGGTGTCCGGCACCAGCGCGGGCGCCATGAACGCGGTGGCGCTGGCCGACGGATATGTCCGGGGCGGTGTGGAAGGCGCGCGCAAGAAGCTCGACGATTTCTGGCGCGCGGTGGCCTCGAAGGGGCGTTTCAGTCCGGTGCAGCGCATGCCGTGGGACGTGGTCTGGGGCAACTGGTCGATCGAGAATACGCCCGGCTATTTCTTCTTCGACACGATGTCGCGGGTGTTTTCGCCCTATGTCGCCAATCCGCTCGGCCTCAACCCGCTGCGCGATGTGGTGGCCAAGGAGATCGACTTCGGCAATGTGCACGCCTGCAAGTCGATGGAGCTGTTCATTTCGGCGACCAATGTCGAAACCGGACAGTTGCGCGTCTTCTCCGACGGCGAGATCGACCTCGACACGGTGATGGCCTCGGCCTGCCTGCCGCAATTGTTCCGCGCCGTCGAGATCAAGGGCGTGCCCTATTGGGATGGCGGCTATGGCGGCAATCCGGCGCTCTATCCGTTCTTCAAGACGGCGGCGACAGAGGACGTGCTCATGGTGCAGATCAATCCGGTCGTGCGCGAAGGCACGCCGAAAAGCGCCAACGAAATCCAGAACCGCATCGACGAGATCACCTTCAACGCCGGACTGCTGCGTGAATTCCGCTCGATCGCCTTCGTCAAGGAACTGATCGCGGCCGGACGCCTGCCGCATGGCGAATATCGCGATATCCGCATGCACCGCATCGATGCCGACGAGGCTTTCAAGGACCTCTCCGCGTCGTCCAAGATCAATGCCGAATGGGCTTTCATCGCTTATCTGCGCGACCTCGGCCGCAGCGCGGCCAGCGACTGGCTGGAAGAGAATTACGACGCCGTCGGCCAGCATGCCACGCTCGATCTTTCAGGCGAGCTCGACGACGGCTTCAAGCCGCTGCGCGGCCCGGCGCCGGGGCGCCGCGTCAAGGAATTCCTGGCAGCGCGCCTCAAGCCGGAATCCGCGCGCCGCCGCGCCTGATTGCAAGGTCTTGAACCTGCGAGGCCGAGACAGGGTGGACAGCGGCCGGTCCGTTCCTTGCGATCGCAGGGGACAGGCCGCTGTCAGAGGCGGTGCTATTTCAGTGGCAGAAAGAGCTCGACGACGATCTCGGGCACCGAGAGCTCCGGAAGGACAGCCGTCGCTGGCAATAGATCGGAAAATCGCGTGCTTCCTCGCCGCTGGCCGGGAGCCATTCGCGATAAAGGTAGAGTGCTGCCGGCTCCAGATTGTTGGTGTTGCCGGGGTAGCGCAGCACGGCGCAGCGTCCGCCGGGAATCACGCCGGCCTTCATCTGCTTGTCGCCAGCGTCGATCGGCTGGTCGGTGCCGACGCAGATGTCCATGCTGTAGTCGGCTGCGACAGCGGGACATCTCTCGGACCGGAAGATGTTGAAGGTCGGGTTTGTCTCGGGCCACAGGCCGGCTGCCTTGCGCCAGGCGATGAACCGCTGGATCGTGTCGCCGAGCGTCGCCCGATCGCCGCGATGTTCCATGATCGCCACCGGGGTGGGAGGCACGTCCCTGATCGTCACGTCTTCCGATGTAAAGATTATCTGCATGAGCTTTCTCCTGGCGTTGTCGAGAGGCCCGAAGGCCATCAGCCACGACCCCCAGTCGGGAGATTTCCGGAACGACGAAGGCGATTGCCCGCACCGTTGACGAAAGGCGCGGGCGAAGGCATCCGGTGCGTCGTAGCCGGCATCCATCGCTATATCCGTGACGCTTTCGGCGTCCACATAGCCCAGCCGGGATGAAGCGCGCTTCATGCGGGCGAGCTGGATGTAACGATGCACTGACAGTCCGAAGGTCGCCGTGAACTGCCGGTGGAAATGATATTTCGAATAGGCTGCGACTCCGCTCAGCGCGTCCAGGTCCAAATCGTCGTCCAGATTCCGGTCTATGTGATCCAGCACCCGCTGCATCCTGGCATGGTGGTTATGAACCGCCGCCTTCATCATTTTATTCTCCGTGGCAGCACCAGCTAAGCCGCGCGGACATGAGGCGCTCGACCGATCTTGCGGTTTTTGTCACGAGCCGCACCATCGTCAAAGACCGTTTACGCACGCCCAATGAATGCATGAACAGCGAAAAGGGCTGATTGCGGACCAACGGCGTTCCTATGTGGTTGACAGGTGCCAAGCGGCATATTTGAGGCGCTTGGATGGGGCGATTGCCTCATCATTCCCCAGCGGAACCGGGGCAATGCTGGATTCGGTTGTCGGGGCGATGTAGCTTACCTGAACGTAAAGGGGAGGTCGCGGTGCTGCAGACCAGACAGAACGCTCTCGGGGTCAGGTTTGAAGCGCAGTGCAGGGCCTTCGAGAAGGAGCCGTTCCCGACGCTGGACGTGCGCAAGGACCGGCTGAAGCGCCTGCTGGCGCTCACCGAAAAGCACGAGGCCGAGATCTGCGCGGCGATCGACAGCGATTTCTCCGCCCGCTCGGCTGGGGAAACGCGGCTTGCCGAATTGTTCGTCGTGCGCGCCGGCATCAGGCACGCGCTGTCGCATCTTAGCGCCTGGATGCGCGAGCGCCGCGTCGCCACCAGCCTGCCCTTCCTGCCTGGACGCAACCGCCTCTTGCCGCAGCCGCTCGGCGTCGTCGGCATCGTCTCGCCCTGGAATTACCCGTTCCAGCTTGCCGTCGCGCCGGCGACCGCGGCCCTCGCTGCCGGCAACCGGGTTATGATCAAGCCGTCGGAACTGACGCCGAAATTTTCGGACCTGCTCGCCAGTCTGGTCGAAAAATATTTCGCCGCCGACGAGGTCAGCGTGATGATCGGGGACGCGGAGGTCGGCAAGGCATTCGTGTCGCTGCCTTTCGACCATCTCCTGTTCACCGGCTCGACCGCCGTCGGCCGCCAGGTGGCCCTGGCCGCCGCTGCCAATCTGACGCCGGTGACGCTCGAGCTCGGCGGCAAGTCGCCGGCGATCTTCGATCCGTCCTGCGACCTCCCCGCGGCGGTTGCCAGCGTCGCCTATGGCAAGCTGCTCAATGCCGGCCAGACCTGCATCGCGCCGGACTATCTGATGGTTCCGCGAGGGAAGGGCGCGGCGATCGCGGCGAAGGTCGCGGTCGCAATGGCCAAGCTCTATCCGCGCCTTGGCAACAATCCCGACTACACGGCGATCGTCAGCGAGCGGCATCACCGGCGGCTGAGCGACATGGTCGCGGAGGCGCGCGACAGCGGCGCAGACATCATCGAGGTCAACCCGGCCAACGAGAAGCTCGGCGTCAGCGACCGCAAGATGGCGCCGGTGCTGGTGCGCAACGCCGGCGAGACTCTGCGGCTGATGCGCGAGGAGATTTTCGGGCCGATCCTGCCGATCGTCGAATATGGCGCGGTCGACGAGGCCATAGAGCATGTCAACCGGGGCGAGCGGCCGCTGGCGCTCTACTGGTTCGGCAGTGACAGCGCCAACCGCCAAAGGGTGATGCGCGAAACGGTGGCTGGCGGCGTCACGATCAACGACTGCATGCTGCATCTGGTGCAGGAGCGACAGCCCTTCGGCGGCGTCGGCGAGAGCGGCACCGGCGCCTATCACGGCGAATGGGGGTTCCGCACCTTCAGTAAGGAAAAGCCGATCTTCATCCAGTCGAAGCTCAGCGCAGGCGGCTTGCTGCGCCCGCCCTATGGCAGGACATTTGAGCGGATCTTCCGGCTGCTCAACTTCATCACTTGACAGCTTCAACCCGAGCATGGCGCGGCGTGACTGCCTCCAAGCGGGTGGTTGCCGCCGCTTATGGAAGATTTCTCGCATCATGCTGACGGCTGCTGCCAGTAACCTTGGGGAAACCTGTCGGCGCGCCCGCAAATGCGCCAGCCGGCTTGCAGAAAAGCCCGTCTTTGTCGAGGCACAGGATTGCACACCGCAATGTTCCTGCAACTTTTCCGACTATATTGCGCCGCAACTTTGAGGTAGAAGCGCGCGTCTGCCGATCACGGCAAATTGAACTAGGCCCCGCGCACACCCATATCGGCCGCGCCTGGGTTTGAAAGCGCCGACCTCGCCAGGTCCTGCAACGGAAAAACGACGATGCCGAAAATCAGGTTTCACAAGCTTGCAGCCATTGCCGTGCTCATCGGTTTCGCGGCCTGGATGGGAACGGGCGAGTTTTCGTCCGTCGGCAGCGCTGCCGACAAGTCGGTCACCACCGACAAGTCGCTTACCACCGACAAACAGGCTGACGCCGGCAAGCCGGAGGCCGCCAAGCCGAACAAGGCCGAGCCGAAGGCTGCGCCTCGCACCGTCGCGGTGGTCACGCCGCCGCGCAAGACCTATGCGCGAGCGATCCGCATCTCCGGCCTGACCGAAGCCGACAAGCGCGCCGTGCTCGCGACGCGTGTCGCCGGCGTCATCGAAAAGCTGCCGGTCAAGCAGGGCGACCGCGTCAAGACCGGCGATCTCGTGCTGATGCTCGCGGCCGAGGAGAAGATCTCCAATGTCGAGAACGCCAGGCAGCTCTTGGTGCAGCGCAAGGCGGAGCTCGACGCCGCCGAGCGCCTGGCCAAGACCGGCAACCTGCCGAAGCTGCAACTCGACACCGCCCGCTCCAACCTGACGCAGGCGCAATCGCAGCTCGACACCGCGCAGGCCGAACTCGACCGCAACGAGGTCAAGGCGCCGTTCGACGGTGTCATTGACCGCATCCCGGTCGAGCTCGGCAGCTCGGTCATGCAGGGCGGCGAGGTGGCGACGGTCCTGAAGCTCGATCCGGTGATCGCCCGCGGCGAGATCAGTGAGCGCGACCTGCGCTACGTCAAGATCGGCAACCAGGCCGATGTGCGCCTGGTCAACGACCAGAAGGTCACCGGCACGGTTCGCTATATCAGCCGCGATGCCTCGGCGCAGACCCGCACCTTCTGCGTCGAGGTGGCGATCCCCAATGCCGACGGCTCCATTCCCGCCGGCATGACGGCCGAGATCACGCTCAGCGCCGAGCCGACCAATGCGGCCATGCTGCCGCGCTCGGTGGTGACGCTGGGCGACAAAGGCGACCTCGGCATCCGCGCCGTCGGCAAGGACGACAAGGTGGCGTTCTTCCCGATCGACCTGGTCGACGACACGCCGCACGGCCTGGTGCTGGGCGGCATTCCGGAAGATGCGCGCATCATCGTCGCCGGCCAGGAGCTGGTGAAGGAAGGCGACCTGGTGAAGCCCGTCGAGGCCGACCAGGCGACCATCAACAAGCTGATCGGCGAAGCCACCGCCGGCACGCAGTAAAGCAGGACGCGTCTGTCGCCGGACCAATCCGGCGATGGCAGTCCGCAGCCCCCGAAGCATTACAGGCCGAAGTCATGGATATCGTCAGACTCGCCATCAACAATGCCCGCCTCACGATTTCGGCGCTGCTGTTCCTGGTCGTCGCGGGCTGGGTCGCCTATCAGTCGACGCCCAAGGAAGCGGAGCCCGACGTTCCGATTCCGATGATGTATGTCAGCCTGATCTATCAGGGCATTTCGCCGGAGGATTCCGAGCGCCTGCTGCTGAGGCCGATGGAAAGCCGGCTCAAGAGCCTCAAGGGGCTCAAGGAGATGCGTTCGGCCGCCTTCCAGGGCGGCGGCTATGTGCTGGTCGAATTCCAGCCGCAGACGGATCTCGCGACGGCGCTGCAGGATACGCGCAGCAAGGTGCAGGACGCCAAGGCCGACCTGCCGCAGGCCGCCGAGGAGCCGACGGTCAACGAGGTCAATGTCTCGGAATTCCCGGTTCTCGTCGTCACGCTTTCCGGCGACGTGCCGGAGCGCGTGCTGACGTCGGCCGCGCGCGAGCTGCGCGACCGTATCGAGGAAGTTCCCGGCGTGCTCGAAGGCTCGCTGCAGGGCGCGCGCGACGACCTTGTCGAGGTGGTCGTCGACCCGGTGAAGCTTTCCTCCTACGGGCTGCAGCTCGACCAGGTGATCCAGGGCGTCGCTTCCTCCAACAGTCTCGTGGCGGCCGGCAATCTCGAAGGCTCGGAAGGCAAATACGCGGTCAAGGTGCCGTCGCTGATCGAGAAGCCCGAGGATGTCGCCAACCTGCCGGTGGTCGCCACGCCGAATGCCGTGGTCCAGGCCAAGGACATCGCAACCATACGCTCGACCTTCAAGGACGCCGAGACAGTGACGCGCCTCGACGGCAGGCCGGCCATCGCGATCGAAGTGAAGAAGCGCATCGGTGCCAATCTGATCGACACGCTGACCCATGTCAGGGAAGTGTCGGACAATTTCATCAAGACGATGCCCGAGGGCATGCACGTCACCTACACGCAGGATAAGTCGGTCTTCGTCAACCAGCTGCTCGGCGATCTGCAGAACCATGTGATGATCGCCGTTATCCTGGTGTTCATCGTCATCCTCTACGCGCTGTCGGGACGGGCCTCGCTGCTCATCGGCCTTGCCATCCCATCATCGTTCCTGATGGGCATCCTGCTGCTCGCCATGATGGGCTACACGATCAACATGATCGTGCTGTTCAGCCTCATCCTGGCCGTCGGCATGCTGGTGGACGACGCCATCATCGTCACCGAATTCGCGGAACGGCGCATGAGCGAAGGCATGCCGAAGGCCGACGCCTTCGCGCTCGCCGCCAAGCGCATGGCCGGCCCGGTCATCGCGGCGACGATGACGCGCATCGCCGCCTTCTCGCCGCTGCTCTTCTGGCCCGGCATCATCGGCGACTTCATGAAGTACATGCCGATCACGCTCATCGTGACGCTGTCGGCCTCGATGCTCTATGCGCTGGTCTTCGCGCCGACTTTGGGCGCGATCTTCGCCAAGGCGCCGGAGCATCACGAGGAAGACAACCGTGACGGCTGGTACATGGCCGTGGTCAAGCAGGCGGTGCGCTTCCCGATCACGGTGATCCTGCTCACCGTCGGGCTTCTGGTCGGCGTCGGCTTGGCCTATTCGAAATATGGCGCGGGCGTCGAATTCTTCCCCAGCGTCGAGCCGGATTACGGCCTGCTCTATGTTCATGCCCGCGGCAATCTTTCGCTGGCCGAAATGGACGCGGCGACCAAGACGGCGGAAAACCGCCTGCTCGGCTGGCCCGGCGTGAAGTCGGTCTACACGCGCGTCGGCAAGACGCAGGGCGGAGGCCAGGACATCCCCGAAGACGTGGTCGGCGTTATCCAGTACGAGTTCGTCGACTGGCGCGAGCGCAAGTCCGCCAACCAGATCCTCGACGATCTGCGCGGCGTGATGGCCGGCATTCCCGGTGTCGATGTCGAGGTGCGCGTGCCGGAAGCCGGCCCGCCGACCGGCAAGCCGATCCAGATCCGGCTGTCCGCCGCCGATCCGGCCGGGCTCGACGACAAGGCGCGAGCGGTCGCGGCGCGCGTCGCCAAGATCCCCAATGTCATCGACATTTCGGACGGCCTGCCGCCGCCCGGCGTCGACTGGGCGATCGAGGTCGACCGCGCCAAGGCGGCGCAATACGGCATCAGCCCGACTTCGGTCGGCACGGTGGTGCAACTGGTGACCAACGGCCTGAAGCTCAGCGAGTACCGGCCGGCCGGCGCCGACGACGCGGTCGACATCCGGCTGCGGTTGCCGGAAGACCGCCGCACGCTCTCGACGCTCGACGAGTTGCGCGTGCAGACCTCGCAAGGGTCGGTGCCGATCTCGAACTTCGTCGTGCGCAAGCCGGAGCCCACGGTCGGCATCCTGAACCGCATCGACGGCGCGCGCACCGTGGTCGTCCAGGCCAATGTCAGCGCCGGCGCGCAGGTGGCGGCCGTGCAGGCGGAAGTCACCAAGGCGGTCGCCGATATGGATCTCGGCAGCGGTATCCGCTGGAAGCTCGCCGGCTCCAACGAGGACAGCGCGGAAGCCAGCGCCTTCCTCGGCAAGGCCTTTGGCGCCGCGATCTTCCTGATCTTCCTGGTGCTGCTTGCGCAGTTCAACAAGTTCACCAGCGTGTGGCTCGTCCTGTCCTGCGTGGTCATGGCGACGATCGGCGTGTTCCTCGGATTGCTGTTGACGGGTGAGGCCTTCGGCATCGTCATGTCGGGCATCGGTGTCATCGCGCTTGCCGGCGTGGTGGTGAACAACAACATCGTGCTCATCGACACCTACGACCGGTTGCGCGAGGAAGGCTGGGACAAGATGGACGCGGTGCTGCAGACCTGCCGCGAGCGCGCCCGTCCGGTGGTGCTGACCGCGGTGTCGGCCATCCTCGGCGTGCTGCCGATCGCCTTCGGCCTCGGTCTCGAAATCTTCCATCACGAGACGACGATCAACGCGCCGTCGACGCAATGGTGGATTTCGCTGTCCTCGGCGATCGTCTTCGGCTTGTCCTTCGCCACCCTGCTGACGCTGGTGGTGACGCCGTCCATGCTGATGGTGTTCACCCGTGCCAAGGTGAAACCCGGCCAGCGGCGCGGCTGGTTCAGTCGCCTGTTCCGGCGCGGCAAAGGCAAGATCGCGACCGACGAACCAGCCAAGGAGACCGGCGCCGAGCCGGAAGTCGCCTTCCCGAAGGCCGCGGAATAGAGCCGTTTCGGAGCCCAATGCAAAAGCCGCCAGGGAACTCCCGGGCGGCTTTTTGCATTATTTTCTCGTAGTTCAACCAGACGGCGAGGGTTTTTCATGACGATCGGTACAATTCTCGTAATAATCCTGATCCTGATTTTGATCGGCGCCGTGCCGGCATGGCCGCATTCGCGATCCTGGGGCTACGGCCCGTCCGGCATTGTCGGCGTTATCCTGGTGGTGCTGCTGATCCTCTTGTTGATGGGCAGGATCTGATCCAAACGAGTTACGGCCGGGCTTGAGCCCGGCCGGTTCATTTCTGATCTGTCTTGATCAGGCGGCGAGGCGCCACGGCCCACGGCGATGCCGATGTCCTGCAGCCTCCTTCACCGCTTGGTCGAGCGGCGTGTGATTTCGCCGGTGACCCGCTCCAGCCGCGTCGAGACCAGCCGGTTGCAGATAGGATATCGAGACGATCTTGCGCCACATGGCCACGAACGGGCTGCCTGCGCGCAGCACCCACCAGGGCATGCCGATCCGAACCTGAAAAAGCTGTTGCCCGATTTGCCCCCGCCGGTTCTGCCGGTCTGGCTCGCCATGCATCGCGACGTGCGCACCAGCATGCGCATCCGCCGCGTGGCAGACTTCCTGCAGGAGGAGCTGAAAAGCTACTCCGCCGGCGCCGGCTAGAGCATGATGCCGAAAAGTGTGAAGCGGTTTTCGGACGACATCATGCTGCTGATCTTAGAGCCGGATGATTTCAGGTCGATCCGACCCGAAATCATCCGGCTCGGGGGCGAATTCGGCCCGGTGAGCGAGGCCGGCCATCAAGAGCACGATGACCAGCAGTGCGGACAGCGCCACGAAGATCGGGCCGAAGCTCGAATGCTCGGCGACGAAGCCGATCGCCGACGGGGCCACCAATATGCCGGAATAGCCCATGGTGGTGACGACGCTCATGCCGGTGCCCGACGACATGCCTTCCTGGTTGCCGCCGGCCGAAAAGATGATCGGCACCATATTGGCGATGCCGAAGCCGCAGAAGGCAAAGGCGGCGATGGCAAGGTAAGGCGAGGGCGAAAGCCCGGCGACCAGCATGCCTGCGGCGGCGACCAGCGCCGAGCCGCGCAGCGTCGCCACGGCGCCGAAGCGGTTGCGCACGCCGTCGCCCAGGAAACGCATCAGCGCCATGACGCCGGAGAAGGCGGCATAGGCGAGGCCGGCGACCGCGAGATCGGCGCCCAGCTCCTGATGCAGGAAGAGTGCCGCCCAGTCGAGCACCGCGCCCTCAGAAATCATGGTGAGAAGCGCCATCAGCCCGACCAGATAGACGGCCGTGTGCCGTGGCAGCGTGAATTTCCGGTGCTCGACCGCCTGCGGCCGGTCCTCGGCGATGAGGTAGCGAATGGCAAAGGCGATCACGGCAAAGGCGATCACCGTCACCGCGACGGCATGGGGAAGATAACCGTAGTTCTGGATCGAGTACCCGCCGAGCGCGCCGCCGGCGAAGCCGCCGAGGCTCCAGAAGCCATGCGACGATGACATGATCGCCCGCGAAAGCCTTCTTTCGACCACGACGGCATTCGAGTTCATCGCGACATCCATGCCACCGATCGACCCGCCGAAGATGAGCATGGCGATGGCCGCCAGGGGAACGTTGGGCGCGAGCGCCACGATCAGCAGGCCGAAGCTGCCGCAAACGCCGGACCAGCGCGTCACGCTGCGCGAGCCATGCCGGGAGATCAGATGCCCGCACCAAGTCATGGAAATCACAGCGCCGACGCCGAACAGGAGGATCAGCAGGCCGAGGGTGAATCGGGTGATGTCGAGCCGGGTGAGAAAAACCGGGATCTGCGGCGCCCAGCTGCCGGTCAAGAAACCATTGGCGAGGAAAATGCCGGCGACGGCCCAGCGGCCGCGCGTCGCGGCCTGCATCGTGGTTTTCACGCTCATGGTCTGAAATCCGCCATGCAAAGGATTCGCGCGGCAAATTAGATCGATTCAATTTGTAGTCAAGAACCGCATTGTGGAAGTGCTTGGACCAAGAAGCGCGACCGAGGGCGCGACGTTGTTCGTGGCAGGCTGCCGCTTTGTAGGTTTGGCAAAAGCGCCTCTCCTTTCGTCATCCACGGGCGGAGCAAGGAGCGAAGCGACGCGCGCAGACCCGAGGATCCATTCCGTTACCCGAGAGCGCCGCTGCGGTGCAGAATGTTCTCTGACCGTTGCACCGTCATGGTCATTCTGGGCCGCGGCATTCTTCGGCAGGCGTAACGGCATGGATTCCAGGGTCTGCGCGCGTCGCTTCGCTCCTTGCTCCGCCCTGGAATGACGAAGTCGCGCAGGCGCTTGTCCTATCAATGATCCTTCGGCCGCTTTGCTTCGAACTCGGCTTTCTTGGTTTCCGACGCCTCGGTCTGGTTGAGCGCCTGCCATTCGGCATAGGGCATGCCGTAGATGATCTGGCGCGACTCGTCCTTCGACAGCGTCACGCCGTCGGCGTCGGCGGCTTCGCGATACCAGTTGGACAGGCAGTTGCGGCAGAAGCCGGCGAGGTTCATCAGGTCGATGTTCTGGACGTCGCCGCGTTCGCGCAGATGCGCCACCAGCCGGCGGAAAGCGGCTGCCTCGAAATCGCGTTTCTGGTCGTCGCTGAGTTCGGTCATTGGGGAACTCCCGGCTGTCGGTCTCGTCACACGGGTCCGGTGCGCGAACCGAACATTTTCACCTGATGTATATCGGGGCGCCGGTCGATGGCGTCAACGATCGGCGCCAGGCGTTCGGCCCAGGCCAGGGCGCCGGCGCGTTCGGCGATCAGGTCCTGACGGATCTCGATCAGCGCATGGGCGTAGCCGTTGACGATGGCGTGGCGGAACATGGTGTCGCCGCGCAGCGCGCCGTCATAGGGTTCGTTGTCGCCGACGACGAGGGACTTGTCCTGCGCCAACATGTCGATCAGCGGCCGCGCTACGCGGTCGTCGCGGTCCCACAGCACGCCGACATGCCAGGGGCGCACAAAACCCTGCATCGCCGGCGTGAAGGAATGCACGGAGAAGATGAACGGCGCCTTGCCCGAGGCGTGCGCCACGGAGGCGATCATCGCGCCGACGGCGTCGTGATAGGGTCGGTAGAAGCGGCCGAGCCGCCGCTCGCGTTCCTCCCGGGCAATCGGATAATTTCCCGGCACCACGGTGCCGTCATAGAGCTGACGGATCATGGTCGGGTCGTCCTCGCCCCGGTTGGGGTCGATCAACAGCCGCGAGAACCCGGCCAGCACGGCGGGCGCGTCGAGCGCTGCTGCAAGTTCGCGCGTCACCGTCTCGACGCCGATGTCATAGGCGATGTGACGATCGAATTCGGACGCCGGCAAACCGAGACTGCCATACTCCTCCGGCAGATCGCGGCGGGCATGGTCGGCCAGCAGCACGACGCCTTTCTTGCGGTCGCCCTCGACAATGTCGAACGGCGTGAAAACTGTGGATCGGGTCATCGGCTGAAAAGGGGATGGCGGCTGTGGTATCGTCATTCCACGAAGAGGACGCCGGCGCAATGCCGTTGTTTGGCCAAGGTTTCCGCAAAAAATCCCCGGCCGCGGGAGAATTCGCGCGACGGGCCATTCTAAATCGATTGGAATTCAACAGAACGGCGCGTTGACATGCGACCGGAGTTTGCTGAAAAGGGGCTTCGAGAGATGCAAATGTGGTTCGCAAGGGGATCTGCGATGGGTTTTGCCGGCCGGTTGCGCATGCGCCTGGCCGTGCCGTTGCTGATCATCGGCGCGGGATTTTTCGCCATAGCCGCGACCTCGCCGGCCCGGGCCGACTTCCGCGTTTGCAACGCGACGCAAAATCTGGTGGGCGTCGGCATCGGCTATCGCGCCAAGGCCGGCTGGATCACCGAAGGCTGGTGGCACATCGAGGGATCGACCTGCAAGACGCTGATCGAGGGTCCGCTGTCATCAAGGTTTTACTATCTTTATGCAGAAGACGCCGAACGTGGCGGGCGCTGGGACGGCCCGATCAACATGTGCGTGGCCGAAAAAGAGTTCAAGATCGCCGGCGTGAATGATTGCGTCGCCCGGGGCTTCCAGCGCGCCGGTTTTCAGGAATATGACACGGGCGAGCAGGCCAGCTGGATGGTCCAGCTGACCGACGAGCCCGCAACGGGAGGCGCGCCAGCAGCGGCCCCCGCTCCGGGAACAAACAGTCAATGAGACGTAACCGCAAGGTCAAGATCCTCGCCACCATCGGTCCGGCTTCCTCCTCCGAGGAGATGCTGAAGAAGCTTTTCGAAGCGGGCGCCGATGTCTTCCGCATCAATATGAGCCATACCGACCACGAGCTGATGCGCACGCTGGTCGGGCGTATCCGTGCGGTCGAGGCGGCCGTCGGCCGGCCGATCGGCATCCTCGCCGATTTGCAGGGGCCGAAGCTCAGGGTCGGCAAATTCGCCAACGTCAAGGAAGCGCTGACTGTCGGCCAGACTTTTACACTCGACGACAATCCCGAAGCCGGCACGTCGAAGCGGGTGTATCTGCCGCACCCCGAAATCCTGAGCTCGGTCGAGGCCGGTCACCGACTTTTGATCGACGACGGCAAGCTGGAGCTGAAGGCGCAGAAGAGCGACGGCAAGTCGATCACCTGCACGGTCGTCGCCGGCTCGGGCATTTCCGACAAGAAGGGCGTCAGCCTGCCCGATACCGACCTGCCGGTCGGCGCGCTGACCGAGAAGGACCGGGCCGATCTCGACGCGGTGCTCGCCGCCGGCGTCGATTGGGTGGCGCTGTCCTTCGTGCAGCGGCCGGAGGACCTGGCCGAGGCCCGCAAGATCGCGCGCGGCCGCGCGCTGATCATGGCCAAGATCGAGAAGCCGCAGGCGGTGGCGCGGCTTGCCGAGATCATCGAGCTCTCCGACGCGCTGATGGTCGCCCGCGGCGATCTCGGCGTCGAGATGCCGCTCGAAGCCGTGCCGGGCATCCAGAAGCAGATCACCCGCGCGGCGCGCCGTGCCGGCAAGCCGGTGGTGATCGCCACGCAGATGCTGGAATCGATGATCACGGCACCTGTGCCGACCCGCGCCGAGGTTTCCGACGTCTCGATCGCCGTCTTCGAAGGCGCGGACGCGATCATGCTTTCGGCCGAATCCGCGGCCGGCGCCTATCCGGTCGAGGCGGTCGCCATGATGAACCGCATCGCCACCAAGGTCGAAACCGACCCGACCTATGCCGGCATCATCAACGCGCAGCGCTCGGAGCCCGAGGCCACCGGGGCCGACGCCATTTCGCTGGCCGCGCGCGAGATCGCCGAGACGCTGAAACTGTCGGCGATCATCTCCTACACCGCGTCGGGCACCACCGGTCTGCGCGCCGCGCGCGAGCGCCCGCAGGTGCCGATCGTGGCGCTGTCGCCGATCCTCAACACGGCGCGCCGGCTGTCGCTCTTATGGGGCACGCATTGCGTCGTCTCGCCGGACGCGACCGACCTCGACGACATGGTCGACCGTGCCTGCCGCATCGCGCTGGAAGAAGGCTTTGGCAAGCCGGGCGACCGCGTCATCATCACCGCCGGCGTGCCGCTGCGGACGCCCGGCTCGACCAATATGCTGCGCATTGCGTATGTTGGGTCGGAGACGCATTAGGGCGTGTTGATATTCGGGTGAGGCCGGCCTGCAAATGCCGGCTTCCTGCGCTTCCGGCCTTCGCCGGCCGAAGCATGCATTTAGGAGAGTGACGTAGCAGTTAAGGCTACGGCCGGCGTAGGCCGGTTCTCGGAACCCGCATTTTCGACTCGGCCTGACCGGAATCTCAACACGCCCTTGGCGCTTGAACTTTCGAGTTCAGCCCGGCGCGAGTTCTGCGTCAGGCACTCGGAGCTCAGGACATCTACCGGCGCCTTGCGCATCGCCTGCGATCCGGCCTTCCACGGTCTTGGCCATCGCCTGCAGGTCGATCGGCGCGCCGGCCACTTTCGCAATGGCACCGGCCACGAGGTCGGGTGCGATCCAGTCCGGCTTGTGACCGAGATTGCGGACCCAGACCAGCTCGGCGCCGGGAATGTCGCGCTCCAGGCCGACGGAGTGGATCGTGGCATAGACCACCTTGTCGCGATCGCCCGATATGACGACGGCCGGCGCCTTGATCTCGCGGTAAGCAGGCGCGGCGACGCGGACATAGTCGTAGAGCTGGGCGACATCGCGGGCGTTGGCGCGGAAGGCGGGCGGCCGCAGCACCAGCGGGATCGAGGCGTCGTCCACATAGCCCTGCGGCACTTTGTTGGGCGAGAAGACGCAAGCGGTGGCATCGCCGATCCGCAGCATGCCCGCCGGATAAGCGAGCGTTTCGGAAAACAGCCAGCCGATCACCGGCGTGGCGGTGAGCCTGTAGTACCAAGCGGTCGCGCCGCCCGGCCAGGGATGCGTGGCGGGTGCAAGGAAAACGAGGCCACGGGTCTTCTCAGGATGCTGGCGGGCGAAGGCCGTTGTGATCGCGCCGCCGAAGGAATGGGCGACGACGACTGCCTTTTCGATGCCGATGCGGTCCATCAGCGCGGCGATCGTGTCCGCCTGCGCGGCAAGCGTCTCATTGTCGCCGCGCTCCGACGAGCCGAGACCCGGGCGGTCGAAGAACAGCATCTCGGCGCGGCCCTCGAGCAAGGACTTCAGCGGCAGCATCTGGTCCCTGAGATTGGCGCTGGCGCCATGGATGAAGACGACCGGCGGCAGGTCGGCGCCGGCCGGCGCCGGGATATGGACGTAATGGATGCGCGCGCCGTTGATCTCGGCGAACGCCCCGTCCGGCGGGTTGCGGCGCTCGATCGACCAGACGCCGGCGCGGGTGACACCGGCCAGGGCGAAGAGGAGCGCGACGAGGAAGAGGAGGGTGGCGCAGGCGAGGTTCATGCGGAGAGATACGGAGGGAGGGCAGTAGGGCAGTAGGGCAGTAGGGCAGTAGGGCAGTAGGGCAGTAGGGCAGTAGGGCAGTAGGGCAGTAGGGCAGTAGGTGTGCTCGTTTCCTACTGCCTTACTGCCCTACTCCCTTACTGCCCTAGTTCAAATACCCTCGCCGGCCAACTCTTCCGAGAGCGTCGAAACCTGGTTCTGGGCGCTGCGCATCATCGGGTAGATCGCCAGCACCTTTTGCCAGGCTTCCAACGCGGACTGCTTGTGGCCGGTTTCGGCCATGATCTGGGCGAGGCCAGAGAGCGCGCCGAAATGGCGCGGCTCGAGCTGCAGGGTGCGGTCGATGTCGGCCATCGACTTCCCGTAATTCTTCATCAGGAAATGCACGGTGGCCCGGCGGTTCCAGCCTTCGGCATAATCAGGCTGCAAGGTCACGACCTGGTCGAGGAAGTCGAGTGCGACGTCGAATTTCTGGTCTTCCGTCGCCTTTTGCGCCCACTGCATCATCAGGTCGATCGAGGCGCTGCCCGACTGGTTCCACTCGTTCCAGATGCGGCCGGCTATGCGCTCGGCCGCCTTTTCATTGCGCTCGCGCTTCAACTCGGTGAAGAGCTGGTCGAGGCGGCCCTGTTTGGTCGGAGCGGCCGGCGGCGGCGTAGCGGCGGCTAGCGGCGCGGCATCTGGAGGCAGCGCGCCGGGCACCTCTTCAGCTCCTGCAGGCAAAGCCGTGCCGGAAAGCAAAAAGGCGGTGAAAAATGCAAAAAGAATCCGCATCGCCGGAATCTAGTCCCGGACGGCGGATCGTCAAAGTGATTTTAGCGTGAGAGCGCCGGCGAACCGGCATTCGACATCAGCGCGGCCTGGTCTCTTTGCATGTCGCTTCCTTTTCGGGCGACATGCATCAGGCCGCGCGCAAGGCTCAGCCCTGGCGCGCCTTGTAGCGCGGAGCGGTCTTGTTGATGATGTAGATGCGTCCCTTGCGGCGAACCAACCGGTTGTCGCGGTGACGCGCCTTGAGCGCCTTGAGCGAATTCTTGATCTTCATGGTCTTGCCTGTTCGGTCAGGGCCCGTCCCGGGCCGAATTTTAAAGGCGCGCCCGGAAAAAGCGCGCCCTTTTGAACTTGCGTGGCTCATAAACGAGGAGGCTTGCCCGTGTCAACCACATGCGCGTGTCCGAATGCCGCAAGTGGCGCGGCATATCAAATATTCGCCATCCCGGCGAAGCTGCATTGCGCGACTCAAAGGCGGCTGGAATGGTGCGGTCTGCGCGAACGACCGGAGATTGCACATGCGCCGCCTGCTTCTGCCTGCCTGTCTGGTCTTGCTTGCGACGGCACCGGCCGCCCGGGCGCAGGAATGCGACCGCAACGACGACAGCCAGTCGATGCTGAACATCTGCGCCGATGCCGACCACCAGGCGGCCGACGCCAAGCTCAACGCAGCCTATAAGAATATCGTCGGCAGCAACGATCAGGCCTCGAACAAGCTGTTGCAGACGGCGCAACGCGCCTGGATCGCCTTTCGCGATGCCGAATGCGCCTATTCGACCGCCGACAGCGCGGGCGGCTCCATTCACCCGATGGAGGTTTCGCAGTGCCTGACGAAGCTCACCAACGAGCGCATAAAGCAGCTCACCTCCGACGCCAGCTGCAAGCTGAGCGATCCGAGCTGCGCCGGCTCGGAAGCGGGCGACAACCAGGATATGCAATAGGGCGTTATCGCGACCTGATGAGGCGCGTAAAATGGCCCATTTTGCGGCCGGGGCGCGACTCGGCCTTGCCGTAGAGATGCAACATCAGGTCGGGCTCAGCCACCAGCGCCGGCACTTTCAGCATGTCGTCGCCGATCAGGTTTTCCATCACGCAGTCAAAATGCCTGGCGGGCGAACCCAGCGGCAGCCCGGCGACGGCGCGGATATGCTGCTCGAACTGCGAGACGACGCAGGCAGCCTCCGTCCAGTGGCCGGAATTGTGCACGCGCGGCGCCAGCTCGTTGGCCAGAAGCGCGCCGTCGGCCAGCACGAAGAACTCGACGCCGATGACGCCGACATAGCCGAGCGCGGAAAGGATTTTCGCGGCGGCATCCTTGGCGGCGGCGGCCGTTTCCGGGCGGATGGCGGCCGGCAAGGTCGAGGTCCGCAGGATGCCTTCGCGGTGGACATTCTCGGCCGGATCGTAAGCCGCGACCGAGCCGTCCAGCCCACGCGCGGCGATCACCGAAATCTCGCGCTCGAAAGCGACCAGCGATTCCAGGATCAGCGGCACATTGCCCATCGCCTCGCAGACCCCGGCAAAGCCGCCGGTCTGCATGTTGCGAAAGACGCGCTGGCCCTTGCCATCATAGCCCATGCGACGGGTTTTCAGCACGCCGCTGCCGTCGAACTTCCTCAAGGCCTCGGTCAGCTGGTCGTCATTGTCGACCGGACAGAACTCCGCCGTCGGGATGCCGATGCTGTTGAGAAAGCTTTTCTCGGTGAGGCGATCCTGCGCGACTTCGAGCGCGCGGGCCGGCGGATAGACCGGGACCGTTGCAGCCAGCGTTTCCGCCGCGCTGACCGGGACGTTCTCGAATTCATAGGTGATGACCGCGCTGGCGCTGGCCAGATCGGCGAGCGCCGCCGGATCGTCATAGGCGGCGACGATCTGGCGGTTGGCGACCTGCGCGGCCGGGCAGTCGGCCTGCGGTTCCAGCACAATGATACGGTAGCCGAGCCGCGCCGCGGCCATCGCCAGCATGCGGCCAAGCTGGCCGCCGCCGATGATGCCAATGGTCGATCCGGGCGCCAGGCTCACGGCGTGTCCGTCGGCTCGGCGGCGACCTTGGCGGTCTGCGCCGCGCGCCAGGCGTCGAGCCGGGCAGCGAGCTTGTCGTCGTTGAGCGCCAGGACCGCAGCGGCGAGAAGGGCGGCGTTGGCGGCGCCCGCCTTTCCGATCGCCAGCGTGCCGACCGGAATGCCGGCCGGCATCTGCACGATGGAGAGCAGTGAATCCTGGCCCGACAGAGCTTTGGATTCCACCGGAACGCCGAAGACGGGCAGCGGCGTCATCGCCGCCGTCATGCCGGGCAGATGCGCCGCTCCGCCGGCGCCGGCGATGATCACCTTGTAGCCGGCCGCCTTGGCGCCTTTGGCGAATTCATAGAGGCGGTCGGGGGTGCGGTGCGCGGAGACGATCAGCCTCCTGTGCGGGATGCCCAGCGCCTCCAGCGTTTCCGCGGCCTGACGCATCGTCGCCCAGTCGGACTGGCTGCCCATGATGATGGCGACGTCGGCACGCTGATCGGTCAAGGCTTCGCTCCCCGGCGGCAAAGGCGCGCCTTAGCGGAATTCGCCGATAGCCGCAAGATTGTCGATGCGCACCGAGCTAATCCGGCCAGCGCAGGGAGCCCGAAGAGTCCTTGCGCGCCACCTTCATCGCATCGGCCGGACGCTCGTTGGCCGTCAGCACGGCGCGCAACTGCTCGGCGACGATCTCGGCTTCGCCGGGATGCAGGTTGCACGGGTCGAGGAAGAAATGGCCGCGTTCGACTTCGTGATTGCGCACGATCACCTGCGGCGAGCCGGCAGCCAAAGCGGAAGCGAGGCCAGCGGCGGTGAAGCGGCTTTCCGGACGCACGAAGACCTGCAGGCGGTCGAGCGGATTGTTGGTCGGGTCGGGAATGATCTCAGCACCGATGCCGGGGATGCCTTGAAGTGAATCCTTCCACAGATTGAGCGCCGCCTCCTCGCGCCGGCGGATGCCGGCATGGTCGCGCTTCTCCCAGGCGTCGAGCGCCGCCATTGTGCCGGCGATGCTTTCCTTGCCGACCTTCATGGCGCGCGCAACGCCGCGGTTCTGCAGATAGGCGGCGCGTACCAGGTCCTTGCGGCCGGTGACGATGCCGCTGGTCGGACCGCTGAGGAATTTGTGGCCGCTATAGACGACGATGTCGGCGCCGCGCCCCAGGAAGCTGCGCAGGTCATATTCGGACGCGGCGTCAACGATCACCGGAACGCCCTTGGCGTGGCAAATCTCGCAGAATTCCTCCAGCGAAAGCATGCCGTACTGCACCGTATGGTGGGCGACGACGTAGAGAGCCGCCGCCGTCCGCTCATTGATTGCCTCGCGCACATGGTAGTCCTGGGTGACGCTGACGGTGCCCGCCGGAATGACCTTGGCGCCGGCGACGCGGATCGACTGGTCGATGGGCGCGCCATAGTTGACGATGTGGCCGAGCTGGATGACGACCTCGGACTTCAGCCCTTCGGTGTCGTCCGGCAGGCGTTCGATCGCGAGAAGGTTGGTGCCTGTCATCGCGCCGGCGATGGCCATGGTGATGCCCGAGGCGCAGCAGGCGGTGATGAAGCCGGCCTCGCCGCCGGTGAGGCGCGCGACCACCGCGCTCGCGGCGCGCTGCAAATCATCCATCTCCACCCATTGCGAGGCGATCTCGGCCATGGCGCTGATCGCTTCGGGAACGATGATCGAGGCACCCAGCGCCGTCATCGTGCCCGAGACATTGATGATTGGCCTCAAGCCCAGCCGCTCGCGGATGGTGGTGTTGGAGCCGGCGTCGGAATAGGTTTTCATGCGAGTGGACTCCGTTAAATCAGGCGGCGATCTCGACGACCGCTTCGATTTCGACAGTGATGTTACGTGGCAGCGAGCCGACGCCGATCGCCGAGCGCGCATGGCCGCCGGTCTTGTCGAAGACATCGGCGAAGAGATCCGAGCAGCCATTGACCACTTTGGGGTGGTCGCTGAAGGTCGGCGTGGCGTTGACGAAGCCGAGCAGCTTCACCACTCGCACGATGCGGCCGAGGTCGCCCGCCGCGGCATGCATGACGGCGAGCAGATTGAGGCCGGTGAGGCGGGCATGCTCATAGGCCTGCTCGACGGTCACGTCGTCGCCGACCTTGCCGGTGCAAAGCGTGCCGTCGGCACGCAGCGGCCCCTGCCCCGAAAGAAAGATCAGCCGGCCGCTCTCGGCATGGGTGACGAAATTGGCGATGGGCGTGGGCGGCTCGGGCAGCGTCAGGCCGAGTTCGGCGAGCCGTGTGTAAGGCGACATGAAAGGGTACTCCCTGGATGGCCAAAGCCATCCGCTTCAGAAATGCGAGGCGCGGAAACGCGCCAGAAATGTGCGGAGGCGCTCGTTGGTCGTCTCCGCCGCGAGCACTTCTTTCGGCGGCCCGACGGCCGAGACGCCGCCATCGGCCATAAAGACGATGCGGCTGGAGGCATCGCGGGCGAAGGCCATCTCGTGCGTCACCATCACCATGGTCATGCCATCCTCCGCAAGGCTGCGCACCACCGCCAGCACCTCGCCGACGAGCTCCGGGTCGAGCGCCGAGGTGATCTCGTCGAGCAGCAGGATCTTGGGCTCCATAGCGACGGCGCGGGCAATGCCGACGCGCTGCTGCTGGCCACCCGAAAGTTCGGCGGGCAGGCTGTCCGCCTTGTGGGCGAGGCCGACGCGACCCAGCCAATGCTCGGCGATCGAGCGCGCCTCCGTCTTGCTCTTGCCGCGCACCTTGGTCAGTCCGAGCATGATGTTACCGGCGGCGCTCAGATGCGGGAAGAGGTTGAAGCTCTGGAACACCATGCCGGTCTCGGCGCGCATGGTTGCCAAATCGCGTTCGCTGCGCCGCTGGCGCGCGCCGCCGTCGCGAAAGCCGACTTCCTTGCCGTCGATGCGGATCGAGCCGCTGTCATAGCTTTCCAGGAAATTCACGCAGCGCAGCAGCGTGGTCTTGCCGCTGCCCGAAGGGCCGATGATGGTCACAACCTCGCCCTTGGCCACTTGCAAGCTGACCGAGCGCAGCACGCTGACCGAGCCGAAGGATTTCGAAACCTCGGCAATATCGAGAAGCGCTGGGTTGTCGTTCGAACTGGCCATCGCGTTAATCCCGGATGAAAGCGAAGCGCCGTTCCAGCCGCCGGCTGGCATAGGAAAGCGCATAGTTGACGGCGAAATAGATGAGGGCGCCAAGGATATAGAGAGGCATCGCCTCATAGGTGCGGCCGATGATCTGGTTGATCGCCTGCATCAGATCGGTGATGCCGAGCAGCGAAACCAGTGCGCTGCCCTTCACGGCATCGGTGACGCCGTTGATCCAGGGTGGCAGGAAGCGGCGGAAAGCCTGCGGGAAAATCACCGAGGTGAGACGCTGGCGAAAGGTCAGGCCGATCGCCATCGCCGCTTCCGACTGGCCTTTCGGGATCGATGCGACGGCGCCGCGCACATACTCGACGACCTGCGCCGTCTTGAACAAGGTCAGCGCCAGCACCGCCGCCCAGAAGGACTGAAGGTGCACGCCGACAGCGGGCAGGCCGTAATAGACGAAGAACATCAGCACCAGGATCGGGATGCCGCGGATGGTGTCCGAAAAGATGCGCACCGCCCAACGCAGCGGCGCTGGCCCATAGACAAGGCCGACGCCCAGCAGGACCCCGGCGACCAAGGACAGGACCACGACCAGCAGCGAGACCCATAAGGTCACGGCGAAGCCTTCGGCAAGGAACGGCAGCGCGTAGAGGATCTGGCTCAGCATCTCAGCGCGCCGCCCTGAAACGGCGTTCGACCAGCCGCAGCGCAAACAGCAAGGTATAGCCGGTCACCAGATACATCGCCGTCGTCACCAGATAGACCTCGACGATGCGGAACGTGTTGAAGTTGATCCATTGGGCGCCGTAGGTGAGCTCGGGCACCGAGATCACCGACGCGATCGAGGTGTCCTTGAACAGCGAGATGAAGGTGTTGGACAGCGCCGGCAGCGTGATGCGCAGCATCGTCGGCAGGCGTACGTGGATCAGGCGCTGCCATGGGGTAAGGCCGATCGCCTTGCCAGCGTCGAGCTGGCCGCGGGGCACCGCTTCCAAGCCTGAGCGGAACACCTCGACGAGATAGGCGCCGCTATAGACCGATAGGGTCAGGACAAAGGAGGTGGGGGCGCTGTAGGCAAGATCGACGACCGTCGGCAGGCCGTAAAAGACCAAATAGACCAGCAGGATCAGCGGTACGTTGCGGATGAATTCGACATAGGCCGCGATGGTGGCGCGCACCACGCGTCCGGCCGAGACATACCAGACGGCCAGCACCAGGCCGATGACGATGCCGATGGCGATCGAGATCACGGCAAGCTCGAGGCTGAGCAGCAGGCCGCCCCATAGCTTGTCGAAATGCCGCCAGATCAGGTTGAAATTGAGCGTATAGCCCATGCGTCCGTCTCAATGGCCGCGGTGCGACGGATAGGATTCGCCGCCCTCGCGCCGGGGTCGAGGAAAAACAGGCGGAAGGACCGGTCCTTCCGCCGGCTTGATCGTGTGGCGCGTCAGATGACCGGGAAGCCCGGATGGCGCGGCGGCGGCTCCTGGCCGAAATATTCCTTGAAGGCGGCATCGTAGAGCGCCGTTTCATGGCCGAACATGGCGATGGTGAAGGTCTGGTTGACGAAGGTCAGCCAATCGAGGTCGCCTTGCCGGACCGCGGCGCCGTAAAGCATCGAATACCAGCTCTTGCCGGCGTCGAAATACTTGTCGGGATTGCGCGAGGCCAGCCAGCGCACGGTCGACAGATCGACGGCGGCGGCATCGGCGCGCTTGGATTCCAGCGCCTGCAGAACGTTCGCCTGGGTGTCGATCTGCAGCACCTGCGCCTGCGGCAAGGCAAAATGCACCGAACTTTCGGCGTCGACATTCTGCAGGATCGAGACGCGGGTGTTGGCGCCGTTCGCCAAGAGCTTGTCGAAGGTCTTGTTTTCGGAGCCGGGCAGCGTGAGCAGCGCGACGCCTTCGACATAGTAGGGCCGCGAGAAGTGGATCAGCTGCGAGCGCTGCGCCGTCATGGTCATGAACTGGATGGTGATGTCGACCTTGTTGGTCGTCACGTTCGGAATACGCTGGGCGGGGTCCTGCATGACGAACTCGACCTTGGTCGGGTCGTCGAAGAGGCCCTTGGCAAGGATGCGGCCCATGGTGATGTCCATGCCGACCAGCTCGCCGGCATCGTTCTCGAAATGCCACGGCGCATTGGTGCTGCCGGTGCCGACGATCAGCTTGCCGCGATCGAGCGCAGTGCGCAGCACGCTGTCGGATGCGGCTTGCGCCGCCGCCTTCTCTGCGCTGATGGCGGTGAGCGCGCCGGCGGTGGCTAGGCCCGCCATTCCCAGTTTCAGAAAATCACGTCTACCGGATGTGTCGTTCACGGCGACCTCCTTTGATGGTTTGTTCCCCAATGCAGCAGAGATACGCATCGCAATCGGCGATTGTCTCTTACAAGAGACATGTGTATCCTGTACAGGACAGATACTAGCATCAGGAATCGACAATGCAAGATGGTGAAATGCTGACCGAGTGGCCGAGCGAGGGTGCGGATGAAGAGCGGCCGGCGGGCTCGCGCGAGAAGGGCCTCAACAGGGCCCTGAACATCTTGGAATTCCTGCACGCCAACCAGCGCGCGATCGGCATCGGCGACCTGGCCAAGGGGCTCGACGCGCCGCGCTCGACGACCTACACACTGGTGCGCGAATTGGTCGAAGCCGGGCTCTTGGAAATGGCCGGCGACGGCAACCGCGTCTATTTCGGCAAGAAGCTCTATCTCTATGGAATGGCCTATATGCGCGGCAACGACCTGCTCAGGCGCGGGCGCCAGGAGGTCGACATGCTGTCGCGCGAGACCGGCGAGACGTCCGAGCTCTGCATGCTGCAGAGCGGCCGCTACACGATCGTCCATTCGAGCCCGGGCACCAGGCCGTTCCGCATCAGTTCGGCCACCGGCCTGCAGATCCCGCTGCCTTGGACAGCTTCCGGCCGGTTGCTGCTTGCCGGCCTCGATCGCGGCGGGATCGAAGCGATGGTCACTGAAGACGATCTCGTGCTGCCGGACGGCCGCAAACTCGAACTCGATGATTTCATCGACGATATCGCGCGGGCGCGCGTCACCGGCTATTGCGTCACGTCAGGCCTGGTCGACGCTTACACCAAATGCCTTGCGGCACCAGTGTTCTCTGCGCCAGGCAAGGTCGAGGCGACGATGTGCCTTGTCGTGCCGATCGACACGTCCGAAGAACGGACCGGCGAACTTCTTGCGCTGCTGCGCGAGCGCGCGGCGCTGCTATCGATCTCTTGACGGTGCCGAGGCGATCCGCTCAGGCGATGATGTCCGGGATGATACGGTCTTCCAGCGCCGACAGCCGGTCTTTCAGGATCAGCTTCTTCTTCTTCATGCGCTGGATCTGAAGCGGGTCGCAGCCCGTGGCGATCATCGCGTTTATGGCGGCGTCGAAATCGGCGTGTTCTTGTTTGAGCCGGGAATATTCGAGGCGTATTTCAGCCTGTTCCTGTTCGGACATTATCTACCGTCTGCGTATGCATCGCCCAATCGGGCTGTCTGGGCGGGGCCGGTCGGATCTGTCTGTTTGTGACCGGCGCGCCGCTGATATCACATTTCACTTTGTCGTGGAATGCTACCACGTGGCATTCGACATCGAGATCGGTTGGTGGCAAACTGTCATCATGCCGTCACAGTCGCAACCTGCGGTGGACGAGCCTGCGACGGCTGCAATCGAGGAAACCATGAAAGGGAGAACCAATCATGTCTCTTGCATCCCATCTTGATGAGCTGCAGCGAAAGCACGGCGATATCGAGCGTGAACTTGTCGATGCGATGAACCATCCTTCGGTAGACGACCTCGAGATCGCCACTCTCAAGCGGCGCAAGTTGGCAATCAAGGACGAGATTGAAAAGCTGAAGGCGAAACCGACCGCACACTGAAGCTCCTTTTAGACACCATCACCGCTCCCGCCGCGGTGCACCTTCCCGGTGGCAAGAATGCCGCCGGCTCGGTGCTTTACACTGAATCTGCTGACCGTTTGGGCGTGCATCTTGTGGCCTTTGAGCCGCATGGCGGCCGATCGGGAGCGGCGGATTTGCCGGCGTTGCCTGCCGGTTGCCATTGACAAGCCATCTTTGCTCCGCCACCTCATGCCCGGAACTTTCAGATGAAGGCGGCCGGCATGACCGGATATTTTTCCTCACCCTTCCCGCGGCGAATGTCGGTCGGCGTCTCGGTCGGCGGCGTGATCGTCGGCGGCGGCGCCCCGGTCGTCGTGCAATCGATGACCAACACCGATACGGCCGATGTCGACCAGACGGTCGCCCAGGTCGCGGCGCTGCACCGCGCCGGCTCGGAAATCGTGCGCATCACGGTCGACCGCGACGAGAGCGCGGCCGCGGTTCCGCGCATCTATGAGCGGCTGCTGCGGCTCGGCATCGACGTGCCGCTGGTCGGCGACTTCCACTATATCGGCCACAAGCTGCTCGCCGATCATCCGGCCTGCGCCGAGGTGCTGGCGAAGTACCGCATCAATCCCGGCAATGTCGGCTTCAAGGAAAAGAAGGACCGCCAGTTCGCCGCCATCGTCGAAATGGCGATCAGACATGACAAGCCGGTGCGTATCGGCGTTAACTGGGGCTCGCTCGACCAGGAATTGCTGACCCGGTTGATGGACGACAATCAGGCCCAAGGCTCGCCGCTTACCGCGCAGGAGGTGACGCGCGAGGCGATCGTGCAGTCGGCGATCCTGTCGGCCGAGATGGCGGAAGAGATCGGACTTGGCCGCGACAAGATCATCCTGTCGGCCAAGGTCAGCGGCGTGCAGGACCTGATCGCCGTCTACACCGAGCTCGCCACCCGCTCCGACCATGCGCTGCATCTTGGCCTCACCGAGGCCGGCATGGGCAGCAAGGGCATTGTCGCCTCTTCGGCAGCGATGGGCATTCTCTTGCAGCAGGGCATCGGCGACACGATCCGCATCTCGCTGACGCCGGAGCCGAATGGCGACCGCACCCGCGAGGTGCAGGTGTCGCAGGAACTTCTGCAGACCATGGGCTTCCGGCAGTTCGTGCCGATCGTCGCGGCCTGCCCCGGTTGCGGGCGCACCACGTCCACCGTATTCCAGGAACTTGCCCAGAGCATCCAGGCCGACATTCGCAAGAACATGCCGGTGTGGCGCGAGAAATATCCCGGCGTCGAGAGCCTCAAGGTCGCGGTGATGGGCTGCATCGTCAACGGTCCGGGCGAATCCAAGCATGCCGATATCGGCATATCGCTGCCCGGCACCGGCGAGACGCCGACGGCGCCGGTCTTCATCGACGGCAAGAAGGCGGCGACGCTGCGCGGTTCTTCGATCGCGCAGGATTTCGAAAAGATGGTCGCCGATTACATCGAGCAGCGGTACGGACACGGCAAAGCCGCCGCGGAATGAGCGGGATGCAGCGTTTCGTGAAGATGACGCTGCTTCTCGCTTGCACGCTGATCGCCGCCGGTCCGGCATTGGCCGATCCGCCTCAGTCGAAGTCGGCTGCGAAACGGCTGATCAACCGCGTCTGCGATCTGATCGAAACCCAGGCCCAACAGAACGGCCTGCCCAAGGATTTCTTCGCCCGGCTGATCTGGAAGGAGAGCCGCTTCGATCCGAACGCGGTAAGCCCGGTCGGCGCCGAAGGCATCGCGCAATTCATGCCGGGCACCGCCAAGATGCGTGGCCTGGCCAACTCCTTCGACATCGGGCAGGCTATTCCCGCCTCTGCGAAGTATCTCGCCGAGATGAAGGCAAGCTACGGCAATCTCGGCCTCGCGGCGGCGGCCTATAATGCCGGCGAGAACCGAGTGTCGCGCTGGCTCGCCTCGGGCGGCTTCCTGCCGATGGAGACGGAAAGCTACGTCTTCGACATCATGGGCGAGCCCGTCGACAAGTTTGCCGACAAATCCTATGCCGGCACCGTCCAGCCGCTCGATCCCAAGATGAGTTTCGCGGTCGCCTGCCGCCGGCTGCCTGTGATCATGTCGCGGACCGTCGCCATGGCCTCGATCAACGTCAAGCCGTGGGGCGTGCAGGTGGCGGGCAACTTCCGCCGCTCGGCAGCGATCGGCCAATGGCTGAGGGTCAAAAGCCGGTTCCCGGCCTTGCTCGCCAGCCGTGATCCGGTGGTGAGCCGGGTGCGCACGCCGATCGGCCGCCGCGGCATCTATGCGGTCAGGATCGGCGCCGACTCGCGCGGCGAGGCCAACGGCATCTGCACCAGGCTGCAAAGCGTCGGCGGCGCCTGCGTGGTGTTGCGCAATCGGTGACGCAACGCCAGGACAGGGGGCCGCAAGAGGTGCTCGAAACGCGCGAAAGCCGGCGTGCAGACCGACTGCCCGGATTTGCACGCTGGCAATTCGACGCCTGCATAAGGGCGTCGCTTACGATCTTGAGCTCGACACCAGCCGGTTGATGCCGGCCGAATGCGCCCGCCTCATCCAGCAGCGATTTAAATTGTAGCGACCTGCATTCTTGCTGTGGCTCGAGCTTCCCGGTCCTCAACAACGCCGATAGCCAATGCTAATGTTGCGAGGAGAATCCGCTTGCCAGGCGGTGGCGGTTAAATCTTAATGCGCTTTGCCATAGTAAGAGCGGGTTCAGTATTTCCACGGCGCGTTTTTATTCGGATCACATAGGGGGAGCATCATGCCGGAGGGGAATTTCCTTAAAAGGGTTATCGGTGAGCTCGAAGCACCGCGCACCAAGCGGCCGTTCGGGTCCGGCTGGCTGTCCGGCTCGATCGCATTGCTTGCCGGGATCACCGGCCTCCTCATGGTCATCGTATTGCGCTACCCGACGCTGACCTCGATGCCGGACCTTGCTCCGATCCACCAGATGCTGTTCTTCAAGCCGGTCCTCTATTTCGTGCTTATCTCGGGCTACGTCCTGGCCATCCTGAGCATGATGCTGCGCAAGGAAAAGACGCTCGGCGTGGCGGCCATGGTCACGGTGCTGTCGGCCTCGCTCATCGGCATGCTCCCGGTGCGTCACGAGTTGCATGTCGACGGCGTGTTCTTCGGCCTTGATTTCTTCATTCTCAATGTCCTGTTCATGGGCGTGCTGTTCGTCCCGCTCGAACGCATTTTTGCCCGCAACAAAGGCCAGACCGTGTTCCGCGACGAATGGCGCGAGGACCTGTTCTATTACCTGGTCTCGTCGCTGCTGGTGCAGATATTGACCTACCTGACGCTCGCGCCGTCCAATTTCGTCAATGGGCAAGCCGGTCTCGGTTCGCTGCGCGCCTGGGTCCACGATCTGCCCTGGGTCGTGCAACTGTTGGCGGTGATGTTCCTGACCGATCTTGCCCAATATTGGGTGCACCGGGCCTTCCATCGCATCCCGTTCCTGTGGAATTTTCATGCCGTGCATCATTCGGCCAAGTCGATGGACTGGATTGCCGGCGCGCGGATGCATTTCCTGGAAATCATCGTCCTTCGCAGCCTGACGGCGACGCCGATGTTCGTGCTCGGCTTCGATGAATCGGCGATCCAAGCCTATATCCTGATCGTCTACGTCTATTCGTCCTTCATCCATTCCAACATCGGAACCAGTTTCGGTCCGGTCGAAAAAGTGCTCGTGTCGCCGCGCTTCCACCATTGGCATCATGGCCTCGAGAAAGAGGCGATCGACGTCAATTTCGCCATCCATTTCCCGCTGCTCGACCGGCTGTTCGGCGCCTATCATCTGCCCGAGGGCCGCTGGCCGAGGGGCTACGGCATTCACGGCCATCCGGTGCCGAAAGGATATTGGCGGCAATTCCTCTATCCGTTCCGGCGGGGCTGAAGGCTCGGAAAGAGCTGGTTCAGAGTCGGCGGGACAGAGGGGTTGGCGGGAACTCGGCAGGTCGATCTTTATCGAGAGCCGTCCTCGTTCGGCAAAGCGCTTAAGCCGTCTTCGCCGCCACCGTCTCGCTGAGCCAGGTGCCGATCTTGGCGCCGAGGCGGTCGGGCGAGACCGGTTTCGGCAGGTAGTCGTCCATGCCGGCCTCGATGCATTTTTCCCGGTCGCCCTTCAGCGCATGCGCGGTGACGCCGATGATCGGCGTATGATCGCCGTTCTGCGCTTCGATGGCGCGGATGGCGCGGGTCGCCTCATAGCCGTTCATCTCCGGCATGGAGACGTCCATCAGCACCAGGCGGGGGCGCAGCGAGCGGTACATCTCGACAGCGGTGCGGCCATTGCCGGCAATGCGGTAGCTGAGACCGAAACCGTTGAGTATCTGGCCGAAGACCAGCTGGTTCACGTCATTGTCCTCGGCGATCAGGATATCGATCGGGCCGCTCGGTGCTGCCGTCGATTCCGGCGCCGCCGGCACGGGCACCGACGGGCCGCGGATGACGGTCAAAGCCGGCGGGGCCGCCTGCGGCGCGATCGGCTCGCGCACGAAATGCGCCTTGGCGTTTTGCGTGCGCGCCTTCTGGATGGCGGAGATCACGGTGCCCAGCAGCACCGCCGAACGCGCCGGCTTGGTGAGATGGGCGACGATGCCGAAATCGATGACCATCCTGCCGAAATCGACCTGGTCGACCGATGTGAGCAGCACGACCGGAATGGAGGAAAGCCGGCTGTCGGCGGCGATGGCTCGCGCGACATCGGCGCCGTTCATGCCGGGCATCTGGTAATCGAGGATGATGCAGTCGACCGAGGCGCCGAGCTGGCAGGCGCGGTCGAGGAAGGCGAGGCCGACGGCGCCGCTTTCTGCGGCCGCGCAGTCGAAGCTCCAGCTCCTGAGCTGCTCCAGCAGGATCTCGCGGTTGACCGGATTGTCGTCAATGACCAGCACCCGGGCGCCGGTGACGTCGACCGGCACGAGCTTGTCGCGCGACTGCTGGTCATGCGCCGGCAACGGCACGGCGAACCAGAACACGGAACCGCGGCCGATCTCGCTCTCGACGCCGATCTTGCCGCCCATCAGATCGACGAGACGAGCCGCGATCGCCAGGCCAAGCCCGGTGCCCTCGTGCCGGCGGGTCGAGGAGCCGTCGACCTGGGCGAATTTCTCGAACACGTTTTGCAGTTTCTCGGCCGGGATGCCGATGCCGGTATCTTCGACACGGACCTTGAGCTGGACCACGCCGTCGACGACATCGCCGCCGACATCGACCAGGACATGGCCCTTCTCGGTGAACTTCACGGCGTTGCCGAGCAGGTTGGTGACGATCTGGCGGAAGCGCCCGGCGTCGCCGACGACGAAGGCCGGCAGGCGCGGGTCGACGCGTACGATGAGCTCGAGGTTCTTTTCGGCAACGCGCGCCGACACCAGCGTCGCCACGTCCTCGACCGCTTCCGCCAGGCGGAAGGGAGCGGGGTCGAGCGTCAGCTGGCCGGCATTGATCTTCGAGAAATCGAGGATGTCGTTGATGATGGTGAGCAGCGCGTTGCCGGATTTGACGATGACGTCGGTGAAGGTCTTCTGGCGCGGTGTAAGCTCCGTCTTGGCGAGCAGCTCGGCCATGCCGAGCACGCCGTTCATCGGCGTGCGGATCTCATGGCTCATATTGGCGAGGAATTCGGACTTGGCGCGGTCGGCGGCCTCGGCCTTGAACAACGACGCAGCGGTCTCGGCGAAGGCGCGCCGGATCGCATTCTCCATCGGCCGGAAGATCAGAAACGCCGCGATGGCGAGCACGGCGAACAAAAGGCCGCTCGCCCACAGGAGCAGCCGGTCGCTGGAAGCATCGCCGAGGCGGCGCTCCTCGTCGAGCGCGGTGCGCACCTTCACCAGCATCGGCTGAGCGAAAAGGTCGTTCTGGTTGCGGATCTCGCGGTAGTTCCACTCGTCGACCTTCTGGGCGACCGCCATCAGGTTGAAGTTGCGCACCATGTCACGCGCCGACCAGAACAGGTCGCCATTGACCGAAGCGGTGTCCAGCGCGTTGACGGTGTTCTTCGACAGGCGCGGCCTGATCGCGGCAAGCTGGGCGCTCAGGATGCCAATCTCGCCCATCAGGCGTTCGGAATGGCCGCGCGCGGCGGTCGTCAGCGCATCGCGCGTCTCGCTGCGCCAGGCGGTGCCGGTGGTCTCGGCGAAATTGGTGGCGTTGCGCAGGTCTCGGGCGAAGATGACGAAATTGCCGCTGAGGGCATCAACCTCGTGACGGTATGAATTCACACGATTGAGCGCGAACATGATGGCAGCCGACGCCAACGCGAAGACAAGCAATCCCGAAATGTAACGGATCCGGATCGACCGGAGGAAGGAAGAATATTCCGGCATGCGCAACCCCAACACATACGCACAATTTTAACAGTCGGGATTAGGCTTGATTTACATTAAGATTTCGTTGGAGAGAGGCTGGCCTTGTCGCAGCTTTTGATGCAGAGGCGACGTATCGCTGTCCGCGACAGACAGGTTAAGCGCACCGGACTTCCGGACAGCGCTTTGAAACCGGACGGCAGATCGTCAATCCGTCGTATCGGAGAGGATACGGTTTCCCTTGCGCAGCGTGACCCGCCGTTGAGGATGCTCGTCTCTTGCGGCTTGAAAAATGGCGCGGGCAAGCTGGGCCGTAACGGCGCGTGCGAGAACCCGTTCGATGATCTCATGGCTGTCGGCGCGCCAGAGTTCGATACGGTAGGGCAGCGCTTCGGCCGAACGGAAAGAGTTGGCGCTCCGTGTCATAGACAGGCCTCTGCCTAATTCGTCGGACCGTTCCATCTCGAAACGAAATTGTTCTTATGCCGCAAGGTGACGTAGCGGTCCGGATGCTCACGGGTCGCTGCATAATAGGCAGCGTAGCCGATGCTGGCATTTGCCGTGACAGCGAGGACCTGTTCGACGCCAATCTTGGCGGCGTTCCACAACTCGACCTTATAGGGCAGTTCGTCGTGCTCGGCAGAGCCGAGTCCATGCGCGATGGGGTTCTCCTCATCGTCTCCGGGCTCATTTTCCGGAGCAAAGCTATACAAGTAGCCCGAGTTTGTCAGGTTGGATGCGAGAGCGGATGAATATGTCGCCATTGGTCCAAGCTTGTTGCTATGCCGGATAGCCGAGCCTATGCTGAAGCGTCACCGGACGAACTGCTTAATGCGAGCGTAAAATGCGGGTTCGACAATGCCACTGACTACAACGGACGCGCAACATCTTTCCGACAGCCATCGCCTCGAATTCTTCATCGACGCTGTTGCCGACTATGCGATCTACACTCTCGATGCAGATGGCTTCATCACCAGCTGGAATGCCGGCGCCGAGAAGATAAAGGGCTACGCGGCTTCGGAAATCCTGGGGCAACATTTTTCCCGATTTTTCACAGCCGAAGATCAGGCGAAGGACCTCCCGAGCAAGATGCTTGCCGCGGCAAAGGCGGAGGGAAGATACGAGGCCGAAGGGTGGCGGGTGCGCAAGGACGGAACCAGGTTCTGGTCGAGCGGCCTTGTCCAACGGGTGCTGGACCGCAACGGCGTTCTTCTCGGCTACGCAAAGATCACGCGAGACATCACCGAGCGCGTGGCCGCGCATCAGTCGCTGCTGCAGAGCGAGCGGCGCTTCCGCATCCTTGTCGACGGTGTGACCGACTATGCCATCTACATGCTCGATCCAAGCGGCATTGTCACCAATTGGAACGCCGGCGCCGAGCGGCTGAAAGGCTACGCTGCCGAGGAAATCGTGGGCCAGCATTTTTCCAAATTCTATACTCGTGAAGAACGCGCAAAAGGCACGCCGCTCCGCGTCCTTGAAGCAGCCGTGCAGAACGGGCGGTATGAAGGCGAGGGTTGGCGCGTACGCAAGGATGGCAGCCGTTTCTGGGCATCGGTTGTCGTCACCCCGATCCATAACGACGCAGGCCAGCTCGAAGGATTCGCCAAGGTTACGCGCGACGTCACCGAACGCCGTGCGGCACACGAAGCTTTGCGTCAAAGCGAGCGCCAGTTCCGCCTTCTGGTGAGCGGCGTGACCGACTATGCGCTTTACATGCTTGATCCCAACGGGCTGGTGACCAGTTGGAACGCCGGTGCGGAGCGCATCAAGGGCTATGCGGCCGAAGAAATCATCGGTCAGCACTTCTCACGTTTTTACACCGAGCATGACCGTGCCGCCGGTTTACCTGGCCGCGCGCTCTATACGGCAACACGGGATGGACGCTTCGAAACCGAGGGCCATCGCGTCCGCAAGGATGGAACGCTGTTCTGGGCGAATGTCGTGATCGATCCGATCCGCGACGAGCGAGGAGAGCTGATCGGGTTCGCCAAGATTACGCGCGACATTACCGATCGACGCGATGCGGAGATCGCACTGCGGCAGGCGCAAGCGCAACGCGTTCATGCCCAGAAAATGGATGCGCTCGGCCAACTGACCGGCAGCATCGTGCATGATTTCAACAACCTCCTGACGGTGGTCGAAAGCTTTGTTCGACTGGGGAAGAAAGTCGGCGCCGATCCCGAAATGAAACGGGCGACCGAATCCGTGGAACTTGCACTCCAGCGCGGCGCCGCATTGACACGCCAGTTGCTGGCCTTCTCGCGCAAGCAGGCTGCCCGCGCCGAGGTCGTCTCGCTGGCAGAGCGCGTGGAAGCCGTCCGCGCAATGATAGCCGGCTCCATGCGCAAATCGGTGAAACTGGTCGCCGCTGTCGGACCAGAAATCTGGCCGGTGAAGGTCGATCCCGGCGAACTGGAGCTTGGTCTCGTCAACATTGCCTTCAACGCGCGGGACGCCATGCCTGACGGTGGCTTGGTAACGATCACGGCGGAGAACATGCTGTTGTCGAGCGGCGATAACGCAGCCGGCCTGCAAGGTGAGTTCGTCGCGCTACGGGTGACCGACACAGGCATCGGCATTGCGCCAGAAGTGCTTCCGCAGGTTTTCGAGCCGTTCTTCACGACCAAAGGGCCCGAGAAGGGCACAGGCCTCGGCCTCGCACAGGTCTACGGTTTCGCGCAGCAGTCCGGCGGCGCGGTCACGGTCGACAGCGAAGTCGGCAAGGGCACGACGGTGACGATCTATCTGCCGCGGGCCGATATGGCAGCCGCCGCGCAGAGCCTGGAGCCGGAACAGCCGGCCAGCGCAAATGTGGTGCCGTTGAGGACAAAGGGCCGTTTTGCCGGCGATCAAGACTGATGACGTCGCCGCGGATGCTATGAGGTGACGACGAGAGAGCGGTGTCGAAGGGTCACCACCGCAATGATCGCCAGGTGAAGCAGGATCGCGAGAGATGCACCGACCAATTGCGGGACAAGACCTCCCGTCCGGCCGATCATCCAGATCGTAACGACGCTCAGCGGCAAAAACAAAATGACGCTGGTGACGAGGCCGGGATTGTATTTGCCGAGCCGCGCCGATGTGACGAGGTGCGCGAGCGCGTTCACGATCATGACATAGGGGGCAACCAGGCCCCAAGCGGGTCCCCACAAGAACGCCGCATAAAGAGCCAGCAGGTTGATGCCCCAGACAAACGGCAGGTTGATGACGAGAACCGAAGCAACGGTAAGGGCGTCACGGCCGCCGAAAACATTTTCGTTCGCGAATTTGCGGAATCGGCCGCCGGTGTGCTCTTCGACCTGATGGATCATGTAAAACGGGCTGTGCAGGAAAATCAGGAACACCGGCAGCGGAAGCGGTACGACCGGCGCGGCCGCTATAAGCGATGCTGCCATGAACCCTGCACCAATGACCCAATAATCGGCCAGCCAGGCTTGCAGCTTGAGCATCGGTTCCCGGCCTCCTCAGTCAGCGATCCTGCACAAATGGACGCGCATCGTCATAACTATTCAAGTGCGTGGACGCCGTGGCGCTACGTGACCATGTCGGATATTGACTGCCGCGACCGCCCCTGAGACAGTCAATGGAAGATGCGCGCCTCTAAAACTTGGCACCCCGCTGGCTTCGGCCACCCGTTGCGGCGTGTGGCTTTCGCCATTGATCAGAGGTGGAACGCGAGCATGAGAAGCGGCCGTGAGCGAACCTATACAGCGGATAGTTGAGACCAACGGCATCCGCCTCAATGTCGCGGAGCAGGGCGAAGGGCCGGTGGTGCTTTTGTGCCATGGCTTCCCTGAATCCTGGTATTCCTGGCGGCATCAGTTGGGCGCGCTCGCAGTGGCGGGCTTCCGTGCCGTCGCCCCCGACATGCGAGGCTACGGCAAGAGCGACCGGCCGGAAGCGATCGACCAATACACGCTCTTTCATCTGGTCGGCGACATGGTGGGTCTTCTCGACGCCCTCGAGGTCCCCAGCTCCGTCATCGTCGGCCACGACTGGGGTGCGGTGGTGGCCTGGCATGCCGCGCTGCTACGGCCGGACCGCTTCCATGCCGTCGTCGGCCTCAGCGTGCCGTTCCGGCCGCGCGGCAAAGCGCGTCCGACCAGCCTCATGCCGCGAACGGCGGAGTCCCAGTTCTACCAGCTCTATTTCCAGCAACCCGGCATTGCCGAGGCGGAGCTGGAACGAGACCCGCGAGCCACGGTGCGCGCCATCCTTTCCGCTTTGTCGGGAGACGCTTCGGACGGCGGCGCCAGAATTGCCATGGTCCCGCACGGCGGAGGCCTCCTGCAAGCCGCCGAGATTCCTGCAAGTCTGCCGCACTGGCTCAGTGAAAGCGACAGCGATTTCTACGCCGGCGAATTCCAGCGCACCGGCTTTACCGGAGGTCTCAACTGGTACCGCAACATCGACCGGAACTGGGAACTGATGGCGCCCTTTGCCGGCGCGCGGATCAAGGTTCCCGCTCTCTACGCAGCGGGCGACCGTGACCTTGTGGTCGCCTTCCCCGGCATGGATCAACTGTTGGCAAATCTCAGGAACTTCGTCCCGCAAATCCGTGATACGCTGATGCTGCCCGGCTGCGGGCATTGGACCCAGCAGGAGCGCCCGGACGAGGTCAACGCCGCGATGATCGATTTCCTGCGGAGCTTGCCGAACCGGGGCTGATCCAAGGGAAACGAGTATCGGCTCCGACACGGAAAGTTGGGCGTGCCGCTCGGCAAGCGACTCGCCCGGTTCAAGTCAGGCACTATCCTCGGCCCGGTAGGCGTCGGGAAGAATGAAGACCTCATCGGCGCGGCCGTAACCTCCGTCGGGAACTTCTTCGATCAGCACCATGGTGTAGGGGCGTACACCTTCGCCGAAACAGTCGACGAACATCTGCGTCGTCTTGTGGACGAGGTCTTCCTTCTGCGCTCTTGTGAGGGCGGCCTCGGGCATCTTGAAGTTGGCAAAGGGCATTTCCAGGTTCCTTTCAGGTTGGATTTCACGGCTGGATGGCCGGCGAAGCGTGGTCGACCGAACCGATCTCCGTTCATTGTCCTGGAGCGCATATAGATTGCTGCGGATGCGGGATAATCACCCGGCCATCGACAGCAGTATTCGGGTAGAGCGAACAATCCGACCCTTTGCCGGCTCTACCCGCAGCGCCGGCAGCTCGCTTTGCGGCCACGCTTTCCTGGAGCGCGCATCGCTCGGCATTGGCCGCCGGCCTGCGCCACCGTTCAGTTGCTGCGCGTCGCCACGAAAGTCGCCGCTTGCTTGAGCAGCTCAGCCGCTTCGCCATAGGGGTCGAGCAGCGCATGCGCCTGTTCGATCAGGCCGTGGAGCTGGCCGCGCGCCCAGTCGAGGCCGTGCAGCGAAGCAAGCGTTGCCTTGCCGGCGGCGGCATCCTTGTTGGTGGCCTTGCCCATCTGGACAGCATCCGCCGTCAGGTCGAGCAGGTCGTCGGCGAGCTGGAAGGCAAGGCCGATCGCCGAACCGAACTCCGCCAGCCGCTCGCGGTCGGCGGGCGGCGCGCCGGCAAGGATCGCGCCGGCCTCGCATGCGAAGCGTATCAACGCGCCGGTCTTCATCGCCTGCAAGGTGATGATACCGGCTTCGTCCGGCCGTTTGCGCTCGGCCTCGAGATCGAGCGTCTGGCCGCCGACCATGCCCCCGGCGCCGGCCGCGCGGGCAAGTGCGAGGACCAGGGTGGCGCGGCGCTCCGCCGGCAGCAACGTCGCGTCGTCGGCGATGATGTCGAAGGCCAAAGTCAAAAGCGCATCGCCGGCAAGGATCGCGGTCGCCTCGTCGAAGGCCTTGTGCACCGTCGGCTGGCCGCGGCGCAGATCATCGTCGTCCATGGAAGGCAGATCGTCGTGGATCAGCGAATAGCAATGCACGCATTCAAGCGCCGCCGCCACGCGGAGCGCTGCCTCGCCATCGGTGGCGAAAAGAGCTGCGCTTTCCACGACCAGAAAAGGCCGCAGCCGTTTGCCGCCGTTGAGCACGCCGTGGCGCATCGCCGCCATCAGGCGCTCCGGCCGCGCGATCTCGCCGGAAAGCGGACGCGCGTCGAGGATCCGGCGCAGCTCGGTCTCGACAGCCGCGGCGCGCATGAAAAGCGCGGTTTCGAAGGCGATCTGGTCGTCTTTGCTCATGGCCGGGAGCGGTAGCCGACACTCAGACATTGCGCAAGCAGGCGTGCGCCTTTATGCCGATGGGGGCGAGGCACGGGTGGGACGGCTTGACGGAACCGATCGTCGAACATGGAAGCGAAGGGCTGGACATGGCGCGACGTCGGCGCCTGAACCGCGCCGGTGTGAAGCGCATCGCCCGGCGCTGCCTGGTAGTCGCGCTCGTGCTGGCGGCGATCCCGGTCGTGCTCACCTTCCTTTATCTGCCACCCTTCGTGCATCCGGTCTCGACGCTGATGCTCAAGGACCTCGTGACTTTTTCCGACTACGACCGGCGCTGGGTGTCGATCGACGACGTGGCACCGGTGCTGGCGCATTCGGTGATCATGTCGGAGGACGGGCAGTTCTGCTTTCATCGCGGCGTCGATCTCGGCGAATTGCGCGGCGTGGTTGACGACGCGCTGGCCGGCGAGGCGACGCGCGGCGCCTCCACCATCACCATGCAGACGGTCAAGAACCTTTTTTTGTGGTCGCGGCCGCTGGGCAGCGTGCGCAAGGTGGTCGAGCTGCCGCTGGCCGTCTATTTCGACGCGGTTATGTCGAAGCGGCGGATCATGGAGATCTATCTCAACATCGCCGAATGGGGGCCGGGCATCTACGGCATCGAGGCCGCCGCCCGGCACCATTTCGGCGTCTCGGCCAAGCAATTGTCGCGAAGACAGGCGGCGCTGCTCGCCGTCAGCCTGCCCAATCCGATCGCGCGCAATCCGGCCAGGCCGGGTCCGGGATTGCGGCGGCTGGCCTCGCTGATCGAGCGGCGCGCCAGTCGCTCAGGCGCCTATGTCGGGTGCCTGGACTAGGACGAAGCGTCGCCGGCTCAAAAAAATTCGCGGCCAGCGCTGGCCAAAACGGCGCAAGGCGTGTATAGGCACCCGACTTTCTCAGATTATGGCCTCGATGCGGCCCTTTCGCGAGGGTTGCCGGGGCATTTTGACCATGTAGTGGAGCATATCCATGGCCGTTCCAAAAAGAAAAACCTCTCCGTCGAAGCGCGGCATGCGCCGCTCGGCCGACGCCCTCAAGGCCCCGACATATGTCGAGGACAAGAATTCCGGCGAAATGCGCCGCCCGCATCACATCGACTTGAAGACCGGCATGTATCGCGGCCGCCAGGTTCTGGAGCCGAAGGAAAGCTGAGAAGCTTCCGAGGGTTTCTGACGTTTCAAAAGACCGGCCTTTGGCCGGTCTTTTTGCGTCTGGCCCTGGTCGATGGAGGCCTGAGTTGCGCACCTTGCAGAAAAATCGGGCAACCGGCTGACATCGTTATTTCATTAGGTCTTATAGCGTGTTCGCCAGCGCCAGCGAAAAACCTTGACGACGCGCCTGCCGCGGATTTTACAAAAGGGTATTCCCTTGGAGTCGCCCAGATGTTCGGTGCTGTTCCGCTGCTGATACTGCCCTTCGTCCTCTACAATCTCGGCCTGCTGGGATTGTTCGGCGGCGGCGACGATCCGTGGATGACTGAGATGTTCTCCTTCCGCATGATGTCGGGCGGCGTGTTCTCGATGACGCTGGGCGACCTGATGGTGCTGATCGGCCTGATCTTCCTGTTCGTCGAGATCTCGAAATCGGTGCGCACGACCAATGCATCGATCCTGGATCATCTTTTGTCGACGCTGGTCTTCATCGCCTTTCTGGTCGAATTCCTGCTGGTGAAGGGCGCGGCGCATTCCGTCTTCTTCACGCTGATGATCATCGCGCTGTTCGACGTGCTGGCCGGCTTCTCGGTGTCGATGCGGTCGGCCAGCCGGGACATAAACCTAAACTGAGGGATGTGCCGATATTCAGGTGAGGCCGGGCTGCGAACGACGGTTTCCTGCGCTTCCGGTGCTCACGTACTCAAAGTACGCTGCGGTCCGGTTCTCGGAAGCCATCGTTCTCGACTCGCCCTGACCTGAATCGCGGCACCTCCCACAGCGCTGTGGCTATAGGCGGTGTTCACGCCGTGACGGCCTCAGCCTTTCGCGCGACCACTTCCTCGTAGGTAGCCCGCAGTTGCTGGCGCACGGTTGGCGTGCCCGGCGGCGTCTTCGACGGCGCACCGAGATGCTCATGGCGCAGTTCGTCCATGAATTGCTCCCATAGCGGCGGACCGCCTTTTTCGAGCAGCTCGGCGCGGATCGACAATTCTTCGGTGACCGGCAGCCAGACGCGTCCCCAGGCGCCGAGCTGCGCCATGATGGGCACCAGGGTGATCGCCATCTCGGTCAGGCTGTAGATCGCCTTCTGCTTGTGGCTGGGGTCGTCGGCCTTGGTCAGCAGGCCAAGCTCCATCAGCCGTTTCAGCCGGTCGGCCAGGATGTTGGAGGCGATGCCTTCCAGCGAGCCGTTGAGCAACTCGCGGAAATGGCGCCGGCCGCCGAAGATCATGTCGCGCAGGATGATCAGGCTCCAGCGGTCGCCAAAGACTTCGAGCGACAGATTGATCGGGCAGCCGGACCGACGGTCGATGCTCATGGTACTCTCCAGAAAACCAGTTGCATTATGATATCGGTTTGATTATCGTGCAACTGATTGCAAAATGCAATCGGATAGGAGGAGCAGATGACCAACGCGGCGCGGCGCCCCGACATCGTTTCGGAAAGCTTCGGTAGCCCGAAAGATCCGGTGATCCTCTTGATCATGGGCGCCATGGCCTCGATGCTGTGGTGGCCGGAAGCCTTCTGCCGGCAACTTGCCGCGCGCGGCCGCTTCGTCATCCGCTATGACAACCGCGACACCGGCCTGTCGACGAAATATCCACCGGGCGCGCCGCCCTACACGTTCGAGGACATGGTGGACGACGCCATGCGCGTGCTCGACGACCATGGCGTCGCCAGGGTGCATGTCGCCGGCATGTCGATGGGCGGCATGCTCGCGCAAAGCGTGGCGCTGAAATATCCCGAACGCGTCAGCGCGCTCACCCTGATCTCCTGTTCGCCGCTCGGCGTCGATACGTCCGCCCTGCCCGGAACGACCGAGGCTTACAAAGAGCACTCGGCCGAAGGCGGCAACGTCGACTGGTCGAAGCGGGAGCAGGTGCTCGACTTCATGGTCAAGGATGCCCGCGCCATTGCCAGCACTCGCCATCCGTTCGATGAGGGGCGGACGCGCAAGATGATGGAGCAGGATTACGACCGCTCCGGCGGTCTCGCCAGCGCGACCAACCATTTCCTGCTCAAAGGCGGCGGCCCCCAGCGCACGGTGCGGGATCTGCGCGTGCCGCTGCTCGTCATCCACGGTAGCGCCGATCCGCTCTTCCCGATCGGACATGGCGAAGCGCTCGCCAAGGCTGTTCTCGGCGCAGAACTGGTCAAGGTCGAAGGCGGTGGCCACGAACTGCACCGCAACGACTGGCCGCAGATCATCGAGGCCATCGCCGCACACGGCTAGCGCCGGCAAGACGCCGGCTTGACTCGAGCCGTCCGCAACAATAGTGAAGTAATTACTTCAGTATCGCTCCGATTACCCGAATGCGAAAGAGAACCGGAATGTCCCTGACGCTGCATTTCCACCCGCTGGCCTCGTTCTGCTGGAAGCCGCTGATCGCGCTCTACGAGAACGACACGCCGTTCGAGCCGGTCATTGTCGACCTCGGCGACGAGGCTTCCCGCGCCGCCTTCCTGAAGGTGTCGCCGACCGGCAAGATGCCGGCGCTGCGTGACGATGCGCGGGACCGCACGGTGCTGGAGTCGACCATCGTCGTCGAATATCTCGCCGCCCATTACCCCGGGCCGGTCGAGCTCATTCCCGCCGATATCGATCTCGCCCTGCAGGTCCGCCAGGCAGACCGCTTCTACGATTTCTACGTGCAGCATCCGATGCAGAAGATCGTCGGCGACAGGCTGCGGCCGACGGACAAGACCGATCCGTTCGGGGTCGAGGAGGCCCGCGCGCAATTGCGCAACTCCTACGCCATTGTCGACGAGGAGATGGCGGCAAGAACCTGGGCCGTAGGCGAAAGCTTCACCATGGCCGACTGCGCCGCCTCGCCGGCGCTGTTCTACGCCAACAAGGTCGAGCCGTTCGGCGAAAAATTCCCGGCCTTGAAACGCTACCACGACCGGCTGCTCGCGCGCCCGTCCTTCGCCCGGGTGATCGAGGAAGCGCGACCTTACTTCAAGCTCTTTC
This sequence comes from Mesorhizobium sp. CA4, assembly GCF_020165075.1. Taxonomy (NCBI): domain Bacteria; kingdom Pseudomonadati; phylum Pseudomonadota; class Alphaproteobacteria; order Hyphomicrobiales; family Phyllobacteriaceae; genus Mesorhizobium; species Mesorhizobium sp. CA4. Next base: position 64,020 of record NZ_JAIUHK010000004.1, read on the forward strand.
CGTACAATAACGGCTAGAGCGAGATGCTCCACGATCCCGCCCAGCTCGACCTGATGTTCCAGGCGCTAGCCGACCCGGCGCGGCGGCAGATGGTGGACCGTCTGTCGCGCGGGCCGGCGTCGGTCAGCCAGCTGGCTGAACCGTTGGCGATGTCGTTGTCGGCCGTCGTCCAGCATCTCAACGTGCTCGAGGCAAGCGGCCTGGTGCGGACCGAAAAGCTTGGCCGGGTGCGGACCTGCCGGATCGAGCCACAGGCGCTTCGGGCGGCCGAGCACTGGATCAACGAGCGGCGGCTCGCCTGGGAGCGTCGGCTCGACCGCCTCGGCGATTTCCTCGCTGAAACGAAAGATGAAACCTGAAGGGTCTTGTCATGAGCGAACGATCCGTCGTCCATTCCACCTTCGTCATCGAGCGCGTCTATCCGACGGCGCTGGAAAAGGTCTATTTCGCACTGAGCGATCCGACGGCGAAGAAGCGCTGGTTCTTCGACCCCGACAACCCCATGCCCAGCCGGCATGAGATGGATTTTCGGGTCGGCGGCAAGGAGGTGAATGCCGGCTGTCCCAGCGACGGACAGATGCATTTCTACAGCGCGGTCTTTCACGATATCGTGCCCAACCGGCGCATCGTCTACAGCTATGAGCTCTTGTTCGGCGAAACCCGGGTCTCCGTGTCGCTTGCGACGATCGAGCTCATCGCCGAAGGCAAGGGAACGCGGCTCATCCTGACGGAACAGGGCGCCTTTTTCGACGACATCGACTCACCGGCCACCCGCGAGCACGGCACCGGCGAATTGCTCGACGCGCTCGGCACGGCATTGAGAACTGAGGGCTCCGGCCAAAGCGCATCGCGCTTTGGGGCTTGATGCCTGTCCTTGTCTCGTCTCAGAACCGCTGCACACTCTGAGCGACATCCATCAATCGCCAGAGACTATTCCCCAGGCGCTGTTTCCCAGAACTGGTCGAGCCAGATATTGAGCCTGAGGAAGCCGGCGCTGCTGACGGTATAGACGCGCCTTGTGCCTTCGGCCTTGGCGTTGACCAGGCCGGCATCGAGCAGGACCTTCAGATGCTGGGAGACCGCCGGGCGTGAAACAGGCAACCCGGCCGCCAATTCGTTCACCGTCTTCGGGCCGCGCCGGAGTTCTTCCAAGAGGTAGCGCCGATTGGGATCGGCTATCGCCACGAAGGCGTCAGAAAACATCATGCCTTTATTTGTGAGGCAAAGTCTTCCGAATCTCAACCATTGGTTTCAACCTTTCTGCGCGGATCGAGCCGCGTTGCCTCGGGCGTGACCGCGCGGTCCGCGGGTTGCGTCTTGAAGGCATCGCGGTTTTCGATCGGCACCGGCGCGCGGGCGCGGATACGCAGCAGCGTGTAGCCGGCGAGGCTGAGATGGGCGAGCGCGGTTGCAAGGAAAAGGCCCTCCGGACGCACCGAACCCATCAAGGCCGCGGCCAGGAGCGGGCCGATCATCGTGCCGAAACCGTAGAGCAGCAACAGGCCGCCGGAAACCTTGACGAAGTCCTCGGCGCGCGCGTGGTCGTTGGCATGCGCGACGGCGATTGAATAGAGCGTATAGGCGAAGGCGCCATAGGCGGCGGTCAGCACGATGACGAAGACGCCCGAACGCGGCGCGAACAGGAAGATCAGCACCGCGACCAGCGCCGCGCCGAAGGCTGCGCCGGCCAGCACGAAGCGGCGGTCGGTGGTGTCCGAGAGACGCCCAGCCGGAAGCTGCATGGCGGCGCCGGCGATGACCACAAGGCTCATCATCAGCGCGATCTCGGCGGTGGAGATGCCGATGCGGGCGCCATAGACGGCGCCGAGCGTGCCCCAGGCGCCGTTGGCGATGCCGATCAGGAGGCAGGCCACCGCCGACACCGGCGAATTGGCGTAGAGGCCTTTGACGTCGAGCTTGACGTCCTGCAGGGGCTTCGGATGCGACTGCGTCGACACGGCGGTCGGAATGAGCGACAGGCAAAACAGGATGCCGGTGATCATGAACAGCGAGGCTGAGCGCACATCGCCGCCGGCGACGATCATCTGACCGCCCATGATCGAGGCATAGGTGACCATCATGTAGAGACCGAAGACGGTGCCGCGGTTCTCGTTGGTGGCCTTCTCGTTGAGCCAGCTCTCAATCACCATGAAGGCGCCGGCCATGGTGAAGCCTGTGAAGGCGCGCAAAAGGATCCAGACATATTCGTCGATGATGAGGCCGGTGAGCAGCGCGATGATCGCGCCGGACGCGGCGAAGGCGCCGAAAGCCCTGACATGGCCGGCACGGCGAACAAGGCGGGGCGCGAAGAAACAGCCGGCGACGAAGCCGCCGGCCCAGGCCGTGCCCATCAGGCCGAGCGATGCAGTCGAAAAGCCTTCCACCTGGCCGCGCAGCGGCAGGAGCAGCCCGTGCAGGCCGGAGGCGGCGAGCAGGAACGCCGTGCCGCGCAGCAGCGAGAGGATCGGTCTGTAGGTTGCAAACATGGGCTGATCCGGCTGGAATTTCGGGCGCAGGTGTTTCAGCGTCTGGCAGTCGCAATCAGGCTTTTCCGGGGCGGACTGGCGCGCCGGCGGAACTATCCTCTGCGAAACAGCGCCTCGGCCGCGGATTTGGTGGCTCCCTTGGCGGCCCGTGCCTCTTCCAGCCGGGCGATCTCGTCGCGCAACATCGCAATGCGCTCGGACAATTCGTCGACCGAAAGCAGCGAGAGGTCCTGGCCGATCTCGTGCGGGCGCGGCTTCTTCCTGGGTTCGTCGTCGAAGATCGCCATCGTCGCTTCTCCCTTGCTTGGCCATTTGCCTGATTTGGCAATCAGCATACATAGGGCAGGGGCGCCGATGCAAACGGCCGAGAACAGATCGACATAAGGAGACGGCAAGCCATGGCAAGTCAGAAGATTCCGGCGACCATGACAGCCATCGCGATCTCGCAGCCCGGTGGGCCAAGAGTGCTCAAGCCGGAAACGCGCGACGTGCCGGCGCCTGGTCCAGGCGAGGTGGTGATCCGCGTGCATGCGGCCGGCGTCAACCGGCCGGATGTCCAGCAGCGCAAGGGCGCCTATCCGCCGCCACCCGGCGCTTCGGACTTGCCCGGCCTCGAAGTGGCCGGCGAAATCGCGGTGCTCGGCGACGAGATATCGCGCTGGCGCATCGGCGACCGGGTCTGCGCACTGACGCCGGGCGGCGGCTATGCCGAGTATGTCAGGGTTCATGCCGGCAGCGTGCTGCCGATCCCGGCCGGCTTCACCTATTCGGAAGCCGCCGCCGTGCCGGAGAACTATTTTACCGTCTGGCACAATGTGTTTGAGCGCGGCGGCCTGAAGAAGGGCGAGACGCTGCTTGTCCATGGCGGCTCGTCCGGCATCGGCACCACCGCCATCCAACTCGCCGCGGCATTCTGCGCTTATGTGATCACCACCGCCGGCAGCAAGGAGAAATGCGACGCCTGCCTCAAGCTCGGGGCCGGCCGGGCGATCAACTATCGCGAGGAGGATTTCGTCGCCGCGGTCAAGGATGCGACCGGCGGCAAGGGCGCCGAGGTCATCCTCGACATGGTCGGCGGCGACTATGTCGCGCGCAACTACGAAGCCGCGGCCGTCGAGGGGCGCATCGTCCAGATCGCCGTGCAGGCCGGCGCTGTCGCAAGCACCAATTTCGCAACGCTCATGGTCAAGCGCCTGACCCACACCGGCTCGACGCTCAGGCCGCGTAGCGTCGAGTTCAAGGCGGCGATCGCGGCCGCGCTCGAGGCTCAGGTGTGGCCGCTGCTCGGCACGCGCAAGGTGGCCCCCGTCATGGATATGATCTTTCCGCTGACCGAAGCCTGGCGGGCGCATGAGCGGATGGAAGAGGGCGAGCATATAGGCAAGATCGTCCTCGACGTCGGCTAGGATGTGCGCACATTCAGGTGAGGCGCCTGCAAATGGCAGCTTCCTGAGCTTCCGGTGCTCACGTACTTAAGTACGCTCCGCTCCGGTTCTCGGAAGCTGCCATTTTCGTCTCGGCCTGACCTGAATCTCCGCACATCCTGCGGCGCCCGCGTGCCTTTTGGGTAACTGAATAAAGGCTTAATGGTGCAATGCACAAAACGCATTGCGGCCATGCAAAAGCGTCCGTTCAATTTGTGGGCAGACATGCCTATTTACGCGGCATCAAACGATTTAACCAACGACTGGAGAAACTATCATGAACCCGATCCGTGCTTTCCGTAAGTGGCGCATGTACAACGAGACCGTGCGCGAGCTGAACAAGCTCAACGCCCGCCAGCTGAGCGACCTCGGCATCAACCGTGCCGACATCGAGCGCATCGCCCGCCAGGCGGTGTAATCAGACGCAGCCCGACCGCAAGGCCGGGCTGGGACATGCAAGCCAGAGCCGTCGAGACGCTTGCTTCGTTTCCGGTTCCGAGCCCGCTGGACCTCGTCCAGCGGGCTTTGTCTTTTTAGGGCCGTGAATCGGGCCCTTCCCAAAAACATTGCGAAAATTGGAGGGAGCGTTTATACAGGCCGCGAATTTCCCATTTTGGTGGCTCTAAAACCACCGCCCGCGCGGGAACGCGGGCGAACGAGAAGGATTTTTGATATGGCCAATACGCTGCTGATGCCTAAGGCGACCGCCGTCTGGCTGGTCGACAACACCGCGCTCTCCTTCGAGCAGATCGCGCAGTTCTGCGGGCTGCATCCGCTCGAGGTCAAGGCGATCGCCGACGGCGAGTCGGCGCAGGGCATCAAGGGCATGGACCCGATCATCACCGGGCAGCTGACGCGCGACGAGATCGCGCGCGGCGAGAAGGACGTCAATTACCGGCTGAAGCTGTCCGAGCCGAAGGTGCGGGTGCCGGAATCAAAGCGCAAGGGCCCGCGCTACACGCCGCTGTCGAAGCGCCAGGACCGGCCGAACGCCATCCTGTGGCTGGTGCGCAACCACCCCGAGCTCAAGGACGCGCAAATTGCCCGTCTCGTGGGCACCACCAAGTCGACGATCGAGCAGATCCGCGAACGCAAGCACTGGAATTCGGCCAATCTGCAGCCGATGGATCCGGTGACGCTCGGCCTCACCTCGCAGATCGATCTCGACCTCGAGGTCAACCGCGCCTCGCGCGGCCGCGAGCAGCCGCAGCCCGCCGGCGACACGCTGCTGCCCGCCGCGCTCACCGAACGGCTGGTGCCCGCGCCCGAGAAGCCGAAGGACGAGGATCAGGAGCTCGACGCCAACGCCGTCTTCGCCAAGCTCTCGGCGCTCAAGTCGAAGGACAAGGACGAAGACGACGATCAGGAGTAAGCCTCCCGGCGTCCAAATAAAAAAGCCCGCTCGAAGCGGGCTTTTTTATTGGACAGTGGCTTGGGAGGAAGTCACGTCCGCGCGGCGCGGTCGGGCGCCATGCCGTAATCCTCGCTGCGCTCGACGGCGCGGTAGAAATCGGCGAGCTGCTTGCCGCGCTCCGGCTTGAAGATGCGGCCGGCAATGACGACCGAGGCGATGCGGTCGATGCGGAAGGCGCGGAAATCATCGCGCATCTCGCACCAGGCAACCAGGGTCCAGACCTTGCCCCAGAACCACAGACCCAACGGCCTGATATCGCGCGCGGTGCCGCGGCCGGCTTCGTCCGAATAGTCGATGGTCAGTACCTGGCGCTTCTCGATGGCGCGCTCGATCAGGTCGATCGCTTCCCGCGCGGCGTCGCTCACCACCCACATCGGCGTGTGGATCTCGGTGCGGGCGATGCGGTCCTTTTCCGAGTCGGGCAGCACGGCGCCGATCTTGACCAGCGCCTCGTCGGCGGCCCTCGCCATCGCGGCGCCGCCGAAGGCGCGCACCATGCGGGCGCCGGCAACCAGCGCCACGATCTCGTCACGCGTGAACATCAGCGGCGGAAGATCGAAACCCTCCCGCATCATGTAGCCGACGCCCGCTTCGCCATCGATCGGCACGCCCGTCGACTGCAGGTCGGCTATGTCGCGGTAGATGGTGCGCTCGGAAACCTCGAGCCACGTGCCGAGCTTCTGCGCGGTGACCAGCCGGCCACCCCGCAAATGCTGCACGATCTGGAAAAGCCTGTCGGCGCGGCGCATCGATTTCTCCCCCGGGGTTTATGGCTTCAGCCCTTCGCGCTTGCGCTGCGCGGCAACGAATTTCGTCCCGAAGGACAGTCGCGGCGACGGCTTGATGCCGTTGATGCCCGGCGTGTTCAGCGTGTCGTTCCAGCTTTTCACCATACGCGGATTACTCCGGATCGTCGGGATCATATTCGTTGTTGTCAGGATCGAAGCCGTTCTAATTATCGCAGGCCTCCTGACAACATACTGTCAGGAGGCTATGGCGAAACCATCAGCAAACAAGGCTTCATTCCCTGAACTCGACATCACTAGGCGGCATTACATCTGGGCGCGGCAGCGCCACAATCCAAGTCGCGGCGGCAAAATTTCAGTTTTCGCGTATGCGGCCGGTGTAAAGGTCCGGCCAGCCAATGTCCTTGCGGATGTCCGCCGGCAAGTTGTTCAGGAAACGCTGGGTGCGGATCTCGTTGCGCACGGTGCGGATCCTGCCGACATAGTGCTGCACGCTACGCAGAATGGTAAAACCGTTCATGACCTCACTCCTCTCTTTTTGATGAGAAGAGTATCTCACACCTCTCCTGACAGCAGTCTGTCAGGAGGTTGGCAGGGTGCCGAAGAAAGCGGTGTGGCGCCTCTCGAAGGGTGCAAATCAACCCGATTTCTGTTCCGACCGAGGTGTGCCTTGAGAACAGCTTTGACAGCCGCCGTCGATGCTGGTCAAAGGCGGCATGACGAAACTGCTCGCCCTAGTCATCATCGGCATCATGCTGATCCAGGTCATCAAACCGCTGGGCTGGCCGGGGCTGAAGCGGCGCGGCGATTTCTGGAAGCTGGCGCTGCTGGCGATGGCAGCGATCTCGCTGGCGGCGGTGCTTGGGCACTGGGCGTAGGCCTCCATGTTCGGGTCAGCACGGCCCGCGAGTGGCGCGTCCTGACCTAGCGCACGTTTGGGCTGACGTGAACGATGCGGTCACGCACAGCAGTCCGGCCGGTTCTTGGCCTTGTCCTGGTATTCGTCGTGCAGACGCACCCAGTCCATCAGTCCGTGATAGGGGCCGGTCTCGTTGCGGCCCTTGGGCGTCATGTCGAGATAATGATAAGCACCGATCAGCGCGTCGCCGCCGCGGGCGCGCGACATGAAGGTGAGGAAGATGTCGCCGCACTCGTTGCGATAGAAGATGCTTGTGCCGGGCAGGTCCTTCGACCGCAACGGGCGCTTCTCGAAATTGTAGGTGGTTTCGCGCGCCGCAATCTGCCTGTCGGTAAAGGAGACCTGCAGGTCGAAGTTGAAGTCTGAGGCATAGGACGACATCCAGTCGAACTTCCAGCCCATGCGCCGCTTATAGGGCAGGATCTCGGCCAACGGCGCGCGCGAGACGACGACCAATGAAACATCATGATGCTTCAGGTGCTGGTTTGCGCCGTCGATATGGTCGGCGAGGAACGAGCAGCCCTCGCAGCGGTGGTCGGAGCCCGGCGTCATCATGAAATGATAGACGATGAGCTGGCTCTTGCCCGCGAACAGCTCCGCCAAGCGTTTCGGCCCCGCCTCGCTCTCGAAGACATAATCCTTGCGCAGCTTGAACCAGGGCAGTTGCTGCCGTTCGGCGGCAATAAGGTCGCGGAACTTTGTCAGTTCCTTCTCGCGTTCCAGATGCTTGCGATGCGCCTCGAACCAGTCTTCGCGCGAAACCACGGCATTGCGTTGCATGACCATCTCCTGTCCTCTCCTGCCAAGGACGTTCGACATGGGCGCGATCCGACATAAAGCCCGTCGCGCTGAAAGGAATTCAGGCGACGCGCTTTATGTTTTCGTTTTTATGCATGTCGTATTCCCAAACCGGCACGCGCTTTTGGGCGACATGCATCGGCCGCCGCCGTTTCGCTGCATCAGGTAGGAATCCTGTCGGCAAAAAACAAAACCCGGGCCGCTGGCCCGGGCTTTGCGTGTGATGCGAAAGGCTGGCGTCAGGCGGCCTTTTCCAGTGCCGGCTGCCATTTCCCGAGCGCCGCCAGATGGTTCATATGGGCGCGGTGGGTGAAGGCGGCCTGGCCGGCGGCGATGTTCGAGGCCTTGCCGCTCCACGCCTTCTGCGGCGCGGCCTGCAGCGCGCGGCCATAGGAGAAGGTGAGCTTCCAAGGGTGCGGTCCGATGGCGTTGATGGCGTTGAGGTTCGCGGTCGCCTCCTCGTCCTCCTGGCCGCCGGAGAGGAACGCAATGCCGGGCACTGCCGCCGGCACCACTTCGCGGAACAGCTTTATCGTCTTTTCGGCGATTTCCTCAGGCGCGTCGGTCTTGCCCGACTTCTTGCCGGAGATGACCATGTTCGGCTTAAGGATCGACCCTTCGAGCACGACACGTGCCGCGTAGAGTTCGTCATAGAGCTTGACCAGCGTCGCCTTGGAGACGTCGTAGCAGGTGTCGATCGAATGCGCCCCGTCCATCAGCACTTCCGGCTCGACGATCGGCACGATGCCGGCTTCCTGGCAGAGCGCGGCATAGCGGGCCAGCGCGTGGGTGTTCGAGGCGATCGAATTGGCCGAGGGCACGCCCTTGCCGGTGTCGATGTCGATCACGGCGCGCCATTTGGCGAAGCGGGCGCCGAGCTTGTAATAGTCGGCGAGCCGCTCGCGCAGCCCGTCCAGACCCTCGGTGATAGTGTCGCCGGGAAAGCCGGCGAGAGGCTTGGCGCCGAGATCGACCTTGATGCCGGGAATGGCGCCGGACGCCTTGATGATGTCGACCAGCGGCGTGCCGTCGGCGGCCTTCTGGCGGATGGTCTCGTCATAGAGGATGACGCCGGAGATGTATTTCGTCATTGCCTCCTTGGTGCGGAACATCATCTCGCGATAGTCGCGCCGGTTATCGGCGGTCGACTCGACGCCGATGACGTCGAAACGCTTCTTGATGGTGCCGGAGCTCTCATCGGCGGCCAAAAGGCCCTTGCCACCGCTCACCATCGCGGCGGCGATATCTTCGAGACGTTCGCTCATGGGTGCTCTCCTACGCTGCGTTTATTCCGCGCTAGCAGAACACTACCGCCAAAGGAATGACGCCGGAAAGCTAGAATCGATTGAAAGCCGCGCGGGCTTTGCCCGGTCTCGGACTGTTTACCGCTTCAGCACCTCGACGCCGGGCAGCGGCTTGCCTTCCATCCATTCGAGGAAGGCGCCGCCGGCGGTCGAGACATAGGTGAAGTCGTCGGCGACGCCGGCGTGGTTGAGCGCGGCCACCGTGTCGCCGCCGCCGGCGACCGAGACAAGCTTGCCTGCCTTGGTGCGCGCCGCCGCATGCTTTGCCGCCGCCACCGTCGCGCGGTCGAAGGGCTCGATCTCGAAGGCGCCGAGCGGACCGTTCCAGACCAGCGTCGCGGCGCGGTCGATCCAGTCGTTGACGCTCTGCACGGTCTTTGCGCCGACGTCGAGGATCATGCCGTCGGCCGGCACGTCCGAGATGGCGACGGTCTCGCTGGGCGCGCCAGTCTTGAATTCCTTGGCGACCACGCCGTCAGTGGGCAGGATGATAGCGCAGCCGGCTTCGGCCGCCTCGATCATGATCTGCTTGGCGGTGCCGGCGAGGTCATGCTCGCACAGCGACTTGCCGACGTCCGTGCCGCGCGCGGCCAGGAAGGTGTTGGCCATACCGCCGCCGATCACCAGCGCGTCGACCTTCTTCACGAGATTCATCAAAAGGTCGATCTTGGTCGAGACCTTGGCGCCGCCGACAATGGCCACCACCGGCCGTACCGGATTGCCGAGGCCCTTTTCCAGCGCGTCGAGCTCGGCCTGCATGGTGCGGCCGGCATAGGCCGGCAAGTGGCGCGCCAGGCCTTCGGTCGAAGCATGCGCGCGATGCGCGGCCGAAAAGGCGTCGTTGACATAGATGTCGCCATTGGCGGCGAGCTTTTCGGTGAAGGCCGGTTCGTTCTTTTCCTCGGCTTTGTGGAAGCGGGTGTTCTCGAGCAGCAGCACGTCGCCGTCCTTCATGGCGGCGACGGCCTCGGCAGCCTTGTCGCCGATACAGTCGGCGGCAAAGCCGACAGGGCGGCCAAGCACTTCCGCCGTCGCGCGGGCGATCGGCTCCAGCGAGAACTCGGCCGACGGTCCATTCTTGGGGCGGCCGAAATGCGCCAGCAGGATAACCTTGGCGCCTTTTTTCGAGAGTTCGGCGACGGTCGGCGCGATGCGCTCGATGCGGGTGGCGTCGGTCACCTTGCCGTCAGCGACGGGAACGTTGAGGTCGACGCGCACCAGCACGCGCTTGCCGCCGACGGCGCCGATATCATCGAGTGTCTTGAAGCCGGCCATGGTCGTTCCTTCCTGGTGCCTTGACGCAATTCCGGACGGAAAACCGCCCACACTTTTCCTGGAATTGCTTTAGCGAAAACGCGGCGACCTTACCCGGCACCGGGGACGATGCAAGGGCCGCGTTGCAGCGCGCGCGCAAAAATGATGTCGGCGTGAGACATCAGCTTTCGCCGGTTGCCTTCTGTGCGTCCGGTCCAGGCGCCACGCTGTCGCTCGGCACGTCCTCGGCCGGCTGTTGTTCCGCCGGCTTACGCCAGCCGCGGATCATTGCGGCTATACGATCGGCGATCTCGCCGGCGCTCAGGAAAACCGGCACGCGAGCCACCGGCGCGGTTGGCTCGAAGGACAGGCCAAGCCCGGTGATCCTGCCTTTCTCGTCGACATCGCGCACGATCAGCTCGATCGGCCCGATCATCACGCGGTCGGCATATTCGGCGTGGCCGCCGAGCCGCTCGGTGACGAGCGCGGCGACGGTGAGCTTCTGTTCGGCCTCGGTCAGCCCCGGTGCATAGGCGGCTTCCAGCTCCGCCGCCGATCGAGCGGGATCTACGGCAAAGGCGCCGAAGAAGTCAGCATCCTCCGGATCGACCACGGCGCGGCTGGCGAAAAGCTTGTCGAGCAGGCGCGGGTAGCGGTCCGGCACGAAGATGTAGACCTGATCGCCGGCCGCCAACCGGCCCATGTCCTGGAAGCGCATGGAACGGCCGTCGCGCAGCACCAGCGAAGGCCTTGCCCAGCGCGGGATGCGCTCGCCGCGCGCCACCGGGCTGCCGGGGGCGACGCGATAGGCAAGCAGCTCGTGATGCGCCGAGCCCGGCAATTCGAGCTCCACCTTGTCCAGCGGCCCGAGCCGCGCAGGAACGATCAGGCCGAGGCGCCGCGCCAGCGGCCCGACCGTCCAGCCCTGCACCACCAGCGAGACAAGCACGATGATGAAGGCGGCATTGAAGATCAGCCGGCCATGCTCGAGCCCGCCAAGCAACGGCGTGATGGCGAGCAGGATCGAGACCGCGCCGCGCAGGCCGACCCACGAGACGAAGGCGACTTCGGGACGCGGCAGGCGAAACGGGATCAGGCAGAGCCAGACGGCCAAAGGCCGCGCCACGAAGATCAGGAACAGGCCGAGCAGGACCGCCGGCACGAGGATTTCGGGGAATTGCGAGGGCGTGGCGAACAGGCCGAGGATCAGGAACATGATGATCTGCGCCAGCCACGACATGCCGTCTTGGAAGCGCTTCAGGATGGTGACGGCACGGATGTCGGAATTGCCGGCGATCAGCCCGGCAAGATAGACGGCGAGGAAGCCCGAGCCGCCGATGGCGCCGGCCGCCGCGAACACCATCAGCGAGAGCGTCAGCACGAAGATCGGCAACAGGCCGTGGTCGAGATTGAGCCGCTCGACAAGGCGCACGATGCCAAAGCCGCCGAGCACGCCGATAATGGCGCCGAGCCCCATATTGGCGAGGAAACCGAGCAAAAGGTTGGTGGCCAGCACATTGGCTTCCGGGTTGGCATGCGCGGCGATACTCTCGACCAGCGTGATGGTGAGAAAGATGGCGATCGGGTCGTTGGTGCCGGATTCCACTTCGAGGGTCGAGCGCACGCGCTCGCGCAGATGGATTTCGCCGGCGCGCAGCAGGAAGAACACGGCGGCCGCATCGGTGGACGCGACAGCGGCGCCAAGTAGAGAGGATTCCAGCCAGCTGAGGTTGAGGAAATACGAAGCGGCGACGCTGAAGATGCCGGTGGTGAGGATAACGCCGATCGTGGCCAGCGACAGCGCCGGCCCGGCCGCCTGGCGCAGCGCGTTGAGCGGCGTGCCGAAACCGGAATCGAATAGAATGATGGCCAAGGCCAGTGAGCCGGCAAAATAGGCCAGCCGCGCATTGTCGAATTCGATGCCGAGCCCGTCGACGCCGGTGGCAAGGCCGATGCAGAGGAAGAGGAGCAGCAAAGGAGCGCCGAAGCGGAAGGCGATCAGGCTCGAAAACGCGGCGGCGACAATGAGCGCCGTGCCGACCAGCGTCACGAGATATATCGCATGCTCCATCCGCTATTGCCCCTCCAAGTCCCTCTCATTTCTCGATTTACGGGAGAGTGGGGCGAAGACATGACCAGTGCAAGGCAGCAGGATGTTTTTTGGCTCAGCCGGCCAACAAAAAACGCCCGGCCAAGCCGGGCGTTTCAAAACTCCGAATGAACCCTGGATCAGGCGATGGTCTTGCCGAAAGCGACGGCGGTGTCGCCCATGCGGTTCGAGAAGCCCCATTCGTTATCGTACCAGGACAGGACCGAAACGAAGTTGCCGTCCATGACCTTGGTCTGGTCGAGCGCCACGATCGAGGAATGCGGGTCGTGGTTGAAGTCGATCGACACGTTCGGGTGATGGGTGACCGACAAAACACCCTTCAGCTTGCCATTGGATGCGGCGATGACCGCTTCGTTGATCTCCTGCGCGGTGGTCGAGCGCTTGGCGATAAACTTGAAGTCGACGACCGAGACGTTCGGGGTCGGCACGCGGATCGAAATGCCGTCGAGCTTGCCCTTGAGCTCGGGCAGGACAAGGCCGATCGCCTTGGCGGCACCCGTCGAGGTCGGGATCTGCGACAGCGCCGCGGCGCGGGCGCGGTAGAGGTCCTTGTGCATGGTGTCCAGCGTCGGCTGGTCGCCGGTGTAGGAGTGGATCGTCGTCATCATGCCTTTCTCGATGCCAACGGTCTCGTGCAGCACGGCCGCCAGCGGCGCCAGGCAGTTGGTGGTGCAGGACGCGTTCGAGATGACGATGTGGTCCTTGGTCAGCTTGTCGTGGTTGATGCCGTAGACGACGGTGAGGTCGGCGCCTTCGGCCGGGGCCGAGACGAGCACACGCTTTGCGCCGGCGGTCAAATGCGCGGCGGCCTTGTCGCGGGCGGTGAAGATACCGGTGCATTCGAGCGCGATGTCGACACCGAGCTCCTTCCAGGGCAGTTGGGTCGGATCCTTGATCGCGGTGACCTTGAACTTCTCCTTGCCGACTGAGATCTGGTCGCCGTCGACGGTCACCTCATGCGGGAAGCGGCCATGCACGCTGTCGTAGCGCAAGAGGTGCGCATTGGTCTCGACCGGGCCGAGGTCGTTGACGGCGACCACGTCGATGTCCTTGCGGCCGGATTCATGGATGGCGCGCAGGATGTTGCGGCCGATGCGGCCAAATCCGTTGATGGCAACTCTGACGGTCATTGTTCTCTCCCTTGGGGCGGATGGGTCCGCAGTTTCATAACGGCGGAAGGCGCAAGAATCCAGCCGCAGAAGGTCGCATTTAAATCGATTAGGTTGGTCCAGCCCGGCAAATCGTCAATCGACGATCCGGGCTGAGCCAATTCCTAGTTGCCGTGCAGGCGGGCTTCCACCGCCTTGGCCGCGGCCTCGGCAGTGATACCGAAATGAGGATAGAGCTGCTCGATCGAGCCGGAGGCGCCAAAACCGTGCATGCCGACGAAAATGCCGTCGGTGCCGATCAGGTGATCCCAGCCCTGGCGGATGCCGGCCTCGATCGCGACCTTCACCTTGGCGTTGCCGATGGTCTTCTTGCGGTAATCGTCGCTCTGCCGGTCGAACAGCTCGAAGCAGGGCACCGAGACGACCCGGGTCGGATGGCCGTGCTTTTCGAGCAGGTCGCGCGCGCCAAGCGCGATCTCGACCTCGGAGCCTGTGGCGAAGATCGTCACCACGGCCTCGCCGCTGGCGGCGGCAAGCTCGTATGCGCCCTGGCTGGAGAGGTTCCTTGCCGAATGCTCGGTGCGCACGGTCGGCAGGTTCTGGCGGGTCAGCGCCAGGGTCGAGGGCGTCTTTTCGGATTCGAGCGCGATCTGCCAGCACTCGGCGGTTTCGACTGCGTCGGCCGGACGGAAGACATTGTGGTTCGGGATGGCGCGCAGTGCGGCCAGATGCTCGACCGGCTGGTGGGTCGGGCCATCCTCGCCGAGGCCGATCGAATCATGCGTCATGACAAAGATCGAGCGGATGCCCATCAGCGAGGCCAGGCGCATCGACGGGCGGGCATAGTCGGAGAAGCACAGGAAGGTGCCGCCATAGGCGATCAGGCCGCCATGCAGCGTGAGACCATTGATCGCAGCCGCCATGCCGTGCTCGCGGATGCCGTAATGGACATAGCGCTGGCCGTAATCGTCGGGCGTGATGTTCTTGGTCTGGCTGGTCTTGGTGTTGTTGGAGCCGGTGAGGTCGGCCGAGCCGCCGATGGTTTCCGGCACCGCGCCGTTGATGACTTCCAGTGCCATTTCCGACGACTTGCGGGTGGCGACCTTCGGCTTGTCGGCCGACAGCTTCTTTTTGTAGTCGCCGATGACGGCGTCGAAGTTGGAGGGCAGCTTGCCGGCAAGACGGCGCTCGAACTCGGCCTTGAGCTTCGGCTCGGCCGTGGCCAGGCGGCCTTCCCAGTCGGCGCGCGCCTTGGCGCCGTTCTTGCCGATGGCGCGCCAGGCCTCGAGGATGTCGGCCGGAATTTCGAAGGGCGGCGAGTCCCAGTTGAAGAATTTGCGCGCGCCCGCGATTTCCTCGGCGCCCAGCGGCGAGCCATGCGCCTTGTTGGTGCCGGCCTTGGTCGGGGCGCCGAAGCCGATGGTGGTCCTGCAGGCGATCATCGTCGGCTTGTCGGAATGGCGCGCCGCCTCGATAGCATAGGCGATCGCTTCCGGATCGGTGCCGTCGATGTGGCTGGCGTTCCAGCCCGAGGCCTGGAAGCGGGCGACCTGGTCGGTGTTGTCCGCCAGCGAGACCGGGCCGTCGATCGAGATGTTGTTGTTGTCCCAGAAGACGATCAGCTTGTTGAGCTTCAAATGCCCGGCCAGCGCGATGGCTTCCTGGGAGACGCCTTCCATCAGGCAGCCGTCCCCGGCCAGCACATAGGTATAATGGTTGACGAGTTCGTTGCCGAAGGCGGCGTTCATGATGCGCTCGCCGAGCGCGAAGCCGACCGAGTTGGCAAGGCCCTGGCCGAGCGGGCCGGTGGTGGTCTCGATGCCGGCGGCATGGCCGTATTCGGGATGGCCGGCGGTCTTGGAGCCGAGCTGGCGGAAACTCTTGATCTGGTCGATCGTCATGTCCTCATAGCCGGTGAGGTAGAGGAGCGAATAGAGCAGCATCGAGCCGTGGCCTGCCGACAGGATGAAGCGGTCGCGGTCGGCCCAATGCGGCGCCTTGGCGTCGAATTTCAGGAATCGGCTGAACAGCACCGTGGCGATGTCGGCGCAGCCCATCGGCAGGCCAGGGTGACCGGAATTCGCCTTCTCGACGGCGTCCATGGAAAGGAAACGGATCGCGTTGGCCATCCGATCATGTTGTTCACGCGAGGTCATGCTTCCTCCGGAAGTGAGTTGGAGCCTGGGGAGAACCCTTGGAAAAGGATGCCGCGACACATAGCAGGCGCGGCCTTTTAGTCAACAAATCGGGACGGATTTTGCCGGGCTTGTGATGGCATCGAGCGTCTACATTAGCGATAGCGGGGGACAGTCGCGAGAGCTTTGTTGACGCGCCCTTCACCCGGGGCCTAATCTTTCCGAGGTAACGCGTTCTGAACGCGTGCGATTCGGTGATGGGCAGGGCATAGGACGAAGGCCATGACCGGGGAAACGACCCTCAAGGAAGTCATCGCCAGGCTGGGCAAGGCCATGGAAGGGCTGGAAAACGCCGTTGCGGCGAAGCTAGAGCATGAGCGTGATTATTCGGAAGCCGAGGCCGAGGTGCAGCGCATGAACGCCGACCGTTCGCGCCTGGCGCAGGAGCTCGACAATTCCGAAGCGCGCGCCGAGCGGCTGGAAGATGCCAACAAGGAAGTGTCGCGGCGGCTGGTGACCGCCATGGAAACCATCCGCGCGGTTCTGGACAGGTAAGGCAATGGCACAGGTCACCGTTTCCATCGACGGCAAACAGTACCGGATGGCCTGCGACGAGGGCCAGGAAGAGCATCTGATCGACCTTGCCGAGCGCTTCGACCGCTATGTCTCGCACCTGAAGGATTCCTTCGGCGAGATCGGCGACCAGAGGCTTACCGTCATGGCAGGTATCATGGTTATGGACGAGCTCTCTGAGCTCACCAAGCGCGTCAAGGGCATGGAGAGCGAGGTGCTCACCTTGCGCAAGACGCGCGACGAGGCGCTGACTAAGGCCGACAAGAGCGACAGCGTGCTCACCACCGCGCTCGCGGCGCTTGCGCAGCGCATGGAAGACCTCACGGCAACGCTGGCGATAAAGAAGGCTTAAGCCGCTTCATCCAGCCTCCCAGCATCGTCGCGGAAATTCCGCGTGTCATTTCCAGGAAAAGACGAAATTTTTCCGCTCCCTCGATCACGCTGACAGACACAAGTCTTTTGAACTGGACCGTGCGGCGGTATAGAAGGCTAAGCCGCCGATGGGGTTGGCCCATGCCGGCGGCATGTCACAAGGGTAGGGAACACGTCATGAGCCTTCGTATCAACGATATTGCGCCGGACTTCACGGCCGAGACCACGCAAGGGACGATCAATTTCCATGAATGGATCGGCGACGGCTGGGCGGTGCTGTTCAGCCACCCGAAGAACTTCACGCCGGTCTGCACGACCGAGCTCGGCACGATGGCAGGGCTGGAAGGCGAGTTCAAAAAGCGCAACGTCAAGATCATCGGCATTTCCGTCGATCCGGTGTCGAGCCACGAGAAGTGGCAGGCCGACATCAAGACCGCTACCGGCCAGACGGTGAACTATCCTTTGATCGGCGATAAAGACCTCAAGGTCGCCAAGCTTTACGAGATGCTGCCGGCGGGCGCCGGCGACAGCTCGGAGGGCCGCACGCCGGCCGACAACGCCACCGTGCGCTCGGTCTATGTCATCGGCCCGGACAAGAAGATCAAGCTGGCGCTGACCTATCCGATGACCACGGGCCGCAACTTCGACGAGATCCTGCGCGTCATCGATTCCATCCAGCTGACTGCCAAGCACCAGGTGGCGACGCCGGCCAACTGGAAGCAGGGCGACGACGTCATCATCACCGCCGCCGTCTCCAATGAGGATGCGATCAAGCGTTTCGGGGCGTATGAGACGGTTCTTCCTTACCTCAGGAAGACCAAGCAGCCGACGGCCTGAGCCTTTCCTTCTCCCCGTTCCACGGGGAGAAGGTGCCGAAGGGCGGACGAGGGGCGGCGCGCCGGCCCTTTGAAGCGATTGTTGCCTGAACCACAACCTTGCAGCGTCGGCGCTGCCCCTCATTGTCCTGCCGGACATTTCTCCCCGCGGAGAAAGGGGCTGGTCGCCGCTTTCGCCAAATAAAAAAAGGCGACGCCAATGCGCCGCCTCTTTCTTTCGATTTCGAGCTTGTTACGCCGCCGGCTGCGCCTCGATGGTGCGCAGCGCCTGGGTCTGGCGCTTGGCGGCGGCCTTGACCGCGTCCTGCACCTTCTCGAAGGCGCGCACCTCGATCTGGCGCACGCGCTCGCGGCTGATGTCGAACTCGGCCGACAGCTCTTCCAAGGTCAACGGCTCTTCGGCCAGGCGACGCGCCTCGAAGATGCGCCGCTCGCGATCGTTGAGCACTGACAGAGCGCCCGACAGCATGGAGCGCCGGTTTTCCAGCTCGTCCTGCTCGATCAGCATCTCTTCCTGGCTTTCATGGTCGTCGACCAGCCAGTCCTGCCATTCGCCGGACTCGCCTTCGCTCGCCCGGATCGGGGCATTGAGCGAAGCGTCGCCCGACAGGCGGCGGTTCATGGACACCACCTCGGCCTCGGAAACATTGAGGCGCGTGGCGATCTCGCTGATCTGCTCGGGCTTCAGATCGCCTTCGTCGAGCGCCTGGATCTTGCCCTTCACCTTGCGCAGGTTGAAGAACAGACGCTTCTGGTTGGCGGTGGTGCCCATCTTGACCAGGCTCCAGGAGCGCAGGATGTATTCCTGGATCGAGGCCTTGATCCACCACATGGCATAGGTGGCGAGCCGGAAGCCACGCTCCGGTTCGAATTTCTTCACGGCCTGCATGAGGCCGACATTGCCTTCCGAGATCACCTCGCCAATCGGCAGGCCGTAGCCGCGATAGCCCATGGCGATCTTGGCGACGAGCCGCAAATGGCTGGTGACGAGCTTGTGGGCAGCCGACGTGTCCTGATGCTCGGCATAACGCTTGGCGAGCATGTACTCTTCCTGCGGCTGAAGCATCGGAAAGCGGCGGATTTCTTCCAGGTAACGGGCGAGACCGCCTTCACCGGAAACGATACTGGGTAATGATTGGGCCATGATAGCGCCCCTCTCTCTTTGGAGTGAATGCCCCCTAAACGCGGCGGGCACGCGTCACGGATGCCAAAGGCTCATCCGCGACAACCTGTATATATAGGAACAAAACCAGAAAAGACAGGCATTTGTTCAACGTTAAACAGTCTGTCACGCTGAAGTGAACAACGCCGGTCAGGTTTTTTGATGGCTGGTTTGCAGCTTGTTCGTGGCGGGCCGGTTCAAAGTTTTCGGAAGTCGCCGACGAGTTCCTCCATATCTCCCGGTATCGGCGCTTCGAACCTCATCGTCAGATGGGTGGTCGGGTGCCGGAATTCAAGGAGCCAGGCGTGCAGGGCCTGCCGGGGAAAGGCTTTGACCTTGGTTTTCAAGGGTTCCGGCAGCCGGTTGGCCTTGGTGCGGAAGGCCTGCCCGTAATCCGGGTCACCGACCACCGGGTGGCCGATATGGGCCATGTGGACGCGGATCTGGTGGGTGCGCCCGGTCTCCAGCCGGCATTCGACGAGGCTTGCGGCGGCAAAAGCCTGCTGTGCTTCGCCGAAGCGCTCGACGACGCTGAAATGGGTGACGGCATGGCGGGCGTCGTCGCGGCCTTCCGGCACCACCGCGCGGCGCACCCGGTCGGCGGCGCGACCCAGGGTGGCGTCGATGGTGCCGGTCGGTCGTTGCGGGATGCCCCAGACCAGCGCCAGATAGGCGCGTTCGAGATCGCCGGTGCGGCCGTGGTCGGCAAAGGCCTCCGACAGGGCTTTGTGCGCCCGGTCGGTCTTGGCCACGACCATGACGCCGCTGGTTTCCTTGTCCAGCCGGTGGACGATGCCCGGCCGCCTGACGCCGCCTATGCCGGACAGGCTGTCGCCGCAATGATGGATCAGCGCGTTGACCAGCGTGCCGGTCCAGTTGCCGGCGCCGGGATGGACGACCAGTCCCGCCGGCTTGTTGATGACGATCAGTTCGTCGTCCTCGTAGAGGATGTCGAGGGGAATGTCCTCGCCCTGCGGCTCGGCTGGTTCGGGCGCGGGTACCAGAATTTCGATCTGCTCGCCGGCCGTCAGCTTGCGCTTGGCTTCCAGCACCGCCTTGCCGGCGATGGAGACCGCGCCTTGCTTGATCAGAGCCTGCACGCGGCTGCGCGAGAGCTCCGGACCGAGCTTGGCGGCAAGCCATTGGTCGAGACGCTGGCCGGCGGCATCGGCGCCGGCTTCCAGCGCGACAGCGTCGCCGGCAGCCGATTCCTCGTCCGCCAATTCGTCCTCTATCAATATCGGGGTCTCTTCGTTATGAGCGCTCATCGAAACCCGTTGCGGATTGTTTAGCCATGGCCCGGCCGATCGCCGAAGAAGATGAGGAAAAGCCGCTCGATCCCGCGGCCGAGAATGTGCGCCGCAAGCTCGTCCGTTTCATGATCGTCAATCTCGGCCTTCTGTTCCTCGCCCTTATGGTGGTGATCGGGGCGCTTGTCTACAAAGCCCGCAATGCGCCGGTGGCGGCGCCCGCCAGCGATGTCCAGGCTCCGGCCGGTGCGCCGCTCTCCGGCGACATCGTGCTGCCGGTCGGCGCCAAGGTGATCAGCCAGTCGCTCTCCGGCAACCGCCTGTCGATCGATGCCGAGCTTACCGATGGCAGCCATTCGATCTTCGTCTACGAGATCGCCGAGCGCCGCATGATCGGCCAATTCGCGATCCGCAACAAATGAGCGGTTTTGCCGACGGCCGCAGCGTCGCGACCGTCGCGCTCGTCGTGGCCAATTACGACGAGGCGATCGCTTGGTATGTCGAACGGCTCGGCTTCGTGCTGAGCGAGGATGTCGATCTCGGCGGCGGCAAGCGCTGGGTCACGGTCGCACCGGCCAAGGGCCAAGGAGCGCGGCTACTCCTGGCGGAAGCATCCGGCGAAGAGCAGGCAAGCCGCATCGGCAACCAGACCGGCGGCCGGGTCTTCCTGTTCCTCGAGACCGACAATTTTTCCCGCGACCATCAGGCGATGCTCGCCCAGGGCGTCGAATTCCGCGAGGCGCCGCGCTATGAGGCCTACGGCACGGTGGCTGTCTTTGCCGATCTCTACGGCAATCTTTGGGACCTGATCGAGCCGAAACAAAAGGGCTGACCGCACCCGCTTAGGCCTTTTTGTTTTGTCGCAGATTCTTGTCGGAAAACCGTACGACACTTTTCCGGAATCTGCTTGGTTGCTTTTTCGCGGCCGCCAGCCTATGTAGCCGGTTCTTGAGCGCGCCCATCGTCTAGCGGTCAGGACACCGCCCTCTCACGGCGGGAACAGGGGTTCGATTCCCCTTGGGCGTACCAAGCTTCTAATACGTCGCCATGTCACACGAACGCCAAGCGTCATGCGGCGTGCGTATGTTCGCGAGCGTCAGTCCTGAGCGGTCGCCGGACGGCTCGCCATCATGGCTCGCATTATCGCCGAAGACGGCGATGCCTCGGAAGTGCAGTGAAGGTCCGTGCTTCTGGCGCAGCGCCTCGGATTGAATTAGCATCCACTCATCGGCCTCCGACCGCGATCCGCGAACCGGGCGGCGGTCGCGTGCCAAGCGCTGATTCAGGGCGGCTGGGCATTTAATTCGTCAGCCGGCAAGCGAGCGCAGGCGGGGAGGAGCAATGCGGAAGCTGCAGTCGCAAGGCGTTCATCACATGACGCTGGTCGGCGCCGGGCGCCAGACCTCGATCGACTTCTGGGAGGGCGTGCTCGGCATGCCTTTCATCTTCGAGCAGCCTAATCTCGACAAGGCGAGCGAAAGCCATCTCTACTTCGATCCCGGCGACGGGCGGCTGATCACCGTCTTCACCGACGAGAGCCGCACCCCGGTCAAGCGGCGGACACCGACCGATATCGGCTGCGTCCACCACATCGCGTTTTCGGTGTCGCGGGTCACCTTCCTGCAGGCGGTCGCGCGGCTCGACGAGCGCGGCATCAAGCACAGCGGCGTCAAGGACCGCGGCTTCATGGACTCGATCTATTTCGAGGATCCGCTGGGACTTTTGATCGAGCTTGCTTCCTACCGCTTCGAGCCGCCGGCCGGCTTCACCCATGCCGACGTGCTGATGGAAGCGCACAAGATCCGTGTGGCGCGCGGCGACTACAACATCGCCGAACTGCATCTGGCCGATGCCATCCAGGCGCTGGTCGAGCGGTCACGCGAAACATTGTCCGAAAGCAGGACGCCGAAAAATCCTTATTAACCGGGTCAAAGGGAGGGACCAATATGGCAAAGGCTGCAACGAGGAGCGCGAAGAAACCCGCGGCTAAGGCCGCGGCAAAAACGGCCGGGAAGGTGAATACGAAAGCCGCGCCGAAGGCGACAGCAAAAGCTGCGCCTAAAGCGACAGCAAACGCCGCGACGGCAAAGGCCGCGACCAGCGCGACGGCGAAGCCCGCGCCCAAGGCCAAAGCGAAGCCGGCCAGGATGCCCGGCGTGAAGCTCAGCATGCTGCGGCCGAGCGTCAACAACATGGCGGTGCGGGTGTTCGCGCGCGCGGCCGGACTCGATCCGGCAGAGACCGATGCCTGGGGCCTTACCCGTTCGCCCGAATTCCTGGCGCGCAATCCGGCGCATCTGACGCCGATGATCGAGGACAAGGGCCTGCCGCGCGGCGTGCTGTGGGAAAGCTGCGCCATCATGCAGTATCTCGCCAACAAGCACGGGCTGGATAAGTTCTATCCGAAGGCGCCGGCAAAGCGGGCGATGATCGACAGCGCGATGTTCTACCTTGTCGGCACGCTTTATCCCTATGTCGCGCGCGCGACATATCCGGCGCTCGGCTTTCCGCAGTATGCCGGCGAGGTCGGCCACAGCGACGCCCATCCCGACAAGAAATCGGAAGCGCAGAAGGCGGCTATGGCCGCGATCGCCGAGCCGCTCGAGGTGTTTCACTCCTTCTTCCGCAACGGCAAACCGTTCATCGGCGGCAACAACCCGTCGATCGCCGATATAAGGCTGGCGGCAACGCTCGAATTCCTGGCGGTGGTCGACTACGCGCTGCCCAGCTGGGCGAAGGAATACATGGCGGCCATGGAGAAGAAGCTCGGCAAGGCTTATTCGGAGCCGGCCGGCGACGTGCGCGGCTACATCGCGCATGTGAAATCGCAGGCCACAGCGCAGTAAGTCCTCGGCGTTAAGGTTTCATTTACCTAAGGCCTGTCTACTGGTTCCAGTCCTCGCCGCGACCACGGATGTACTGGCGCCATGACGAGGCAAGGGAAAGGTCGGCTGCGTGCCGGCCTTTTGCTTTTTCGCGGGCCATCGCGCCGCAATCACGACGGTACGCCGATGGGCGGGCCGAAATGCTATTGTCATCTTCGTCCTGGATCGTACGATACCGCCAGGGGGCGAAGCGACGGCGACGAGGACCTGCGATGAACACAGCAAGATTTCTGATGATAGCGGGCGCGCTGTCGGTTGTGCCTTTTCCATCGGCCGCCGCACCGCTCAATGGTATGAACGAGGTCGGCGCCGCCCTGCTCGCCTGCTGGACGCCGCCGGCCAATTCCGACAATTCCTCAGTCACGCTCAGCTTCAGCTTCAAACGCGACGGCACGCTGATCGGGCCGCCGAAAACAACCGCTATCCATGTCAGCGGCGACGACAAGGCGCGTAAGGCGTATGTCGACGCTGCGACCAAGGCCCTGAACGATTGTCTGCCGCTCAGCCTTTCGCCCTCGCTGGCGCAAGGCATTGCCGGAAACGTCTTCACACTGCAGTTCAACTCGCCGAAGAAGTAGGCGGCCGGCCTGACTATTTGTTTTGGGCAAATTCCGGAGGAAGGTCACGGCAAAAGCGCCGAGCCTTGAGCACGTCGCGATCTTCAGATTCGCTCCATGCGCTTCAGGTTCTTGATTTGCACATGTCTCTATCCCGAAACCGGTTCCCACTTTCGGGAGACATGCTTTAACCGTGGTCGCGCTTTTCCGGAATTGCTCTCAGGTCAAACCGCGCCTGACCTGGGCGTGCTTTTCCAGTTCCGGCATCTCGAAGACATAGTCGCTCCAGGCGGAGTCCGGGATCTGCCCGGCCAGGTAACAATCCAGCAGAAGGCTTTGTTCGGGGGTAAGGGGTCTCAGCGCGTGCTCATGATCCAGCCCAAGTGAATGAATCAGGTTCCTGGTCAGGCCAGAGACGGTGAAGTGCAAGGACATCTTCGGTCTCCCTCTGCGCTGCGCGGATCGCATCAAAGCCAACAACGCCCGGCGCCGGCCAAGGTTTCATCAGCGATGCGTGATTGCGTCGAGTATTCGGCCACCGCCCGCCTGAACCAGTCGGTTTGTCTTTCTCAATCCGGTCAGCGGATCCAGCCGGCATCGGCCGGCGGATTGAGGCAAAGTTACTCGCAGACGACGCGGTAGCGCTTGCCGCTTTCGCCGACATTCCTGCAGGTGAGGGGGGTCTGCTTGCCGGAAGACTGATCAGGCAGACCCTGGTTGTAGGAAGGCCTCGCCGGAGCGGACCTGGAATGGCGCCGCGCAGCGGGGCTCTGCGGCAGGCCCTGTGGCGGGCTCGGAGGCAAGGGAAACACGTCCGACGCGATCTGCCGCGACGCGGTCGTTCCCGGCGGCGCCTTGTCCCAGACACGCCTGACGTCCATCCGGCTCGGAACGATCACCGTGCCATCGTCGCTGCGCGCGCAGCCACCCGCCGCAAGCAGCGCCGGGCACAGGACAAAAGCCATGATTCGACGAAACATTAGCAACACCTCAGGCACCTTATAATGCTTCGTTGCCGGGATCGCCAACGGGCGGATTAACGCAGCCGGCGCCAGGATCGGATCTGCCTCAACGGCACCGGGCGGCAGGCGTTGCAATCATTATGGTTATCGGATCGTTAATGCTTGTCGGGCACATTCCACCGACGAACGGGCACGGTTCGGCCTTGGGGGTAGGAATGGCGGATACGAACGGAACTGTCGAGGCGGACAGCGCGCGGGATTCGAGCAAGGCGGATATGCACGGCACCGGCGCCGTTCTCGGTGACGTCCACAATATGGCCGGAACCTCGGAAGCGCTCGCCAATCTCAGCCTGATGGTCGACTCGATGCCGATCGGCGTCATCGTTCTCGATGCCGAATTGCGGGCGGAGGTGGTCAACCGGGCATTCTACGACTTCTGGCAGATCGACCCGCGGCGCGCTCCGGCCGGCAGCCGCTTTCGCGACCTGATGGAAGCCAGCCGTGACGCCGACCCGTTCGGCGGCGAGGAACAGGCATGGCAAAGCCATGTGGCCGACCGCGAAGCCGAAATCCGGGCTGGCGACGCAGGCTCCAGGCAATTGTCGCGCAAGGACGGCCGCACGCTGATCGCCTCGCTGGCGCCTCTTCCCGGCGGCAAAAAACTGATCTCCTATGTCGACATCACCGATATGAAACAGCGCGAGACCGAGGCGGAGGACGCGCGCAAGAACCTCGCCACCGTGCTGGAGTCGCTGCCCGCGGGGGTCATCATCTACGATCGGGACAACCGCTTCGTTTTCGCCAACGGCAAGCTGCAAGATACGCTGCCGGCGCTGAAGCCGGTCTGGCAGCCGGGCCGCACATTCCGCGAGGCATTGGCTCTCGGCCATTCGGTCGGCTACTTCCGCTCGAGCGGCGACACCGAAATCGACGGCCTGCATGGCGTCGACACCGAGCGCTGGCTCGACGCAATGCTCGAGCGCTACCGTTTGCCGAGCTCGGCCTACGAACGCCTCAACGCCGACGGGCGCTGGTACCAGGTCTATGACATGCGCACCGACGACGGAACGTTCATCGGCGTGCGTGTCGATATCACCGACATCAAGGCGCGCGAGAAGGCGTTGCGCGACTCCATGCGCCAGATCGACCTCTATCGGCATGTGATGGACGAGCTGCCCGTGGCCGCCTTCATCAAGGCGGACGACCTCAGCATCGAATTCGTCAACAAGGCCTGGTGCGCGCTGACCGGCCTCGCCAAGGACGAGGTCCTCGGCAAGACCGATCGCGAGCTTTTCGCGACGGAAGAGGCGGATGGTTTCAGCAATGACGACGCCGAAGTCGTAGCGACCGGTGTGGGGCGCGAGGTCGAGGAGGCCGTCACCCATCGCGACGGCACGGTGCGGCAGCTGATGACGCGCAAGAGCCGGCTGGTGGCGATCGACGGCTCCGTGCATCTGGTCGGCTCCAGCACCGACATCACCGACGTCAAGGCGCGCGAACAGGCGCTGCGGCAAAGCATGAGCGAGAACGAGGTGTTCCGCAGCCTCATCGACAATGTGCCGGTGTCGATCTACGCCAAGCGTTCGGACCTCAGGCAATTCTACGTCAACAAGGGCTGGTGCGATCTCACCGGCTTCAGCAGGGAAGAAGCGGTCGGCAGGACCGATGTCGAGATCTTCGGCGCTGACGGCGAAGCTTTCGTCGCCGGCGATCTTGCTGTGCTGCGCACCGGCGAAACGCAGGAGATCGAGGAGACGGTGACGATGCCGGACGGCACCGTCAGGCACCAGTTCGCGCGCAAGGGCGCGATGATCGCCTCGGACGGCTCGCTCTACCTCATCGGCTCCACCACCGACATCACCGAGCTCAAGCAGCGCGAGGCCGAGCTGAGCGAAGCACGCCGGCGCGCCGTGCTAGCCGACCGGGCCAAATCGGAATTCCTCGCCAATATGAGCCACGAGATCCGCACGCCGATGAACGGGGTCCTTGGAATGGCGGAACTGCTGGCGAAGTCGGACCTCGATCCGAAGCAGAAGACATTCACCGACATCATCGTCAAATCCGGCAACGCGCTGCTCACCATCATCAACGACATTCTCGACTTCTCCAAGATCGACGCCGGTCAGCTGGTGCTCGATCCGGCGCCCTTCAATCTCGCCGAGGCGATCGAGGATGTGGCGACGCTGGTATCGACGCGCGCCAAGGAGAAGGACCTCGAGCTCATCGTCCGCATCCAGCCGGGGCTCGACGGCCAATTCGTCGGCGATGTCGGCCGCGTCAGGCAGATCGTCACCAACCTGCTCGGCAACGCGGTGAAGTTCACCGACAAGGGCCATGTGCTGGTCGACGTCACGGGCGAGCGGGCTCCGGCGGGAACAAGGCTCACCATCTCGGTCACCGACACCGGCATCGGCATTCCGGAAGAGAAGCTGAAGCTGGTGTTCGAAAAATTCAGCCAGGTCGATACGTCCTCGACCAGGCGGCACGAAGGCACCGGACTTGGCCTTGCCATCACCTCCCGGCTGGTCGAGATGATGGGCGGCGAGATCGGCGTCGACAGCGCCGAGGGCAAGGGCTCGACCTTCTGGTTCACGGTCACGCTGCCCAGGGCCGAGCAGGGCGGACAGCGCATCATGCCGGTCGACGTCACCGGCGCACGCGTGCTCATTGTCGACGACAACGCCGTCAACCGCTCGATCCTGAGCGAGCAGATGGCGTCGTGGACGTTCGATTCCTGCGCGGCCGAAAGCGGCGCCGAGGGGTTGAAGGTGCTGATTGCCGCCGCCGCCTATGGCGTGCCGGTCGACTGCGTGGTGCTTGACTACCAGATGCCCGGCATGAACGGCGCCGAGATGGCGCGTATCATGCGCAGCACGGCGGGCCTGGCGCATACACCCATCATCATGCTGACCTCGGTCGACCAGTCGCTTGCCAACACCACCTATCGCGACCTCGGCATCGATGCGCAGCTTATCAAGCCGGCGCGCTCCTCCATTCTCCTGGAAACGCTGGTTGCGACCATCCAGCGCCATCGCCACAGCAGCGCCGCGGCGCAACCCGCCGCAGGCAGCAGCCCCCCGCAAGCCGCGCCGGCGCAGGCGGCGGCATCGGACCGCGCCATGCTGCAGCCGCCGCCGGTGCGGGCGCGTCCACGCCCAGCCGAGGCGGAGCGCGGGCTCGACATCCTAGTCGCGGAGGACAATGAGGTGAACCAGATGGTGTTCACGCAGATCCTAGGCGAGACCGGTTACCGCTTCGAGATCGTCGGCAACGGCCGCAAGGCGCTCGACGCCTTCGGCAGGCTCAATCCGCGCATGATCCTGATGGATGTATCGATGCCGGAAATGAACGGGCTGGAGGCGACGGGCGCCATCCGCCGGCTCGAGGAGGACATGGGCACGCATGTGCCGATCGTCGGCGTCACGGCGCATGCGCTGAAGGGCGACCGCGAACGCTGCCTGGAAGCCGGGATGAACGATTACCTGCCGAAGCCGATCAGCCCGCGGGCGCTGCTCGAAAAGCTCGAGCGCTGGCTGGGACCGGACGTCGAGACTCGGCGCAACGCCGGTTAGAACGAATTTGACGGCAGGACGGCGGCAAGAGGCTGACGCACGCGTATGGCGCGATCGCACCATACCAAAGCAAACGCCAAGCTCGGACAATGTTGGCATTGATTCCGCTCTTCGGTTACGGGCGGGAGCAGCGACCGCCAACAAGAAACAGCGTCGACTCTACCCCAACGGACCCTGTTTTCGGCGATGGCCACGCCATGATCCGCTCTGGTGCTCAGGCAACGCGCTCTCGTCCGGATTTTATTTCCCGGCGGCCGCGATCCGGCCGCCGGGATAAATTTTGCTTCAGAAGCCAGACAAGTCGCTGATTTCCACGGCAAACTCCGGCCGGTCCTTCGGGGCCGCCGCCGACTTCCCCAGACATCCCCTTTCAGACGTTACGGGGCTGACACGAAACTGTCATGCGACTGTAATAATCGAGGGCTATTGCGCTCACGGGCGCCGATAGAACGGGTGCCGAAAGACCATCTTCCGAACAGGAGCAGGCCACATGAGACATTTCATCCGCTCGGCGGCCGTTGCGATTGCAATGGCTGCGGCATCAACCCTTAGCATGGCCGCCGCGATGGCAGCCGACATTTCCGGCGCCGGCGCCACCTTCCCCTATCCGATCTACGCGAAGTGGGCCGACGCCTACAAGAAGGAGACCGGCATCGGTCTCAACTACCAGTCGATCGGCTCCGGCGGCGGCATCAAGCAAATCAAGGCCAAGACCGTCACCTTCGGCGCCTCCGACGCGCCGCTGAAGGGCCAGGATCTCGACGCCACCGGGCTCGCGCAGTTCCCGATGGTGATGGGCGGCATCGTTCCGGTCGTCAACCTCGAAGGCGTCAAGCCGGGCGAGCTGGTGCTCGACGGTCCGACCCTGGCCAACATCTTCGCCGGCAAGATCACCAACTGGAACGACGAAGCGATCAAGAAGCTCAACCCCGACGTCAAGCTGCCCGACCAGGCGATCGCGGTCGTGCACCGTTCGGACGGCTCCGGCACCACCTTCAACTTCAGCTACTACCTGGCCGACGTCAGCGCCGACTGGAAGTCGAAGGTCGGTGTCAACACCGCGCTCGAATGGCCGGTGGGCATCGGCGCCAAGGGCAATGAAGGCGTCGCCAACAACGTCTCGCAGACCGGCGGCGCGATCGGCTATGTCGAATATGCCTATGCCAAGCAGAACAAGCTGACCTACACCGACTTGATCAACAAGGACGGCAAGAAGGTCGAGCCGACCGCCGCCGCTTTCTCGGCGGCCGCGGCCAATGCCGACTGGAGCTCGCAGCCGGGCTATGGCGTCATCCTGGCCAACCAGGCCGGTGCCGAATCCTGGCCGATGACCTCCGCCACCTGGATCCTCGTCTACAAGAAACCCGACGACGCGGCGGCCATGACCGAAGCGCTCAAATTCTTCGCCTGGTCCTATGCCAAGGGCGACGAACTGGCCTCCAGCCTGGACTACGTTCCGATGCCGGACGCGGTCGTGAAGAGCGTCGAAGAGATGTGGAGCAAGGACATCGTCGACGCGAACGGCAAGCCGCTCTACTCCGGCATGTAATTATCGCGGAATAAGGAGGGCGTCTTTGGCGCCCTCCTGTCTCTTTCGAAATGCGAGGGGCTAATGACGGCCGTTTCCGAAGCTGCGACATCATCCGCCATGCGGACCAGGGAAGCGACGGTGCGCCGCTTCGCCCTCACCGACATGCTCTTCCGGACGGCCACGCGCCTTTCCGCCATCCTCGTGCTGGTTCTCCTCGGCGGCGTCGCGATCTCGCTGATCGCCGGTTCGTGGGAGGCGCTGTCGAAGTTCGGATTCTCCTTCCTGACCACAGAAGCCTGGAACCCGGTCACCGAGAATTTCGGCGCGCTTGCGCCCATCTACGGCACCATCGTCACCTCGGCCATCGCCATACTCATCGCCGTGCCGATCGGCATCGGCATCGCCGTCTTCCTGACCGAGCTTTGCCCGCGCCCGCTCAGGCGACCGATCGGCATTGCGGTCGAACTGCTCGCCGGCATTCCCTCGATCATCTACGGCATCTGGGGCCTGTTCGTCTTCGCGCCGTTCCTGCAGACGACGGTCCAGCCCTTGGTCATCTGGCTGTTCAAAGGCATCCCCGGCCTCAACAGCCTCTTTGCCGGTCCGCCCTACGGCATCGGCCTGCTGACTTCGTCGCTGATCCTTGCCATCATGGTGCTGCCCTTCATCACCTCAATCACCAAGGACGTGTTCGACACGGTGCCGGCGGTGCTGAAGGAATCGGCCTACGGCATCGGCTGCACAACCTGGGAAGTGACCCGGCGCGTGACCATTCCCTATACCCGCGTCGGCATCATGGGCGGCGTCATGCTGGGCCTCGGCCGCGCGCTCGGCGAGACGATGGCCGTTACTTTCGTCATCGGCAACGCGCACCGCATCAGCGCCTCGCTGTTCGCGCCGGGCACGACAATCTCGGCGACTATCGCCAACGAATTCACCGAAGCCGATGGCAACCTCTACACATCCTCGCTGGTGTCGCTCGGCCTGATCCTGTTCATCATCACCTTCATCATCCTCGCGCTCGCACGCTGCATGCTGTTGCGCATCGATAGCCGTACGGGAGCCTGACCGATGTCGACGGCCCAATCGCTTCACCAAAGCCGCAAACGCAAGAATGCCGTGATGATGACGCTGTGCGTGACCGCAGCGGGCATCGGCCTGGCCTGGCTGGCGCTGATCCTCGGCGCTCTGCTCTACAAGGGGCTTTCCGGGGTGTCGCCGGCCGTGTTTACGGAAATGACGCCGCCGCCCGGCGATGCCGGCGGCCTGCTCAACGCCATCTACGGCAGCATCGTCATGACGATCATCGGCATCGTCGTCGGCACGCCGATCGGCGTGCTGGCCGGCACCTACATGGCCGAATACGGGCGCTTCTCACGCCTTACGACGATCGTGCGCTTCATCAACGACATCCTCTTGTCGGCGCCGTCGATCATCATCGGCCTGTTCGTCTATGAGCTGCTGGTGCGGCCGATGGGGCACTTCTCGGCGATCGCCGGCGCCGTCGCCCTGTCGATCCTGGTGATCCCCGTGGTGGTGCGCACCACCGAAGACATGCTGAATCTCGTGCCCAACGCGCTGCGCGAAGCCGGTACCGCCATCGGCGCGCCGCGCTGGGTGGTGATCCGCTCGGTCGCCTACCGCGCGGCGCTGTCCGGCATCGTCACCGGCATCCTTTTGGCGATCGCCCGCATCTCCGGCGAGACGGCGCCGCTTCTCTTCACCGCGCTCAACAACCAGTTCTGGTCGAGCAATCTCAATGCCCCGATGGCCAGCCTGCCGGTGACCATCTTCCAGTTCGCTCTCAGCCCTTACGAGGAATGGCAGCAGCTGGCCTGGACGGGCGCACTCATAATCACCCTGACGGTTCTCGGGTTGAGCATCATCGCCCGCAGCCTAACCGGACGCAGAGAGGACAGATGAAACCGATGTTGTCCACCGACCTGAACGCAGCCGAGACGACCGTCGAGAAGGCCAAGATCGAGGTCAAGAACCTCAATTTCTACTATGGCCAGTCGAAAGCGCTGAAGGACATCAACCTGTCCCTGCCCGAGCGCAGCGTGACGGCCTTCATCGGCCCGTCGGGCTGCGGGAAGTCGACGCTGCTGCGGGTGCTCAACCGCATCTACGAGCTCTATCCGAAGCAGAGCGCCGAGGGCCAGGTGCTGCTCGACGGCAAGAACATCCTCGACCGCTCGCAGGACCTCAACCTACTCAGGACCAAGATCGGCATGGTGTTCCAGAAGCCGACGCCGTTCCCGATGTCGATCTACGAAAACATCGCCTTCGGCGTCAGGCTCTATGAGAAGATCAGCAAGGCCGAGATGGACAGCCGCGTCGAGCAGGCGCTGAAGCGCGCGGCACTGTGGAACGAGGTCAAGGACAAGCTCAACGCCAGCGGCCTCAGCCTCTCGGGCGGCCAGCAGCAGCGCCTGTGCATCGCCCGCACCGTGGCAGTGAAGCCCGAGGTCATCCTGCTCGACGAGCCGGCCTCGGCGCTGGATCCGCTGTCGACCGCCAAGATCGAGGAACTGATCGACGAATTGCAGGTCGACTACACGATCGTCATCGTCACCCACAACATGCAGCAGGCGGCGCGCGTGTCGCGGCAGACGGCGTTCATGTATCTGGGTGAGCTGGTGGAGTTCGACCGGACCGAGAAGATCTTCACCTCGCCCCGCGAGAAGCGCACCCAGGACTACATCACCGGCCGCTTCGGCTGAGCTCATACGAGGACATCATCATGGCCGAACATACCGTCGCTTCCTTCGACGAAGATCTGAGGCAGATCAGCCGGCTCATCAATGACATGGGCGATCTCGCCGCCTCCATGGTCGGCGCATCGACCAGGGCGCTGCTCGAGACCGACAATGCGCTGGCGCAGCGCGTCGTCTCCGACGACGCCATCATGGACGCGCGTCAGCGCGAACTCGACGACCGCGCCATTACGCTGATCGCCAAGCGCCAGCCGATGGCCGATGATCTTCGCAACGTGGTCGGCTCGATCCGCATGGCGGGTGACCTCGAACGCATCGGCGATCTCGCCAAGAACATCGCCAAGCGCGTCGGCTCGGTCGGCGTCAGCGCCGCGCCGCGCGACCTCACGCATTCGATCGATTCCATGGCGCAGATGGTGCTGATCCAGGTCCAGGCCGTGATCCAGGAATATACGGTGGGCGACGCCACGGCGCTGGCCAAGCTTCGCAACGACGACGAGCGCATCGACGTCAAATACACATCCGTCTTCCGCGAGCTCCTGACCTACATGATGGAAGATCCGCGCAACATCACCGCTTGCACGCATCTTCTGTTCTGCGCCAAGAATCTCGAGCGCATCGGCGATCATGTGACCAACATCGCCGAGAACGCCTACTATGTGCTGACCGGCACGCAATTGCCCGCCAACCGCCCCAAGCAGGACGAGACGGCAATGTCGGCGCCGGCGGCCTGACAGGGGTAACTGCCAGATGATCGCGCCACGCATCATGGTGGTGGAGGACGAGGAGCCGCTGGGGGTGCTGCTCCGCTACAATCTCGAATCCGAGGGTTACCAGGTCGAAGTGGTGACCCGCGGCGACGAGGCCGAAATCCGCCTTCAGGAAAACGTTCCCGACCTGCTCGTGCTCGACTGGATGGTGCCGGCGGTTTCCGGCATCGAGCTCTGCCGGCGTCTGAGGATGCGGCCCGAGACCGAGCGGCTGCCGATCATCATGCTGACGGCGCGCGGAGAAGAAAGCGACCGCGTGCGCGGCCTCTCGACCGGCGCCGACGATTATCTGGTCAAGCCGTTCTCGACGCCGGAGTTCATGGCGCGCGTCAAGGCGCTGCTGCGCCGCGCCAAGCCGGAGGTGCTGTCCAGCGTGCTCAAGGTCGGCGACATCGTGCTCGACCGCGAGTCGCACCGCGTCTACCGCAAGAAGAGCGAGATCAGGCTCGGCCCGACCGAGTTCCGCCTGCTCGAATTCATGATGCGCCACCCCGGTCGCGTGTTCTCGCGCAGCCAGCTGCTCGACAATGTCTGGGGCGAGACGATCTATATCGACGAGCGCACCGTGGACGTCCATGTCGGACGCCTGCGCAAGGCCGTCAACAACGGCCGCATGCCGGACGTCATCCGCACCATCCGCGGGGCGGGTTACGCGATCAGGGAAGATTAGGGGGATACGCCGAGATTCAGGTGAGGCCGGCCGGCGAACGGCGACTTCCTGCGCCTCCGGTACTCACGTGCCTAAGGTACGCTCCGTTCCGGTTCTCGGAACCCACCATTCTCGACTCGGCCTGACCTGAATCTCAGCGTATCCCGGCATCTGGCTCGCCGCTATTCGACGTGCTTGCCCGCTCTTGCCTGGCCTCCCGGCGCGAAAATCTCCTGGTCGACGAAGGTCAGCGCGCGCATGGCGCAGCCTTCGCGGATCAGCGGCAGTTCGTTCGGCTCAGTGTCGAAGGAGATCGATTCGGAGTGCTGGCCGCCGGCCGTCTGGGCGATCGCCTCGCGCAGCGCCGGTTCGATCAGGTCGAAGGCGGCCGCGCTGACGCCGACCATGGCGACGGGCGCCGGATCGATGAGGGCGAACAGGCTGCCGAGGCTGAAGCCGAGCGCCTCGCCGGCCCGGCGATAGGCCTCGCGCTCGGGGCCATCCTGCTGACGCGCCTTTGCGGCAAGCGCGCGCATGTCGGCGTCGCCGACATCGGTCGGCGTGGCATCCTCGCTTATGCCCATGGCGCTGCGCCAGATGGCATAATTGCCGGCATAGGCCTCGACGCAGCCGCGGCGGCCGCAGCGGCAAAGCGCTCCGCCCGGACGATGGATCATATGGCCGAACTCACCGCCCGAGGAATGCGTGCCGGTGAACAGCGCGCCCTTCAACACCAGGCCCATGCCGATGCCGTGCGACAAGAGGATGGCGATGAAGTCGTCGCGATAGCGCTCGGGATCGCGCCACTGCAGCGCCACCGCCATCATGTTGCAGTCGTTCTCCGTGGTGGCCGGGATGCCGAATTCCTTCTCGAGGAGATCGGCAAAGGGGATATCGGTCAGCGGCGTGATCGGCGACCACAGCATGGCGCGTGAATGGGTATCGGTGATGCCCTGAATGCCCATGGCGATGCGGGCGACGCTGCCCACGTCGAGGTCGGGATCCTGCAGCCGGCGCCGGACAATCGCCATGCATTCGCCGATCAGCTCATCGCGCGGCATGACGAGCGTGTCCAGGCGATGCTGCTCCTCGGAAACCACCTGGCCGGCATAGTCGATGACGGCAACCGACAGGAAGTTCAGCGACAAAACCACGGTCAGCACCGCGGCGGCTTCGGGGTTCAGCGCCAGGCCGACCTGCGGCCGGCCGCGTTTCAACGCCGTCGGCTCGCTGGCCTTGCTTTCGGCGAGGATGCCCTCCTGGATCAGATCGGCGGAGATCGCCGAAATGGTCGAGTGGCTGAGCCCGGTGGTGGCGGCAATCTCCGTCCGCGATGGCTGGCCGGCGCGGCGCACCGCCGAAATCACCATGGCGCGGTTGCGCCGGCGCAAATCGTCGTGACGGATTCCGACCGACATTGTCCTGCACGTCCTCCCGGTCATCGCGGCCTTGTGATGATGCCATGGCCTGTCGCTGACACGCTAGGGATTGTGGCAGAAGCCAAGGTCCATGTCATTATTATTGCGGACGTCGAAAAAATGCCTGGACCCATCAAAACCCATCAAAATCGCAGTTGACAGGGTCGTTTTGCTGGACCAATATTTTTTTGAGGCTCGAAAAAAAGCCTCTGTGCCGGCCTTCGGGCCAGTCAGGGTCGCGCCGCACGGCGCAGGGAGGATATCATGAAGAAATTCGCAGCCGCCATTCTGGCGGGCGTTGCCATGTCGCTGACGCTGGCGTCGGTCGCCGAGGCGAAGGACAAGGTGATCGGCGTGTCGTGGTCGAATTTCCAGGAAGAGCGCTGGAAGACCGACGAAGCCGCGATGAAGGCCGCCATCGAGGCCGCCGGCGACAAGTATATTTCGGCCGACGCGCAGTCCAATCCGGGCAAGCAGCTGACCGACGTCGAAAGCCTGATCTCGCAGGGCGCCAACGCGCTGATCATCCTGGCGCAGGATGCCTCGGCGATCGGTCCGGCGGTGCAGAAGGCGCTCGACGAAGGCATCCCGGTCGTCGGCTACGACCGCCTGATCGAGAACAAGGACGTGTTCTACCTGACCTTCGACAACAAGGAAGTCGGGCGCATGCAGGCCCGCGAGGTGTTCAAGGTGAAGCCGGAAGGCAACTACGTCTTCATCAAGGGCTCGGGCTCCGATCCGAATGCCGACTTCCTTTTCGCGGGCTCCATGGAAGTGCTGAAGGACGCGATCGACAGCGGCAAGATCAAGAATGTCGGCGAGGCCTATACCGACGGCTGGCTGCCCGCCAACGCGCAGAAGAACATGGAACAATTCCTGACAGCCAACGACAACAAGGTCGACGCGGTCGTGGCGGCCAATGACGGCACTGCCGGCGGCGTCGTCGCGGCGCTGACGGCGCAAGGGCTGGCCGGCACCGTGCCGGTCTCCGGCCAGGACGGCGACCATGCGGCGCTCAACCGCATCGCGCTCGGCACGCAGACGGTGTCCGTGTGGAAAGACGCGCGCGAGCTCGGCAAGAACGCCGCCGAGATCGCTTCGCAGCTCGCCGATGGCAAGAAGATGGGCGACATCGCCGGCGCCAAGGACTTCACGACGCCTGGCGGCAACACCGTCAAGTCGCTCTTCCTGACGCCGGTCGCGATTACCAAGGACAATCTCAACGTCGTCATCGACGCCGGCTGGATCAAGAAGGACGAGGTCTGCGCGGGCGTTGCCGCCGGCAGCGTCACGGTCTGCAACTAAGCCTTGCCGACATTCGATCTCACGAATTGCGCCGCGGCCTGAAAGCCGCGGGGTTTTCTCAAAAGATTGCGGTTCCGCCTCAGGCGGCTAGCTTCTAGGCTGAGTTCCGGCATCCGCCCCAGACAGCAAGCCGGCGGGAGGAAATCATGACCGACACGACGTCTACCCAACCGGCGGACACCGCGCGCGCGTCGGAATTCGGCACTGTGGCCCGGTTCCTGAAGGCGACCGAGCTCGACACCCGCATGCTGGGCATGATCGGCGCGCTGCTCCTGATCTGGGTTGGGCTGCATGTGATCTCCAGCCTGCGGCTCGGCGTCAACCCGCTCGACTTCGACAGCCGCACCTTCCTCACGCCGCGCAATCTCTGGAACCTGTCAGTGCAGACGTCGGCCGTGGCGATCATGGCCTCCGGCATGGTGCTGGTCATCGTCATGCGCAACATCGACCTGTCCGTTGGATCAGCCGAAG
This sequence comes from Mesorhizobium sp. CA4, assembly GCF_020165075.1. Classification (NCBI taxonomy): domain Bacteria; kingdom Pseudomonadati; phylum Pseudomonadota; class Alphaproteobacteria; order Hyphomicrobiales; family Phyllobacteriaceae; genus Mesorhizobium; species Mesorhizobium sp. CA4. Next base: position 100,749 of record NZ_JAIUHK010000004.1, read on the forward strand.
GGGTGATCGGCATGGTCATGGGCTTTGCCCAGGTGCATTTCCTGGTTCGCTTTGTCGGGCTTGAGCTCGGCAACCCGTGGATCTGGGTCCTGGCATTACTGATCGGCCTGGCGCTCGGCCTCATCATCGGCGCCTTCCAGGGCTTCGTCATCGCCTATCTCGAAGTGCCGGCCTTCATCGTCACGCTGGGGGGGTTGCTGGTATGGCGGGGCGCCGCCTGGTGGGTCACCAGCGGCCAGACCGTTGCGCCGCTCGACGCCACCTTCCAGCTGATGGGCGGCGGCCCGGCAGGCTCGATCGGCGCCAAATGGAGCTGGGCCGTCGGCATCGTCGCCTGTCTGGCGGTCATTTTCATGCATTTCAACGGCCGCGTGCAGCGCAAGCGCTTCCGCTTCCCGCTGCGCCCGGTCTGGGCCGAGACGCTGCTTGCCACGGTCACCTGCGCGATCATCCTCGGCGCCGTGTGGCTCGCCAACTCCTATCCATGGCCCGTCGGCATCGTGAACCGCTACGCCGCCGCCAACAACATCACCATCCCCGAAGGCGGGCTGTTCATCGCGCATGGCATCGCCATTCCGGTGCTGATGGCGGTTGCCGTCGGCCTGATCATGACCTTCGTCACCAAGCGCACGCGTTTCGGCCGCTATGTCTTTGCCATCGGCGGCAATCCGGAAGCGGCCAACCTCGCCGGCATCAACACGCGCTGGATCACCATGAAGGTGTTCATGATCATGGGCGTGCTGGCGACGATCGCGGCTGCGATCTCATCCGCCAGGCAGAATTCGTCCACCAATGCGCTCGGAACGCTGGACGAACTTTTGGTCATTGCCGCGGCCGTCATCGGCGGCACTTCGCTTGCCGGCGGTTCGGGCACCGTGCTCGGTGCCATGCTCGGCGCGCTTCTGATGCAGTCGCTGCAGTCCGGCATGGTGCTGCTCGGCGTCGACTCGCCGTTGCAGAGCATCGTGGTGGGCGCCGTGCTGGTCGTGGCGGTTTGGCTCGACACCCTCTATCGCAAGCGCGTGTGAGCAACGGGAGGAAAAGGATCATGGCCGACAAGACCGCTCCCGCCGGCGTTCCGCTGGTTGACATGCGCAACATCTCGATCGCGTTCGGCGGCATCCGCGCCGTCGACGATGCGTCGGTCGATCTCTTCCCCGGCGAAGTGATGGCGCTGCTCGGCCACAATGGCGCCGGCAAATCGACGCTGATCAAGATCCTGTCCGGCGCCTATAAGCGCGACAGCGGGCAGATATTCATCAATGGCGAGGAGGCTTCGATCTCCAATCCGCGCGACGCCAAAAAATACGACGTCGAGACGATCTACCAGACGCTGGCGCTGGCCGACAATGTCGATGCCGCGGCCAATCTCTTCCTCGGCCGCGAGCTGATGACGGGCTGGGGCACGCTGGACGACGTCGCCATGGAAGCCGAGGCGCGCAAGGTGATGGGCCGGCTCAATCCGCGTTTCCAGCGCTTCAAGGAGCCGGTCATCAAGCTGTCGGGCGGACAGCGGCAATCGGTAGCGATCGCGCGCGCAATCCTGTTTAACGCCCGCATCCTGATCATGGACGAGCCGACGGCGGCGCTCGGCCCGCAGGAGACGGCGCAGGTCGGCGAACTGGTCAAGCAGCTCAAGGCTGAAGGCATCGGCATCTTCCTGATCAGCCACGACATCCACGACGTTTTCGATCTCGCCGACCGGGTTTGCGTGATGAAGAACGGCCAAGTGGTCGGCACCGCGCGCACCACCGATGTCACCCAGGACGAGGTGCTCGGCATGATCATTTTGGGCAAATGCCCGCCGGGCGCCATTCCGGGTCCAGGCGCGCTGAAGATCGCGGCATAAAAACTGACAGATAGCCGGCTAATTAACGGTACGTGATGTACCAACCGCGGTGATGATTTGACCGCGCCATTGTATTGGCGGGGAGACTTGCCCATAAAGATCGTTGACCATCCACGGGCCGCATCTTTGAATTGAAGAAGCTCTTTCCGATCGTTGCCTTTGTCGCCGTCGCGCTGATCAGCCTGACGATGGCAGGGTTCGCTTATTTCGCGACGCAGGAGGCGGCTCGGATCAAGTTCGAGGGCACCGCCGATGACGCGTTGAACCGCATCGAAAGCCGCATCGACCTGCATCTGTCGCTGCTGCGATCGACGCAGGCGCTGTTCGATGCCCGCAACGGCGACATCACGCGCGGCGAGTTCAAAGCCTTCTTCACCGCCCTCGACATAGCCGACAATTTCGCGGGGCTTCGCGGTATCGGCTTCCTGAGACTGGCAAAGACCGGCGACGAGGCGGCGGTCGAACGCGATATCCTGCACGACCTGGGGTCGGAGCACCCGATCTACCCCGCGACAACCGAGCCATGGCGCGCGCCAATCGTGCTGTTCGAGCCGCTCGATACGTCCAACCAGTCGATCATCGGCTTCGACATGTTCAGCGAGCCGGTACGGCGCGCGGCGATCGAAAAGGCGATGGCCGACGACCAGCAGCATGCGAGCGGCGTTGTCCAACTCGGCCAGGGTGCCGGCGTGACGCAGACCTTCACCGGGTTCCTGGTTTTTGTGCGACTGAACGTCGAAACCGCGCCCGAGGTGATCAATGCAAGCCGCTCCTCCACGGCCGGCTTTCTCTACGCTGCCTTCCGCGCGCAGGACCTGTTCCAGGTCGCGCTCAGCCGTTCGCCGCTGCTGCCGGTCAATGTCGAGGTCTATGACGGCAAGCCCGAGGACGGCAATCTTTTGTTCCGTTCGGAGGCGCCGCCGGCAGAACGCATCGGGGCGACGCTTCTGGCGCGTCGCGATATCGTTGTCGCGGGCCGGCCCTGGACCGTGCTGTTCAGGCCGACAAGCGCCTTCGAGCCGCCGTCCTCGCGCGCCATTCCGGTGATGCTCGGGCTGTTCGGCCTCTTGCTTGCAGGGGCCATCGCGCTGGTGGCGCGCTATCAGGAGCGCGCCTATGAGGCAAAGTCGGCGCTGCACGAGGCGACCGAAAAGAGCCTGCTGGAAAAGGACCTGATCCTGCAGGAGATGAAACACCGCATCAAGAATTCGATCACCCGCGTGCTGGCGATCGCGCGGCAGACGGCCTCGCAAGCCACCGACGTCAAGGAGTTTTCGGCTTCGTTCTCGGCGCGCCTGCAGGCCATGGCCGCATCACAGGACATGCTGACGCGCTCGCGCTGGCAGAAGGCCGATCTTGGCGACCTGCTGCGCATTGAACTTGGGCAGGTGTTCGGCAAGGATCTTCCCGAAGGGGTGTTGTCGGGGCCTGAGGTGCTGCTCGACGAGACGACGACGCAAGCGCTCGGGCTGACCTTCCACGAACTCGCCACGAACGCGCTGAAATATGGCGAAGCCGGCAGTTCGGTGGGCGCCCTCAAGGTCGACTGGAGCATTGAAGGGCGCGGTCGCGAGCGGACGCTGCTTTTGAATTGGCGCGAAACGGGCCAGAAGGACTTGGAAGCACCGGCCAAGACCGGCTTCGGCACCAAGCTGATAGACCTCAATGTCACACGCGAATTGCGCGGCACGATCGCGCGTAACTACCGCGACGATGGACTGAAGGTGGAAATCAGGATCCCGCTGGCAGTGTGAGCGCCAAAATTCCGGAGCGGGCGAATCATTAGCTGGACGTTTTCGAATTGAAAAAACAGGAGGCCGGCAGCCGGCCTCCGGTCCTTTCCGTACTGAACTAGTTGCAGCGAGCCCGGTAGGTCGTGCCGTCACGGTGGCGATACACGCACCAGCCGTTGCGCAGGTTGCGGACCAGAAGGCCCGACCCGGCACCGACGGCCGCGCCGATCAGCGCACCCTTGCCGCCGCCGACCAGGCCGCCCACACCAGCGCCGATCAGGCCGCCGCCGACGACGTCCTGCTCGGTCGTGGTACAGCCGCTGACGGCGACCACGGCAACCATGGCAATGATCATCTTCCGCATAGAATTGCTCCTCACTTTTGTCCTCACTTTCGGCAGTGCCACCAGCCGTTTAGCATGAAAAAACACGCTTTGCCTGCCAGATTTCACTGTTGCCTAACGCAGCCTTTTCGGGGCGCGCGCCATCCGACGCGACAAGCACGCCGGAGACCCCCAGGGATGCGATCAGCGCTTCAAAGTTCTGTCTTGATCCTGCCCGGGTCAGAACAATTGCCAGGCCGCGACCAAGGCCATGGCGGCCAGAAGCGCAAACGCGCCCATGCGGGGCGAAAAATGCGACGATCGCGGCGCCGGTGGCGGCTCGGCTTCCTGGAAGCCGCTCATGGAGATGCGGGCGGCCTGCTCCAGCCTGTTCATGTCCGGAACCATCGTCAGTCTCCCAGGTCGCGCCGGCGCGGACGGGTTTCCGGCGCATTGTAGCCGGGAGTACAGAATCGAACTTTATGGTGAACAGCCGGTTAAAGCCCGTCACCGGAAAAGCTGGAACGCCATCGGCGGCACGATCAATCCGTCTCGAAGTTCCCTTGCGGAACGGTGAGGCGATATTCGATCCGATCCTCGCCGATTTCCAGCGTCGCGGAACCGTTCAGCGACATCGGCACGACGCGTTCCAGCGCCACGCTGCCGAAGCGCTTCTCATTGCGCCGCGCGTCGCCGACCGTTTCGGTCCAGGTCAGCAAAAGCTTAGGCGAGGTTCCGTTTTCGGGATCGAGCCTGGCGCGCACCTCGACATGGCCCTCCGGCCGGGACAACGCGCCATAGCTTACGGAATTCACGGCCAGCTCATGCATGGCCAGGCCGATATGCAGGGCAGCGTTGGGATTGAGATAAGGATTTTCGCCCATGAACCGCAGGCTTTTAGCCAGATCGCTGCTATAGCGGCCGACCTGGCCGGATACGAGTTCCCGCAGTGCGGCACCCCGCCAGTTGGAGGAAGTGACCAGATCCTGCGAGGAAGCGAGCGATTGCAGGCGGCCGCGGAACCGCGCCAGGAAGTCGCCAAGCGTCTCCGTATAGCGCCCGGTCTGCGTGGCGATGCTCTGGATAATGGCCAGGAGATTTTTCGATCGATGGCTGACTTCGCGCAGCAATGCCTTCAGCGTCTGCTCGCGGCGTTTCTGCTCCGTCGTCTCCACCATCGTGGTAACGACGCCGAGGACGTCGCCGGCTTCCCCGCGGTCGGCGTCGATCCAAAGCTGGAACCAGCGGACGCCATGGCTTCCCGGAATGCTGAGCTCGAGCTGATCCGCATTGCCGGACTCGATCACCCCGAGTTTGGCGGCTTGTATGCGCTCGGCCTGCGCCGGCGAAAGCAAATCCTTGCCGTCGGCCGTTTCGGACGCCCAGGGCGCGTTCATATTACGCGCCCAGACAGTCTTCATCTGCCGGTCTTGGTAGAGAACCGAGATCCCGGCATTGTGCAGAGCATGAAGCAAGGCCCGCCCGACTTGCATCCCACTCTCCGAGGAATGCATCGCGATCACTTCGCCGTTCTGCTTCTTGCCGCCGTCTTTCGTAAAACCCTCGGAAGGCATTGGAAACATCCCGCGCTAGTCCATGAACGGCTCAATCCGCAAACTGGTTCCGCCCGAGTGACCTCCCGAAATTCGCAGTGCTCTTCAAAAGCGGTCCGCCGGACGGTGCTCTTTCGAGGCGCCGCCCGGCGGTGGCTGGAAACCGTTTGAGGGGTGCGGCTTCCAGTGTTGCGGTCAAGCTCTCCTGAAGAGGGCGGCGATGAGCGAGATCACCAGGAAAGCGAGGAAAATGAAGAACAGAATCTGCGCGATGCCCGCCGATGTACCGGCGATGCCGCCGAACCCAAGCGCACCAGCGATGATCGCAACTACGAGAAATACGAGCGCCCAGTACAGCATGATGCGTCTCCTTCTTCTGTCGGGGAAAGAACGTGGCTCGGTTTCGTTTGTTCCACCATTTGCCGAAAAAGACGATCCCTTGAAGGGCTTTTCAAGTCGCAAACAGGGACGCGCCACACGCGGCGAAAAGCCTCGCCTGGCGGTCCAAGAGCTTAGCTTCCGCAGGCTCAGGCGGCGGCTTTGGCCTGGCGGTCGAAGAACAGAGCTTGGCTGATTAAAGCTTTGACCATGTCCGGATTGAAAGGCTTTGTGACCAGAAAGGCCGGCTCCGGGCGCTCGCCGGTCAGGAGGCGTTCCGGAAAGGCGGTGATGAAGATCACCGGCACCGGTGTCGAGGACAAAATCTCGTTGACGGCTTCGATACCCGAGCTGCCGTCGGCGAGCTGGATGTCGGCCAGGACCATTTTCGGCCGCGTCCTGCCGAACAAGGCCACCGCCTCGGCATGGGTGCGCGCCGTGCCGACCACGCGGTGGCCAAGACTTTCGACCATTTCCTCGATATCCATGGCGATCAGAGGCTCGTCCTCGATGATCAGCACGTCGGTCGCCACCTGGCGGGAAATCTCGTTGCTTGCCTGGGCCAGCAGCTCCGAGAATTCTTCTTCCTCGACGTCGAGGATTTCAGCCGCCTCGTCCTCGCTGAAGCCCTCGACGGCAACCAGAAGGAAAGCCTGCCGCGGACGGGGCGCGAGCGCATTCAGATTGGCCGCAGCCCGCTGCTCCCAGGCGGTCTGTGCCTGTTCCTGCGGCACGCGGATGGCGACGGAGGTGAACAATCTGGCGAAGACCTTGTAGAGCGCGATGCGGTCACTCGAGGCTTCGGGGAAGATATTGGTGTCGGCGATAATGGCTTCTAACATCGCGGCGACCAGCGCGTCACCGCTCTCCTGCGAGCCCGTTACTGCCCGCGAGAAGCGGCGCAGGAACGGAAGATGCGGAGCGATGGTAGCTGACAAACTCATTATTGACGTCTCCCTCAGATGACGTTGCATTTTCGAGACTAAACCGACTACGCACCCCGGATTTCAAACGCAGGCTTCCGGAAAAAGTTCCGCCGGCTTGGGAACTAAATTACAAGGCGGGCGTTTCGGGACTTCGGGATGGGCAACCAGACGAGGGGTTCCGCTTGCGTTGTGGTTTGAAGCTGAAGAGCGGTTCGGGTGCTGGAAACTAGGGCTAATATGAAAGAAATGTCAAAAAAACAAATGCCTGATGCCGTAAGCAGGCATCGGAACGGGGATGGCAACCCGCTGGGGGCAAACTCCGAAATCGCCCGTAAGCTCAAACAGTATTATGACGAGCTGGTCTCGGACCGTGTACCGGACCGTTTCGCTCAGTTGCTCAGCCAGCTGGAACAGGCCGAACCTGCCCAGAAAAAGGACTGAGGCATGGCGGCCGTATCCCAGAGCTTCAAGACCGAGCTGCTCGGCGCGATTCCGAGCCTGCGCGCTTTCGCCGTGTCGCTGACGCAGAACGCCGATCGGGCCGACGACCTTGTCCAGGAAACGCTGGTCAAGGCGTGGGACAAGCATGAAAGCTTCCAGCCCGGCACCAATTTGAAGGCATGGCTGTTCACCATCCTGCGCAACGAATTCTATTCGCAGATGCGCAAGCGCGGCCGCGAAGTGCAGGACAGCGACGGCATCATGACGGCCAGGCTTGCCGTGCACCCGGCCCAGCACGGCCAGCTCGACCTCAAGGATTTCCGCGGCGCGCTCGAGCAACTGCCCGAGGACCAGCGCGAAGCCATCATCCTGATCGGTGCTTCAGGCTTCTCCTACGAAGAAGCCGCCGAGATCTGCGGCTGCGCGGTCGGCACGATCAAGAGCCGCGTCAGCCGGGCGCGCGCCAGGCTGCAGGAGATCCTCAAGATTTCCGGAGAAGACGAGTTCGGGCCTGACGCGATCTCGGCGCAGGTCACAGGTTCGAACGCGGCTTGAGCCGATCTCTACCATTGCGGCTGCAAGGGTAACCTCAGGCCGGGGCGGCCCGGCCGCAGGCCAGGGCCACGGCTTCGACAAGATCGTCGCCCGAGAAGGGCTTGGTGACCAGGCGGATGTCCGGGAACGCGTCCTTGATCTCGTCCGAATCGGAATAGCCGGAGGCAAATACGAACGGCAGGCCCTCGCTGCGCAGCCGGGCGGCGAAATCCAGGGTCGAGACGCCTGCGAGCATCAGGTCGACCACCGCCGCGTCGAAGCGCGGAGACAGAGCTTCTCCGTCGATGTCGGCGATCTCTCGGGCGATCGTCACTTCGGCGGCGCCATGGTCGCGGCAAAGCTGCTCGACGTCCAGTGCGATCAGGAACTCATCTTCCAGTACGAGGATACGCAGTCCGTCGAGCAATGCTGGCACTTCTCGGTTTTCTCCTGGGGCAGAGCCGCACTGATGCGCGGAATTCGCTGCCATGTCATTTAAAAAAGACATGGGACGCGGTCTCGCGGAACCCCTGCCGGTCTCAAGCGTTTCCCTGCGCCCACAAAGGGCAGGGATTTCGAAGAGGGGTCGAAATGTCCAGCCAAAGCGCACATCCAGCTGCGAGTCGTCAATATCCTTGCGAAGTGTGTCCGTTGCGGTCGTTGCCCGCCTTTCGCGCGTTCGACACGCAGGAGCTGTCGTTCGTAAGCACTTTCAAGCGTGGCGAGCTAGCCGTCGACAAGGGGGCGACAGTCCTGGTCGAAGGCAGCCACAGCGCGCATCTCTACACTGTGCTGTCGGGCTGGGCGTTCCGTTACAAGCTCTTGCCTGACGGGCGCCGGCAGATCCTCAATTTTTCCATGCCCGGCGACCTCATCGGATTGCAGGGAAGCTTGATGGGCGAGATGCAGCATTCCGTCGAGGCCTTGTCAACGATGCTGTTGTGCGTCTTCGAGCGCGAACAGCTGCAGGAACTTTATCGCAATTATCCGGGTCTTGCCTACGATATCACCTGGATCGCGTCGCGCGAAGAACGGATGCTGGACGAGAACCTGCTCAGCATCGGACGCCGCACCGCGCTCGAACGAGCGGCCTACCTCATCGCCTTTATCACCAGCCGGGCGCGCAGTGCCGGAGTGAACGGCCAGACGCCGGTGCGGATACCTATCACGCAACAGCATATCGCCGACACCCTAGGCCTTTCGCTGGTCCATACCAACAAGACGATCCGCAAGCTGATGGACCGCAAGCTCATCCTATGGCGAGACGGCGGCTGCGAGGTGGTCGACTATGACGGACTGAAGAAGCTCGCCCGCTGGGAGGGGCTCGGCGAGGAACGCCGTCCGCTGATCTAGGCCGGTTGGAGCCGCTGAAAGGGGAACTTTGACACAGAACGGACGTTGAAATCCAAGCAAACCCAGGGAGTTAGAGATGGCAACCGCCGCAGGCAGATCCGCAACAGATGAAGCGACCACCGCCGACCTAGAGGCCGATATCGAGCAATTGAAAGTGGACATCCAGAAACTCACGGAGCAGCTCGCCAAGACCGGTCAACACGGTTATGGGGCGGCGCGCCATGCCGCTGCGGAGGGCGTCGAACAATTGCGCGCGCAAGGTGAAGCAGCCTTCGAGAGCATGCGGAGCAGCGCCGAAGACATTGAAGCGCAGCTGGTAGCCAAGGTGCGCGAGAAGCCCGTGACATCGCTGGCCATCGCGGCGGGCGTCGGGTTCCTCTTCGCCCTGCTTTCCCGCCGCTAACCTCAGATGGGGATGCTTGTCTCGCTGGTCTCCGCCCTTGCCTCGGGCGAGGCGATGGCGGCTTTGCAAAAGGCAAAAACGACGGCAATCTTCTACGGAGTCGCCGCCGTTTTCGCCTTGTGCGCTGTCGGCTTCCTCATCGGCGCCGTCTATATCTGGCTGGCGGCGCGCTATGGACCGCTGGCGACCAGTCTCGGCTTCGGCATCGGGTTCCTGGTGCTTGCAGGGCTCACCCTTGTCATTCACAAGCTGACGACGAGCATGCGGAGCAGGCGGCGCGCGAAACGGCGGCAGGCCGACATGACCGCGCTGGGCGTCACCGCGGCACTTGCACTGCTTCCGGCCCTTGCCAAGGGCAAGGGCGGAGCCATCATCGCGCCCGCCCTGGCGGTCTTAGCCTACGCCATCTGTCGCGAGAATGCCAAGCCCAAGCCGCGCAGGCCGGATCAGGAGGACATGCATTAGACTACTCGAGACTGCTCGACTTGTCTAAGGCCGGTGGCCCGCTCCAAGCTCGCCAACCTCAAACCCGTGCCCTGATCTGTTCGTCCAATGATCGCGAAAGCGATGCCACCGGTCTGGAACCTTCACGCAAAGGCCCCGTTACCCGACCGTGCTGTGCCTGAAAAGCCCGCCGCCACGCAACATGGAGGCCAATCATGACCAAGATCGTTCCTGAAAACAAAGCCCGTCAGGGACATTGGGGCTGGCATGCTCTGAGGATACTCATCGCCGGCCTGTTGCTGGTGTTCATCGCGTGGGGCGCGGTGGAGATTTACGGGGAATTGATAAAGTCGCCGAATTCCGGCGCGCAGCATGTACCGCAGCCGCCCGGCACCGAGCAGGGCCCCGCTCCCGCCCAACCGACCTCGCAACCCTGAAGGAGCGCTTTCCGCTCAAGCCGCCTTTGCGCTGACGCCGCGCGCCGGAACGAGGACGTTCAGCGCGCCGGGGTGGATTTCGACTGTTGTCTCGCGCTCCACCCGGATCAACTCGCCATCCATGACGGCTCTGACCTTTTTGACTGAAGAGTGGATTTTCAGCACCGCCCTGTCTGCCTGATGCACCTCGACATGCGCGCTCTGGCGCCACCTGCCGCGCAACATGTCCAGCAAAAGCTTTGCCAGATGATGGCGACGGCGCGCGACGCTGACATAGATGCCGAGCACGCCGCCGGCCGGATTGTCGGCATAGGGCAGATGGCCTTCGCCGAACAGGTTGTTGGAAATGCCGATGCCGGTGGTGCGGGTTACAATTTCGGTCTTGCCGATGGTCAGACTCACCTTCAGCGCTGGCGGGTTCTTGATAGCCGCCCATGCGGCGCGCGCGGATGCCTGCATTTTTCCAAGTCGCGAACCGAATTCCATTTTTTCGCGCAGCTGGACCATCTTTGCATGCATGCCGATGGAAAACTGATGAACGAAGGGCTGGCCGTTGGCGCTCGCCATGTCGACGGCGATCACCTCTCCGTCGGCGAAGGACTTCAACGCACCCTCCAGTGTCTGCGGAATGCCAAGGCCGCGGGCGAAGAGGTTCATCGTGCCGGCCGGGAGAATGGCCAAGGCCTTCTTCTTGTTCATGAGAAGGGAAGCGGCCGTGGAAATTGTGCCGTCCCCGCCGCCAGCGAGAACGACGTCGACGCTCCGCTTGGCGATGGCTTTTTCCAATGCTGCAGCGATGTCACGACCGGCAACGATTTCAATCTGAACGGAATGACCGGCGGCTTCGAGGATCTGACGCAGCTGGTCGGCGAAAGCCTGGATGTCGATGGTGCGGAACGTGCCGCCATCCTGGTTCAGCACCGCAGCAATCCGCATTCCCGCTCCGTATCTTTCTGGACTGGGCGGACGACGCCTCAGCCGCAGCCCAAACGAAAGTGCCGGCGCAAGGTTCCCCCGCGGTCAGGAATCAGCGCGACGGGGCGGCGGCGGCTGTTGGAACAAGGCCAAGTTGGAACAAGGTCACGGACACAACGTTGTGATCCTGTCGATACTGTCGCGCCCGCCACGCCGTTCAGAGGCCGCGCGGGACAGCGCCATGCACAAAGATCAGGCACGAGGAGAGATTATTATGATCCGCACTCTTTTTGCGACCACCGCGATCGCGACGCTGCTCGCGAGTGGCGCTTTTGCACAGACAACTCCCGCCCCGGCTCCACAGGCCCCAGCAGCGGAAAACACGGCTCCGGTTCCCCGCGCCGAGGGCGCCCTGATGACCAATATCATCGGCGAGTCCGTCTACAATGGCACCGGTGATGACGCCCAGAACATCGGCAAGGTGGATGATGTCGTTTTCGATTCCGCCGGCAAAGCCAAGTCCGCAATCATCGGCGTCGGGGGATTCCTCGGCGTGGGCAAGAAGGACGTCGCTTTCGACTACGGCAAGCTGGAATGGGCCGAGAAGAACGGCGACCGGTGGCTGGTTGTCAAGTCCACCAAGGATGAGCTGAACGCCTTGCCGGCGTTCGACCGCAAGCCTTACGATCCGGCGCCGGCGCAGTCTACCGACGCTACGCAGCCCGCCAACAACACGACAACAGCGCAGGCTCCCGCTGCGGCGCCGGCCGAGCCGGTGAAGAAGGCGGAGGGCAATCTGGCCACGAACATCATGGGCGAGTCGGTCTATAACGGCACTGGGGACAACGCCCAGAAGATCGGCGACGTGAAGGACATCGTGCTTGCCAAGGACGGCAAGGCCGAGTCGCTGGTGATCGGCGTCGGCGGCTTCCTCGGCATCGGCACGAAGAACGTCACTTTCGACTTCGACAAGGCGAAATGGGCGGAGAAGAACGGCGACCGCTGGCTGGTGGCCGAGACGACGAAGGAGCAGCTGCAGGCCCAGCCGGAGTTCGACCGCAAGCCTTATGATCCGGCGGCTGGCTCGACGACGGCCGCGAACAATGCGCCGGCAACCACCACGCCTGCGGTGGTCTCTTCGGGCACGACGTCCGATAAGGCAGCGAAGCCGGCAGAGCCCGCCAAGTCGACGGCCGAGAACAAGCCTGCGACGCCGCCGGCCCAGAGCACGGCCGAGAACAAGCCCGCCGCTAACGGCACCGCCGCCACCGACCAGACCAAGACCGCGTCCATCGACAAATCGACGCTGAGCGAAATGCCCATGGGCAACATCCGCGTCGACGACCTCAAGGGCACGACGGTCTATGGCGCCAACGATGCCGAGATCGGTTCGATCGGCGATGTCGTGCTGACGCCCGACAACAAGCCGGACGCGGTCGTTGTCGATGTCGGCGGCTTCCTCGGCATCGGCGCCAAGGAAGTGGCGATCGGCATGGACAAGCTCAAGTTCATGACCGACAAGAACGGCAAGAAATATCTATACACCAACTTCACCAAGGAGCAGCTGCAGGCGCAGACGGCTTATGACAAGAGCAGTTATGCCGCCAACCGCGACCAGCAGCGGTTGATTCTGAAATGAGGCAATAGGCAGTAGGAAATAGGCAGTAGGCGAAAGAATGTTCTACTGCCTACTGCCTACTGCCTACTGCCTACTCACGTACCCGACCACTCCATCCTCAGTCAGTTCCGCCAAGGCCAGCGACTGATCGAGGTGAGCGGCGCGCCAGGCGAGCATCTTTTCCGCGAACTCCAGCCGTACCGGCAGATAGGTCGGGTCGTTAGCCAAATTGTTCAGCTCGCCCGGGTCCTTCGACAGGTCGAACAGAAGCGGCGGCAGGCCGCCGCCGAAATGGACATATTTGAAGTCCACGGTACGAAGGACGGCGAGGTTGCAGGCGCGCGATCCGATGCCGAAATGGCGCTCGGCTTCGCCTTTGGCGACAGTGCGGAAATCAAACTCCCAACGCGCGGCGTCGCGCCAGTTCTGCGGTTCCTTGCCGTCTATCCACGGCGCGAGCGAGCTGCCGTCGAGGTGGCGCTGCGGCGCGGCGCCGATCAGGTCGAGCAAGGTGGGGAAGACATCGACGGCTTCGGTGAAATGATCCACAGACGAGCCCGCCGCGGCGGTCCGGCGCGGATCCCGGACGATCAGCGGAATGTGATAGCTGGCGTCGAAGAAGCCGCCTTTGCCGAGCATGAAATGGTCGCCCATCATCTCGGCATGATCGGAGGTCAGCACGATGACGGTGTGGTCCCAGGCGCCCGCTGATTTGATCGCCTGCCAGATGCGGCCGAGCTGCGCGTCGACCTCGGAGATCATGCCGTAGTAGATCGCGCGGATGCGGCGAAAGTTCTCCTCGCTCCAATCCGCCACCTTGCCCTCGATGCCGGGGATGAATTTTGTCCGCTTCTGCCCGGCGAGATCGTAGGCGAGATAGGGATGGCTCTCGGCTTCGTCTTCCGGGTTTGCTGCGCGGTTGAAAGCGGGCCCTTCGGCCGGATCATACATACTGTTGTAGGGTTCGGGCACGATGAAGGGCGGGTGCGGGCTGATGAAGGAGACATGCGCGAACCACGGCGCGTGCTCTTCCTGCTCGCCAAGCCAGCGGATGAATTCGCCGGCCAGGAAAGCGGTCGACGTCTGGTCTTTCGAATAGACGGGCGGTGCGTTGGTCACGCCGCGTTCCGCCTGGCCGCGGGCCGGACGGTGGATGTCGGGGCTGCCTTCGCCGGTGTCGACGCCTTGCGCGCGCAGCCACGACAGCCATTGCTTCTGATGCTCGGGCAGGGCCTGGCGCAAGGTGAAGCCCGGCAGCACCCCCTCATAGCTGCGCAGCCGCGGATCCCCGGCCGCCAGCTGGCGCGGATCGAGCGACACATCGGTGTAGCCGAACAGGGTGGGATCATAGCCCGCCGCGCGCGCCGAAAGCGCGATGTTGCCATGGCGCGCATCAAGCGGCGTGCCATTGCGGCAGACGCGGTTGTTCATCTGGTAGAGCCCGGTGTAGAGGCACGCGCGGGCAGGAGAGCACGGCGCCGCCCCGGCATAGTGGCGGCGGAAAAGCACGCCCTCCGCAGCGAGCGCATCCACATTCGGCGTCTTCACCACCGGATGGCCGGCCGCCGAGAGGCAATCGCCGCGCCACTGGTCGCAGGTGATGAGGAGAACATTCGGGCGGCTCGGCTGATTGTCCAAGATCGTCTCCTTGTGGAAGCGCTCAGATGGACCGGAAATCACCGGCGTTGCAAGCCAATGCCGGTGATAGATTGGTGAACATATTTTGAAGAGTTGTTCACTTTTATGACACAGTCCATTCTGTGTTTGCCCGCTTTGCCGCCAGCCCGCCCATCCTCATATTGGCGTGGACAGCGGCGAGGGCCGCACAAGGACAAGGGAAGGAGCACTATCATGCTCAATCAGATCCAGGGGTTGCATCACGTCACCTCGATGGCGAGCGATGCACGCCGCAACAATGAGTTCTTTACAAAAAAGCTCGGCTTGCGCCGGGTGAAGAAGACCGTCAATTTCGACGCGCCGGACGTCTACCATCTCTATTACGCCGACGAGGTCGGCACGCCGGGTTCGGTGATGACCTATTTCCCGTTCCCCGATATCGCCAAGGGCAGACACGGCGTCGGCGAGGTGGGGACAACGGTGTTCTCAGTCCCGGAAGGCACGTTGGCCTATTGGGAAAAGCGCTTCGCCGAGGAGGGCGTGGGCAATGTTGCCCGCACCGAAAGCTTCGGCGAAAAGCGGCTCACCTTCACCGGCCCGGACGGCGACAGTTTCGCGCTCGTCGAGGACAAGACCGACAAGCGGGCGCCCTGGGTCAAGGGCGGCGTTCCCGGCGACGAGGCGATCCGAGGCTTCCACTCGGTCTCGCTCCGGCTGAAGGATGGCGGCGCCACCGAGGAGCTGCTGAAATTCATGGGCTATGAGGAGGTCGACAAGTCCGGCAATATCCGCCGGCTGTCGATCAAGAACGGCAACGGCGCCGATGTCGTCGACATCGAATCGTTGCCGGGTGCCGGCTTTGCCAATCTTGGCGCCGGCTCGGTGCATCACGTTGCCTTCGCGGTCGAGGATCGTGCCAAGCAGCTGGAAGTACGCAAGGCGCTGGTCGACACGGGCTATGGGGTGACGCCGGTCATCGACCGCGATTATTTCTGGGCGATCTATTTCCGCACGCCGGGTGGCGTGCTGTTCGAGGTCTCCACCAACGAACCGGGCTTCGACCGCGACGAGGACACCGCGCATCTCGGCGAGGCGCTGAAGCTGCCGACGCAGCATCAGCATTTGAGGCCTTACCTCGAAGAACACCTGCCGAAGCTGGAAGACTGAAGCCATGAGCAAGGACGCTTACATCCACAAGGTGCTGCCCGGTTCGCCGGGCAGTCCGCTGCTCTTCGTCCTGCACGGCACCGGCGCCGACGAGAACCAGCTTCTCGGTTTCGGCCGCGAGCTTCTGCCTTCGGCGACGATCGTGTCGCCGCGCGGCGATGTGTCGGAGCACGGTGCTGCGCGCTTCTTCCGCCGTACCGGCGAGGGCGTGTACGACATGGACGACCTGGCGCGCGCGACATCGAAGATGGCAGGCTTCGTCAAGGCGCATGCCGAAGCGGCAAAACCCTCGGCGGTCTTCGGCCTCGGCTACTCCAACGGCGCCAACCTCCTGGCTTCGGTGGTGTTTGCCGAGCCCGGTCTGTTCGACGCCACGGCGCTGATGCATCCGCTGATCCCGTTCGAGCCGCAGGTGCAGGGCAGTCTTGCCGGCCGCCATATCCTGATCACGGCCGGCAAACGCGATCCGATCTGCCCGCCCAATTTGACGTCGCGGCTCGAGGCCTATTTGCGCGCCGACGGCGCCGATGTCACAGTGGAATGGCACGACGGCGGGCATGAGGTTCGGCCGAATGAAATCGAGGCGGCGCGGCGGTTTTTCGCGCCGGCGCCGGTTGCCGAAGGAGGCAAGTAAAAATGGCTGACCAACTGCCCGAGATCGAACTGGAAGACCGCGGCTCCAAGGGGCGCTATGTGCTGCGCGGCCCCGGCGGCGCCGAGGCCGAGATGACCTTCACCAAGATCGGCGAGCACCAGCTGATCATCGACCACACCGAGGTGCCGGATGTGTTTCGCGGCCAGGGCGCCGGGCTTCGGCTCGTCACCCGCGCGGTCGAGGATGCGCGCGCCGCCGGCAAGAAGATCATCCCGCTCTGCCCCTTCGCCAACGCCCAGTTCCGCCGTCACCCGGAATGGGCGGATGTGCTGAAGCAGTAGCATTTTTCCTTCCTCCCTTGTGGGGACGGTGGCCGCGAAGCGGCCGGATGAGGGATGTTCCAGGGAAAGCCGGCGTCTCACTCCGCTAGAGCACCCCTCATCCGTCTCGGCGCTATCGCGCCGATCCACCGCCCGGGGGCGAGCCACGCGTTTCGCCCCGTCCTTCGGACCCCACAAGGGGAGAAAGGGAAGCTCTTGGCATTTGCACCGTCCGGTCATCTTGCCTAAGTTGACGGTTCGCTCGGACGAAACCTGTCGTGCCGCCCGTCCCCGATTTGAATGGCTTCCCTGATGACCGATACCGACCTGATCCCCGTTTTCGACGGACATAACGACACGCTGCTTCGGCTCTACCAGTCGAAGGAAGCCGATGTCGAAAAGCTGTTCATCGAGGGGACGCCGGGCGGGCATATCGACCTGCCGCGCGCCAGGAAGGGCGGCTTTGCCGGCGGCATGTTCGCGATCTTTCCCCCGCCGGTCGAAAAGTCGAAACGCAGCGCCGTGCCGCCGGCACCGAGCGACAATGAACCGCTGCCGCCGGAACTGCCGCAGGCCGATGCGATCACCTCGACCATCGGCATGGCTTCGATCCTGTTTAGGCTGGAGCGCGCCGGCGCGCTGACCGTCTGCCGCAGCGCCGGCGATGTGCGGGACGCGATGGCCAAGGGCTCGATCGCGGCGGTGTTCCACATCGAGGGTGTCGAGGCGATCGATCCCGAGCTTGCCATGCTCGACGTGCTGCATGCTGCAGGTCTGCGTTCGCTGGGCATCGTCTGGAGCCGCCCCAACGCCTTCGGCAATGGCGTGCCGTTCCGCTTTCCGTCCTCGCCCGACACCGGGCCTGGGCTCACCGATGCCGGCAAGGCGCTGGTCAAGGCCTGTAACGAGCTCCGCATCATGATCGACCTCTCGCATCTCAACGAGAAGGGTTTTCGCGATGTCGCGGCGCTGAGCGACGCACCGCTGGTCGCGACCCATTCCAACGTGCATGCTATCTGCGGTCATTCGCGGAACCTGACCGACTGGCAGCTCGGCGCGATCCGCGAATCGGGCGGCATGGTCGGTCTCAACTTCGCCACCGGCTTCCTGCGCGAGGACGGCCGCATGAACGCCGATACCAGCCTCGATATCATGGTGCGCCACATCGACTCGCTGTTGCAGGCGCTGGGTGAGGACGGCGTCGGGCTGGGTTCGGATTTCGACGGCGCCATGATCCCGGCTGTTATCGGCGACGTTGCCGGCCTGCCCAAGCTCATCGATGCGCTGGCGGCCCACGGTTTCGGGCGCGCGCTGATCGAGAAGATCGCTTACCGGAATTGGTTGAGCGTGCTTGAACGCACGATCGGATAAGCCTCCCGTGTGAGTGCATGATCGCAGATTAAAAGATTGGAACCCAGCGCTTTTCACGTCGTCATTCTAGGGCGAAGCAGGAGCGAAGCTCCGTCGCGAAGACCCTAGAATCCATGCCGTTACCTTGGTCGAAGGGCGCGGCAGCGCAGAATTCTGGACCGCGGCAACGCTTCGAGGTCACGGAATGGATTCTAGGGTCTGCGCCGCGTCGCTCCGCTCCTTGCTCCGCCCTAGAATGACGATCGCGCGGCACCGCCCTCGCGGCGCCGCCATACGTTTATGGGCTGCCTAAGAACCCATGCGTTTCAGCCATTCCTTGCCGACGCCGCGGTCGCGGATGATCGGCAAGGGATCCTCATGGTCGAGCCGGGCGCAGATGCGGTAGACCTCCAGCGTCTCGGCGTTCATCTCGCCGCGCTTGAAAAAGAACATCGCCGCAGCGTAGCGGGTGCGGCCGGACCACATCTCGCCGAGCGGCGTGTTGACCAGCTCCCACTGCTCGGCGGCTTCCGCTTCCAGATCTTCCGCTTCGCATGCCATGGTCAAAAGTCCGCCGGCGGGTTGGCTGTGCGGCGGTCGAGCTTGATGAAGGGCCTCTGCACCGCCTTCGCCTTCTTCATCAGCTTCTGGTACTGCAGCTCGCGCATGGCGTAAATCTCGACCCAGAGTTCATCGACGATCGTGTCGCCATAGGGCCGCTGCAGCGAGGCGAGCGCTATGTTGCGCTTGGCCATCGGCGACCACATCGCCGCGCTGACCAGCCCGACCTCCTGGCTCTTCTTGTAGTAGACGATCGCATGCTCGGCCGGGATGTTGTCTTCGATCTCCAGGCCGACCAGCACGTGACGAAGCTTCTTCTTCGCCCGGGCTTCGAGGATGGCGCGGCGGCCGTTGAAATGGCCTTTGTCCAGATCGATCATGAAGCCGAGGCCGATCTCGTCCGGCATGCGCAGGCGGTCGGCGCGGATGGCATGCTCGGCGGTGGTGAAGTCGGCGTTAGCGACGATCAGCCCGACCTCCAGCCGGGCCCGGTTCAGCGCCGTATAGCCGATCGCACGGATGCCGCGCAGCTCGCCCGCCGCCATCAACCGGTCCCACAGGCTCAGCGCCTTGCCGGCCGGCACGAACAATTCGTAGCCGAGATCACCGGTGAAGCCTGTGCGCGAGATGGTCACCGTAGCGCCGTCATGCGCGAACTCGGCGAGGTCGAAGACTTTAAGCTGCTCGACACCGGAAAAGCCCGCGTCGCGCAGGATGGGCGAAGGACGTCGGACCTTGCAGCGCCAGTCCGGCGACGGCCTCCGTCTCTTCCTCGACGCTGACCTCATAGCCGATCGCGCTGTCGAGCAGCCAGGGCAGATGCCGCTCCTGCGAGCACAGGCGAAAGCGTGTCGGCGACAGCCGGAACAGCGTGCCATCATCAAGGACGAAGCCTTCGTCGTCGCACCAGGCGGTGTAATGGACGCGGCCGGGCTTGAGCCTGGTGACGTCGCGTAGCGTGACGCGATCGAGATAGGCTTCGGCGTCCGGCCCTTCGATCCGGTATTTGGTCATCGGCGAAATGTCGAAGAGCGCCGCCTGGCTACGGATGGCGAAATATTCGAGCTCCTCGTCCCACAGCGAATGCGGCGCGCGGTAGCCGGCCCAGTTGTACCAATCCTGCTTCAGGCCCAGCGCGTCGATGCGCGGCTGGAAGGGCGTGCCGAGCCGCAGCGTGCGGAAGTGGGATTGCGCGAGCGTGCGGGCTGCGTCGGTTTTCACATGACGATTCATGACGGCGTTCCTTTGCCGTAGAGCGCAGCTTCAGCGATTTGCAAAACATCCCCTAAGCTCTCATCGCGATGATGCGGCGCGCGGCGTTGAGGCCGGGCGCGCCGGAGATGCCGCCGCCCGGATGCGAGCCGGCGCCGGCAAGGAACAGCCCTTCGAGCGGCGTGTCGTAGCCCGACCAGCCGGAGACCGGTCGCGATATCAGCATCTGGTCGGCCTGCAATTCGCCGTGGTGCCAGTGGCCGCCCGGCATGCGGTGCCGCGCTTCGATGTCGGCGGGCGTCAAAAGCTCGGCGTGGCGGACCGTTGCGCCGATCCCCGGCGCATAGGTTTCGAGCTGCGCCATAATCGCCTTGAGGAAGCACGGCTTGCCGGTGGCCCAGCCCTCTCTCAAAGCATAGGGCGCGTATTGCACCACGGCCGAAAGCACGCAGGCGCCGGACGGTGCGAGCGATGGGTCGGCCAGGCTGGGCAGCGTGATCTCCATCACCGGCTCGGGCGAAAACTCGCCATATTTCGACGGGTTGAAGGCGCGCTCGACATGGTCGGGCGAAGGCGCGACGACGAGGCGGCCCTTGTGGCTGGCGGCGTCGACGCCAGTAAATTGCGGCGGCCGGTCAAGCGCCAGATGGAGCTTGGCCGCATCACCCTTCATGCGGATGTTCTTCACCTTGCGCACGAAGCCGGTGTCGACCTCGCGCGGCCCGACAAGGTCGAGGATCGTCGTCGCCGGATTGATGGCGGAGACGACGGCCTTGGCCCGCAGCGTTTCGCCGCCTTGCGTGACGACACCAACGGCGCGGCCCTTCTCGACGATGACCCTGGCTACCGGCGAGGCCGGGCGGATCGAAACGCCCGCCTTGGCCGCCGCCGCGCGGATGGCAGCGACGACAGCGCCCATGCCGCCTTTCGGCTGGACTTGCGCACCCGCAAGGCCGCCAATCTCGCCGGCCAGCCTGTAGTAGAGGCCGAGCAGTGAAGTCGGCGAGCGCGGCCCAAGATGCGAAGCCGAGCGTCGCGTCGAAAGCAAGCAGGCCCTTCAGACGGTCGTCCGAGAGCTGCTCGTCGAGCAGGTCGTACACATTCATCAAAAGCACGCGCAGGAAGTCGCGCATATCTTCCTTGCCAAGCCTCTTCAGCGCCAGCGCGGTCTGGCCGAGCCCAGTCATCTCGGCGAGCGACATGCCGCCAAGAGCAGGCGGACGGCGCGACAGGAAAGGCTTCAGCACGCCGGCATAGCGCAGCAATTGCGAGCGCAAATCTTTCCAGGCCGATTGCTCGGAGGGGCTCGCACCCGTCAGCACCTCGCCATAGGCGCCGTGCAGCACCAGCGGACCATCTTTCGACAGCGCCACCGACGGCATGAAGTCGCCGTGCTCGACCGTCAGTCCGTGGCGTTCCAGCTCCAGCGTCTTCACCACATCGGGATGCAGTCGATTGAGCAGATGCGCGACCGTGGAGACGCGAAAGCCCGGCGCAAATTCTTCGGTGCGCGCGGCGCCGCCGACCTCGTTGCCGGCCTCGAGCAGCAGCACCGTGCGGCCGGACCTGGCCAGCGTGGCGGCGGCGACGAGGCCATTATGGCCGCCGCCGATGACGATGGCATCCCAGTTCAAATCAGATGACGTCATGGGCCGGGCTCATATGCAGGGTTGACCTGGCAAGATCGCGCAGGATCTCTGCGGCGGCATTGCGCCCGGGCGCGCCCATGACGCCGCCGCCCGGATGGGTGGAAGAGCCGCACATGTAGAGCCCGCCGACCGGCGAGCGGTATTGCGCGTAGCCCGGCACCGGGCGGTTGAAGAGCAGCTGGTCGAAGGTGAGCTCGCCCTGAAAGATGTTGCCTTCGGTGAGGCCGACCTCGGCCTCGATCTCGCGCGGCGTGCGAACCTCCATGTGGACGATGCGGTCGCGGAAGCCGGGCGAATATTGCGCGACCTGCGCAATCACGTTTTCGGCGAAGCCGTCGCGGTCGGCGTCGGTCCAGTCGCGGCCGTCGATCTTGGGCGGCGCGTATTGCACGAAGCAGCTCATGAAATGCTTGCCCGGCCGCGCCATGGTCGGGTCGAGCGTGGTCGGGATCATCATGTCGAGGAAGGGATCGGCCGACCAGCGTCCGGCCTTCCAGTCGTCGTAGGCGCGCTCCATGCGCTCGATGGAATCGGTGAAATGCATGTCGGCGCGGTAGACCGGCGAGTCCTTGGGCAAAGCCGGGAATTCGGGCAGGGAATCGAGCGCGATGTTGACCTTGCCGGACGAGCCTCGGATCTTGAAGTTCCTGACGCGGCGCAGGAAGATATCGGGCAGTTCCTTTTCCTCGACCAGCTTCAGAAAGGTGCGCTTGACGTCGGCATTGGAGATGACGAGCTTGCCGTAGATCTCCTCGCCGCCGGCAAGCACCACGCCCTTGGCCTTGCCGTTCTTGATCAGCACATGGTCGACCTCGGCGCCGGTGCGGATGGTTCCGCCCGAGGCCTTGAAGGAAGCGGCCAGCGCCCTGGTGACGGCGCCCATGCCGCCGCGCGCATAACCCCAAGCGCCGACCGAGCCGTCGACCTCGCCCATATAGTGGTGGAGGAGCACATAGGCTGTACCCGGCGACATCGGCCCAAGCGCCGTGCCGATGATGCCGGACAGCGCGAAGTTGGCCTTGATGACATCGGTCTCGAAATACTCGTCGAGGAAGTCCGAGATCGACATCGTCCAGAAGCGCAATGTCAGCGCTCTTTCCGAGGGTGAGAGCCCCGCGAACTTCTTGCCGAGATAGAGCAGTTCGCCGAGATCGCGCGGCTTGAAGCTGGTCGGATCGGGCGCGGTGCGCATCAAGAGCGGCTGGATGAAGCGACACTGTCGCGTGACGTCGCGCGAATAGCGGTCGTAAGCCTCGGCGTCGCGCTTCGAAAAACGGGCGAACTCGCGGCGATGCGCGTCATGATCGCGATAGTTGGCGAGGTAGTCGCCGTCGCGCGTGAACACCGCGCCGCCTTCATAGGAGATCACCTGCAGGCCGAAGCGCGGCAGCTCCCGATCGCGCATGATCTCGGGCCGAAACAGCGAGCAGACATAGGAGCAGTTGGAATAGAGGAAGCCCGGCGTCAGCTCGCGGCTGGTCGCCGCACCGCCGACCCAATCGTTCTTCTCCACCACCAGCACGTCCAGCCCGGCGCGCTGCAGGCAGCAGGCGTTGACCAGCCCGTTGTGGCCGCCGCCGATGACGATCGCGTCCCATGCCTTCATGCGCGCAGAACCTCGATCCGGTTGCCCCTATCTTCTTGTTTTCCGCAATTCCGGACGCGAAACTGCGTCACAGTTTTCTGGAATTGCTCGGTGGTTTTGTTCCTTGATTGCCCGAATTTGGCACGGATCACAGTTTTCTGTCCAGGTATTTTGAATGAATGTTCAACAAATGATGTTGCGTTTTCCTGTTGATGCGCTAGGCTTTGCCGGCATTTCTGGGCCGACCCCGCATCGGCGTATGCGTTGAGGATCCGATGATCGAAACTGCTGACGCCGAGCCGGAATATGACGACACCGCCATCCGCTTCCTCGAAGCGCTGTGGGGCGAGGGTTACCTGTCGCCGGGCGGCCCGGACGAGGTCGATCGCGTGGTCGAAGGCCTTTCCCTCAAGGGCAAGACTATCCTCGATATCGGCTGCGGCGCCGGCGGCATCACGCTGCATCTGGTGGCAACGCACGGCGCGGCTCAAGCCACCGGCTCCGATGTCGAGAAGCCGGTGATCGAGACGGCGAGGCGAGGGGCGATCAGGCATGGCCTCGAGGACCGTGTCGGCTTCGTCCAGGCGCCGCCGGGGTCGTTGCCTTTCACGGACGCCTCCTTCGACGTCGTCTTCTCCAAGGATGCGCTTTTGCATGTGCCGGACAAGGACGCGCTGTTCGCCGAAATCTTTCGCGTGCTGAAGCCCGGCGGGGTGTTTGCGGCGTCGGACTGGATGATCGGGCATGACGGCGAGCCGTCTCCTCAGATGAAGGCCTATATCGCGGCCGAAGGGCTCTCCTTCGCCATGGCTTCGCCGGCGCGCTATGCCGAGACGATGCGGCGCGCCGGCTTTGCCGACATCACGGTCCGCGACCGCAATCCATGGTACCGCGAGGTCGCGCGCGAAGAGCTTTCGCGGCTCAAGGGGCCGCTCTACGCGCAGGCCGCGACAGCGGTCGGCGCGGCCTATGTCGACAAGAATATCAAGACCTGGGAGGCGATGCAGAAGGTGCTTGACAGTGCGAGCACCGCCCCACTCATCTGCGCGGTTGGAAGCCGGTCGGATAGCCGGCGATGCTGGAGACCGTCACACCCATGAAGACTGCAGAGGCGAGCGATGCTCTCCCCGAAACGGCGCGGAAAGGCGACGCCGAAAAGCGTGGCCGCAAGGCCTCGAAAGAGGTCCGGCGGCTGCAGCTGATCGAGGCGACGATCGATTCACTGGCCAAGCGCGGCTATGCCGAAACGACGATGGCTGATGTGGCCGACGGCGCGGGCCTGTCGCGCGGCATCGTCAACTTCCATTTCGAGAGCAAGGAAAAGCTGCTCATTGCCACGCTGCAGTACATGTATGACGAATATTCGGCGCATTGGCGCACTGCCTTGCAGAAGGCGGGCGACGATCCGGCGCGACAGCTGCAGCATCTGGTATGGGCCGATTTCGACCGCTCGATCTGCAACAAGCGCAAGCTTGCTGCATGGCTCGCCTTCTGGGGCGAAGCCAAGTCACGGCCGACCTACCAGGCGCTGAGCAGTTCGCGCGACGCCTATTACCAGCAGGTCTTCATCGATCTTTGCACGACGCTCAAAGAGAGCGGCAACTACACCTATGACCCCCAGGTCATCGCGCTGGCGCTCAGCGCCATGCTCGAGGGCTTGTGGCTGCGGCTGATGATGGGGACCGAGGACACCACGCGAGAGACCGGATTGCAGGCGGCGAATGCGTTTTTGGCCGCCGCCTTCCCGAAACACTATGGCTAACGAGAACTGGGGCTAGCGAAAGCCGGGTTAGCAACAGCCGGCCAACAGACCGGCACCAAAAGAGGACGGAACAGCATGAAGAAACTCGGCCGACGCCTGACATTGACCTTGGCGCTTGGGAGCGTGATCGCGGCTTCGGCGGCGGCGTTCGCCGTCGCCGCCGACAATGACCTGATCGTCTTCGACTGGTCCGGCTACGAGGATCCGAGCTTCCACGGCAAATATGTCGAGAAGAACGGCGACTCGCCGACCTTCGCCTTCTTCGGCGACGAGGACGAGGCGTTCGAAAAGATCCGCTCCGGCTTCAAGTCCGATCTCGGCCATCCTTGCTCGCAGAGCGTGGTGAAGTGGCGCGAAGCGGGCCTGCTGCAGCCGCTCGACACTTCCAAGATCGCCGGCTGGAAGGATCTCAATCCCGGAATCATGGCGATGAAGGACCTTGCCGCGACGTCCGACGGCAAGGCCTGGTTCATGCCGTGGGACTGGGGCGATACACAGCTCACCTACAATTCCGACAAGATCGCCGAAAAGGACGTGCAGTCGCTGAAGGTGTTCGCCGATCCGAAATACAAGGGCAGGGTTTCGATCGGCGACAATGTCGACGACGCCTATGCGCTGGCCAGCCTCGCCATCGGGCTCAAGGACTGGACCAAGATGACGGACGACCAGTTCAGGCAGGCGTCGGACTTCCTGCGCCAGGTGCACAAGAATGTGCGTTCCTACTGGACCGACACCACCGACATCGTGCAGCTGCTTTCCGGCGGCGAGGTCGACCTCGCCTGGGCCTGGAACGACGCGACCGTGCAGTCTGTCAAGGCCGGCGTGCCGATCAAATCCAAGAAGGACACCGACGAAGGCATCTCGACCTGGGTCTGCGGCTACGTGCTGTTGAAGGACGCGCCCGGCAACGTCGACAAGGCCTATGACTACCTCAACGCCGTCAACGATCCGGAGTCGCCAAGGTGCTGGTCAAGGACTGGGGCTACGGCCAGGCCAACGCCAAGGGCATGGCTGGCGTCGATCCGGCGGTGCTCAAGGAAAAGGGCTACGACAACGTGGAAAAATGGGTGGACAAGACGCTGTTCCAGCAGCCGCTGCCTTCGGAGCTCAAGCTCAAGATGATCGCCGAGTTCGAGAAGATCAAGGCCGCATATTGAAGAACAGCATCGAAAGGACCGACGTCGTCATCGTCGGCGCCGGCTTCACCGGCCTGTCCGCCGCGCTCGAACTGAAGCGGGCGGGCATCGATTTCCTCGTTCTGGAGGCGCGCGACCGCGTCGGCGGCAGGGTAGAGGCTGTCCGCAATGGGCTCGGCGAACTGATCGACAGCGGCGGCCAGTTCCTGTGCGTGGACATGCCCGAAGTGATGGCGCTGGCCAGGGCCCACGGCAAGACCTTCGTCGAGACCTATGTCGAGGGCGAATTCATCACCCATCCGTCGATGAAGCCGGCCCGGGCGGAGCGGACTTATCGTGTCTCGATGGCGATCCGCGAGCGCATGAACAGAATCGATCCGGACGATCCAGCGATTGCCGGGCTGACCGTCGCCGATTGGCTGGAACGCCAGCACGATGCGGCCGATGCCAAGGCCGCTTTCCGCTCGTTGGTCGAGGGCCTGTGGTGCCTGGCAGCGGACAAGGTGCCGCTCTGGTATCTGATCGACAATGATCGCCGCATCACCAACGAGGTGTTCGAGCTGCAGTATTTTCTGGGCGATACCATGCAATCGCTGGCCGATGACCTCGCCGGCGAGCTCGGCGACCGGCTGCGCTTGAACCAAGCGGTGGCCCGTGTCGAGCGCGCCCCGCAAGGCGTTCACATCAGCACCGGCGCAGCCACGATCGAAGCGCGCGAGGTGCTGATCGCGCTGCCGCCGGCGACGGCCGCGAAGCTCGATTTCACGCCGGCTTTGCCGGCGGAGCTCGCAAGCGCGCTCGGCGTCTGGGAAAGCGGCGCGGTGATCAAGATCCTGGTGCGCTACGCCAAGCCGTTCTGGCGCGAGCGCGCCTTGAGCGGCATGATGATGTGGCGCGATGAACCGGGGCTGTTTGCCTGCGACGCCAGCAAGGATGCCGATCACGCCGCGCTTGTCGTCTTTGTCGGCGGGCCGCTCGCGCTGCGCTGGCATCCGCTCGGCAAGGCGGCGTTGCAGGCGGAAATCACCGCGAGGCTTGTCCAGGCGCTCGGCCCGCAGGCCGCCGACATCGTCGATTTCAGCTCGCGCGACTGGACGCATGACCGCTGGAGCGGCGGCGCCTATAGCGATCTCATCGCCGATGTGACGGCGCGGAATGCCGAGCGCGTGATCCTTGCCGGCGCGCCGCCGGTCTATTTCGCCGCTTCGGAAGTCTCGCCGTCTTTCCCGGGTTATGTCGAGGGCGCGATCGTCGCCGGCCGTATCGCTGCCGCAAAGATTCAGTCGGCCATCGCCACCAAAGCTTCAGGATCGTAGGCGAGGCGGACCGGCGCACCGACCGGAATGTCGTCGGCGCCGAAATCGTTTGTCTCGGTCACCGAAAGCGGCTTTTCGACCCCCGGTATCTCGACGATCAGATGCGTGGTCTCACCGAAATAGTGGCGCTCGGCGACCTTGCCGGCGATCTCGAATTTTGCTGACGCATTGTCCCACAAAACGCGCAGGCGTTCGGGCCGGATGCCAAGCGTCGCCGCGCCGCCATTGCGCAGGAAGGCCTTCGGCTTGTCGGTCCTGACGCGGCCGAAGCCCAGCGTGTCGAGCACCAGCGAAGCGCCGTTTTCCTCGACGATCTCAGCCTTGACGAAATTCATGCCGCCGAGGAAGTCGGCGACCTGGCGGTTGACCGGGCGCTGGTAGATTTCCTTCGGCGAAGCGACCTGCGCGATGCGGCCGCCGAACATCACCGCGATGCGGTCCGACATCGCCAAGGCTTCGTACTGATCGTGCGTGACCAGAACGAAGGTGATGCCGACCGCCTGCTGCAGGCGGCGCAGTTCGACCTGCATCTGCTCGCGCAGCTTCTTGTCGAGCGCCGAGAGCGGCTCGTCGAGCAGCAGCACTTTGGGCCGCATGACCAGCGCCCGGGCCAAAGCCACGCGTTGGCGCTGGCCGCCGGAAAGCTCGGTGGCGCGGCGCTTGCCGAGGCCGGTGAGCGAGACCTGCGCCAGCGCTTCCTCGACCCGGCGCTTCTCCTCGCCGGCGTCCAGCTTCAGCCGCTTCAGCCCATAGGCGACATTCTGCTCGACATTGAGATGCGGGAAGATCGCATAGCTCTGGAAGACCATGTTGGTCGGCCGGCGGTTGGCGGGGATGCCGCCCATCGGCTGGCCGTCGACGGCGATCGAGCCGCTGGTCGGCGTGTCGAAGCCGGCGATCATGCGCAACAGCGTGGTCTTGCCGCAGCCGGAGGGCCCGAGCAGCGAGAAGAACTCGCCTTCGCGGATTGCCAGCGAGGCGTTGTCCAGCGCCTTGAACGATCCGTAGCTGCGGGTAACGTCGCGGATCTCGATCATGGTGCGATCCGATGGCGTGCGCTCGGACTGGACCCGCTCAAGCATAGAGGCCTCCCCCATTCTGGGTGCGTCTCGCCGCGCGGCGGCGCAGGATTTCGGCAATCGTCATCAGCACGAAAGACGCAAAGAGCAGCAAGGTGCCGAGGGCCAGCACGCCGGGAAGCTTGGCCGCGAAACGCAACTGGCCCCAGATGTAGATCGGCAGCGTCGCCTCGGTGCCGGTGAGGAAAAAGGCGATGATGAATTCGTCGAGCGAGATGGTGAAGCAGACGAGCAGGCTGGAGATTATCGCCGGCGCGACCATCGGCAGCGTCACGCGCCTGAAGGTGCCGAACGCGCTCTCGCCGAGATCCGCGGAAGCCTCCTCGAGGCTGCGGTCGAAACCCTCGAAGCCGGAGGTGAGCACGGTCATCGAATAGGGAATGCAGACCAGCACATGGCCAAGCGCGACGGTGAAGAGCGACAGGCTCAAACCCAGCTGCAGCATGACCAGCAGCATCGAGATGGCGACGATCACTTCGGGCAGCACCAGCGGCGCCATGATCAGCCCATTGATGGCGCGGCGGCCGGGATAGCGGTAGCGGGTGATCGAGCGGGCGGCGAGGATGCCGAGCACCGTCGACAGGATCGAGGCGGAGACGCCGACGATCAGGCTGTTCCAGGTGGCGTCAATCAGCGCCGGCGTGCGTGGCAGGTCCTCGTACCAGTGCAGCGTGATGCCCGAGAGCGGGAATTTCGGCGTCGCCGCCGTGTTGATCGAGAAGATCGGCAGGAAGATCACCGGTAGATAGAGGAAAAGCAGATAGAGGACGGCGTAGCTCGACAGCCAGCCGGGCAGGTAACGTCTGATCGCCGTCATCGTGCCAGCCTCTGCAGGGCGCGGATGACCAGCACGGTGGCGCCTGCCATCAGCGACACGATGATCATCGCGGTGACGGAGAGCGCAGCGCCCAACGGCCAGTTCGACGCCTTGCCGAACTGCGCCTGGATGGCGTTGGCGATCATGACGCCGTCCTTGCCGCCGACGAGCTTCGGCGTGACATAGTCGCCGACGGTCGGGATCATGACGATCAGCGCGGCCGAGATGACGCCGGGCGCCGACAGCGGCAAGGTGACGCGCAGGAAGGAACGCAGCGGCCCGTCACCGAGGTCGGTCGCCGCTTCGACCAGGGTCCGGTCGACCTTCTCCAGCGAAACGAAGATCGGAAGGATCGCGAACGTAGCCCAGGCATGGGTGAGCGTGATGATCACGGCGCTGGAATTGTAGAGCAGCGCCGTCGACGGCTCGTCGATGATACCGAGGCCCATCAGGCCGGAATTAAGCACGCCGTTGTAGCCGAGGATCACCTTCCACGACACCACGCGCAGCAGATAGCTGGTCCAGAACGGGATGGTGATGAGGAAAAGCCACAGGCTCTTGTGGCGACCGCCATGGAAGGAAATGAAATAGGCGATCGGGTAGGCAAGCGCCACCGTCAGCAGGCTGACAGTCAGCGATATATAAAGCGAGCGCCTGAGCAGGTCGCGGTAGATCGGCTCGGTCAGCGCGACCCGGTAGTTCTCCAGCGTAAATGTGCGGTCGATGGTGAGGTAGTTCTGCGTCCAGAAGGAATGGGCGATGACGACCAGGATCGGCAGGACGAGGAGAATAAGGGCGTAGATGAAGGTGGGACTGATCAGGGCAAAGCCCTGGACGGCTTCCGATTGCAGAAGGGTGCTTCGTCTCGATCCCGCCATGCGCAACGGGGGCGACCCTTCCGCGGCAACCGTCATTGCAGCGCTCCGGGCGTGATTTCGGTAGCTGGCTCGGACTGTCCCGCCATGCGGCCTTCCATTCGTAGCGCTGGCCGCCTGTTCCCGAATTATGCTCGGAGCGTGATCGCTCCTGGCTTGCCAGCTTTCTTCATCATGAGCGCATCCACCGATTGAAATCAAGCGCTATTTCTGCGATATTGATTGAACGGATATTCAAAATTAGATGACGAAACGCCGAATTTCCATGGTTTTCCGCGTTGTTCGATATCCGATGAATATCGACAACCTGGCGATGCGAGGGGAAAATGGCGGCTCAGAGCAAGATCAAGGCAAGCGACCTCATCGAACCAGGCGACGACGCGGTCGAGCTCGCAAAGCGCCATCTCGTGCAGCCCTGGCCCTATGCCGGCTCGGTCGGCAACGAGGCCCGCGCGCTGATCGGCGAGGGCAACGGCATCTATATCACCGACGGCTCCGGCAAGCGCCTGATCGATGGGCCGGCCGGCATGTGGTGCATCAATGTCGGCCATCGCCGCGAGGAGCTGGCCAAGGTCATGTACGACCAGGCGATGGCGCTCTCCTACAACACGCCATGGTACACGATGAACGCGCCCTCGGCCGAGCTTGCGCGGCGCATCGCCGATGCGGCACCCGGCGACCTCAGCCACACCTTCTTCACCACCGGCGGCTCTTCGGCGGTGGAGACGGCACTGCGCTTCATGCAGTTCTACAACAATGTGCGCGGACGGCCGGAGAAGAAGCTGATCCTCGGCGGCGCCTATCACGGCTCGACCTATCTGTCGGCCTCGCTCAACGGCCGGCCGCGTGACCGCGACTGGATGGACGGCGCCGACGAACTGGTGGTCAAGCTGTCCTCGCCCGATCCGTTCCGGCGGCCGAAGGAGATGAGCATCGCCGCCTTCACCAATTTCCTGGTTGACCAGTTCCGCGACACCGTCGCGCGCGTCGGCGCGGAGCGCATCGGCGCCTTTGTCGGCGAACCGGTACAGGCTTCCGGAGGCGTCATCGTGCCGCCGGACGGATATCTGAAGCGTATCCGCGAGATCTGCCGCGAGAACGATATCCTCTATGTCTCGGACGAGGTGGTGACCGGCTTCGGACGGCTCGGCCATGTCTTTGCTTCCGGCGATGTGTTCGGCATCGACCCGGACATGATCACCTTCGCCAAGGGCGTCACATCGGGCTATTTCCCGCTCGGCGGCGTCATCATCTCCGAGCGGTTACTCGAGGATCTGCGCCGCTCCAACCATCCCGACGCGCTGTTCGGCCATGGCCTCACCTATACCAGCCATCCGATCGGCTGCGCGGTGGCGCTGAAGAATCTCGATCTGCTGGAGGAGGGCGTGCTCGCCCACACGCGCGAAATCGCGCCCTATTTCCAGGCACGACTGAAGACGCTGGAAGAGCTGCCGCTGGTCGGCGAGGTGCGTGGCATCGGCCTGATGGCTTGCGTCGAATGCGTCGCCGATCGCGAAAGCAAGGACCCGCTGCAGCTCGACAAGAATGTGGGAAAACGCATCGACGCGCATTGCCACGAGCTCGGCTTGTTGGTGCGGCCGCTGATAAACATGTGCGTGATGTCGCCACCGCTGGTCATCAGCCGCGAGCAGGTCGACGACATGGTGGCGATCCTGCGCGAAGGCATTTCGCGGACCATGGACGACCTGCGGAAAGAGGGGGTGTGGCGGGGGTGAGAGCCAATCTCCCCACTTGAGGGGGAGATGTCGCCGAAGGCGACAGAGGGGGTCGCCTCACGTAAATCGCCATCGTTGTCTAGCATGAAGTGTTGGCGCTTCACGCGCAGCGACCCCCCTCTGGCCGCTTCGCAGCCATATACCCCTCAAGGGGGAGATCGGTAGCCTACGCCCTCGACCGCAGCGCGTCATTCAGCCCCCACATGTCCTTTTCCTCGGGCGCCGTCTCCAGGTTCAGCACAGGCACCTGTTTGCGCAAATGGTCGTGATGGGTGCGCACGCCATATTCGAGGTCGGAGAGATAAAAACCCTCGAAGGCTTCCGACAGCATGGATTCGTTCGACCACACCGAAAGCTGGACGTCTTCGTTCATGGTGTCGCGGTCGATGCGATAGGCGAGGTAGCGTGCCGCCGCCTGTTCGCGCGTCTCGTCCTTGTAGCGATAGATGGCGCCGCGCAGCAGCGTCTCGCCGGTCGATAGCGGGAACTCCTGATAGAACTGGACGGATTCCGGCATGATCGACAGCGCGTTGTTGGGGAAGATGCCGTAATAGATCCAGGCCTTGCGCAGATGTTCCGGCAGATGCGTCGCCTCGGGCGCGAGCTTGATGTACTCGCGAACGCTCCAGCGTCGCCCGGCATGCGGATTGTAGGTGGCGAAGGACCGCGACACGCCGTTGATGAAGGGCTCGTCGAAATAGGTGGCGCCATAGAGGTCCTGCAAGGCGGGATGCGCCATGGCGACGTGATAGCCTTCATTGTCGACGTCGCGCACCGACTTCCAGTTGACGGGCGATTTCTGCGTCCAGATGCCCCAGGACGGCACCATGGCGGCGACGTTGTAATAAGCGATCTCGGCCTCGATCGGCTTGAGCAGTTCGGCCACCGAAGGCTGCGGGCCGCCCTTGCGAAAGCGGATGAAGATGAAGCCCATCCAGATTTCGAGGTCGAGTGGCGTCAGGCCGAACTCGGTCTTGTCGAGTTCGGGGAAGGAACGCGGACGGGCAGCACCGCGCAGCGTGCCGTCGAGATTGTAGACCCAGCCATGGAATGGGCACACCAACGCGTTCTTGCAACTGCCCTGGCTATCGGCGACAACGCGGCTGCCGCGATGGCGGCACATATTGTTGAAGGCGCGCACGACGCCGTCCTTGCCGCGCACGATCAGCGCGCGTTCGCCGATAACGTCCATGGTCAGATAGTCGCCCGGATTCGGCACGTCAGAGACATGGCCGGCAATCTGCCAGTGATTGCAGAAGACGTATTCCTTCTCGAGCTCGAGAAGGGCGTTGGAATGGTAGCTCCACCCCGGCAAACCCCGCCGGTCCCAATCGTTGGGGATCGCCACGTCACGGAGGTGCGGGTTCATCTGCATGCTCTTCTTTTTATTGAATATCCATTCAATATAAGCACATTTTTCATTGAAATGCAATTACTTGTGGAAATATGGAAATTCCGTGGCGGCAAGTTTGACCTCGCCCGAGCCGGAAAAATCCGGAAAATCCGGGTGTTAATCGAGGAAGCGGAACGGCAATTCAGCGGGCGGGTGTCAGCCCCTGTTTCGACGAGCCAAGGGGCGTGCGCAGACAGCGGCGGCGCGCTCGATTTAAGCGTTTGCTGTGTGAGGCTGTTTACAGTCCGGCCGGACGCGGCAGGCGTATATCTGCGCTGACCGTTTCGATCGTCGGTCGAATGGTCGCCTCGGATTGGTATGCTGCCGCCTACGGTGCCTGTTTCAATCCCGTTACACAGACAATCGCCGTCGATCATTCGGCTGTTACCTGGTGCGATTAAGTTCGTTTTATAGCCAAAAAGAAAGATAAACGAAGGGAACAGCGATGTTTGCGAAAGTTCGTACCGCCGATGTCAATCGCCGCCTGCATGGACCGGAACGCAATGACCGCCGGCCGAAGCTGGCGTTGCGCCAGCGCGCCAGCGATCATCCGATGGCGATGTTCATGGCGATCGGCGTCTGCGCCTTCGGCTGCATGCTCGCGGCACCCGCTTCAGGCCCGGCTTTCGCCTCGATCAATCCGCCGGCCAATGTGATCGAGGGCGCGCAGACGACGCTCAAGACCGCCCGCCTGCCGGAATCCTCGGTGGACTTTGCCTGCAAGGGCCAGAACTGGGGCGCCGAGAGCCTCGATTGCCTGCGCGCCATCGCCGAGCAGTCCGGCCAGCACCGGGAACGCGCGGTGCGCATGATCGCCAACACCGCGCCGCTCACCAGCACGCCGAACATTTCTTAAGACCTCCCCTGAGCGCGCCCTCCTGCGCTCGAGTCAGGCTCCCGCCGGGAAAGTCGGTCGGGAGCCTCTTTTTTTGGGGCCCGGCGATATTCAGGTGAGGCCGGCCTGCGAAGGGCAGCTTCCTGCGCTTCCGGTGCTCACGTACTGAAAGTACGCTCCGCTCCGGTTCTCGGAATCCATCCTTCTCGGCTAGGCCTGACCTGAATCTCAACAGACCCCGCGGCGGCGCCAGATCAAGAGGTTTCGCCGCACCTTCCTTACGTTTCCCTGTCGCTCTGGGCAGTCAACTCAGATATGGGCGCCGTTATCGGCGGCGGCTTCGTCGGCGACAATCGCCAGGATGCCGCGGACGTCGAGGGTCGAGAAAGGCTTTTCCAGTATGTGCGGGCGCTGCTGCGGCGGCAGCGCTTCGATTTCCGCCTTGGCGCCGATCAGATCGCCGGTGACCAGCACGAAGCGCTGCGCCAGCGCCGGCTTCTCGGCAAGCAATTCGCGGTAGATGGCAATGCCGCTGATGCCCGGCATGCGCAGATCGGAAAAGACGATGTCCGGCGGCATGTAACCGTTCAACACGTCGGCCGCCGATGTCCAGCTTACCACGACGCGCGACTTCACGCCCATCAGTTCGAGTATGTCGGACAATGAGGCGGCGACATCGGGCTCGTCGTCGATCACCAAGGCATGGCGCAGTCCGCTCGAACGCGCCGGACCTTCGCCGGGCGCGGCGCTGCCGCCTGCGATCGCCGGCAATTGCACAACGAAGCGCGCGCCATTCGGCTCCACGTCCTCGAACCAGATGCTGCCGTGGTGGCGCTCGACGATCGATTTCGAGATCGACAGGCCGATGCCGGTGCCGACGCCGACCGGCTTGGTGGTGAAGTAGGACTCGAAGATGCGCGCGCGGATCGCCTCGGGAATGCCCGGGCCGTTGTCCTCGACGGAGAAGCCCGGATTGCCGTGCTCGTTGCGGAACGTCCGCACCTTGATGCGCCGCTCGCCGGTGACGCCGGCCAGCGCATGCTGGCTGTTGATGAGGAAGTTGGCCGCCACCTGCGTGATATGGTCGGCATCGGCCATCGCAAGCAGCGGCCCGTTGGCAAAGTCGGTGTCGATGATGATGCCGCTGGAGCGCGCGCCATAGGCGGTGACTTCGAGCGCCGAACGCATCACCTGGTTGAGGTCCGTCTCGGCCTGCTCGGTCGGGTGCAGCCGCACCATCGACAGGAAGCTCTTGACGATGCGGCCGCATCGCTCGGCGGCGGCGCGCACCTTCTCGGCCCGCACCTTGGTTTGCGGGTCGCCGGCGAATTCATGCAGCAGCGTCGACTGCGCCACCACCACCGCCAGCGGATTGTTCAACTCATGCGAGACGCCGGCGAGCAGCGAGCCCATCGCCGCCATCTTCTCGTTCTGGTGCAGCTTCTCGCGTTGGCGGTTGATCTCCTCCTCGGCCTGCAGCTTTTCGCGCAGGTCGCGGATCGAGCCGAAAATCAGGCGGCGGTCGGCAACGCGCATCTCGGTTGCGGTCAGCTCGATCGGGAAAATCTCGCCCGCGGCGTTCTGCGTGACGGTCTCCAGCCGCTGGCCGACCATCGGCGCGCCGCGGCCGGCCATGTATTCGGCGCCAGAGGCATAGCCTTTGCGGTAGTATACCGGAACGATGGTATCGAGCAGGTCCTTGCCGAGGATGGCGCTGCGCTGGAAGCCGAACATCTTCTCGGCGGCCGGATTGAACTCGATGATCGAACCCGTCTCGTCGATGACGATGATGGCATCCAGCGAAGCCTGCAGCATGGTGCGACGGATCACTTCGCTGGCATGCGCCTCGGATGGCGAGCGCTCGATGGCATCGCCGATGGCCAAAGCGATGATGTGCAGCGTCGCTTCTTCCTCATCCGTCCATTCGCGCTCGGCGATGCAGTCGTTGATGGCCAGCGTGCCCCAAAGGTGGCCATGCGCGAAAACGGAGACGGACAGGAACGACTTGATGTTCTGCTTCTCGAAATCGGCCCGCAGGAAACCGTCGAGGTCGCGCGTGTGGCCGGAGAAAATCTTGCCTTGCCGCTCATCCTCCTGCAACTGCTCCAGCAGCGAGTCCGAGTTGATGATCGACTGCATGATCACCGTGGGCGACGCCAGCTCGCCGCCGAAATCAGGGTCGATCCAATAGGCGGCGACGGACTGGGCGAAGCCTTCGCCCGGCAATTCACGCAGGCGGAAAAGAATGCCGCGCTGGCAATCCATCTTGCGGCACATTGTTCCCAGTATGTCGTCCATCTCGCGCTGCCAGTCGCCTGCCTCGCGCAGGCGCCGCACGACATGGACAGCCGCCATCGCGGCGCCGCCGGGACGCGAGCCATTCATATCGGTGCGTGCTGCATCAGCAGTCATGGTCATCCAAGGCCCGGACGTCGGTCGTTCAGAGCGTCCCTCCGTTCCACGGAAACGGCGAACCGCTCTACCGCTTTGTTTTGACGCAATTTTGGACGGAAGGCTACGGCTAAGGCGCCGAGCCTAGCCGTTTCACGCCATCCCGGAATGCTCTAGTTGGCGTCGCCACTCGGCAGCGAGAAGATATAGCCTTCGCCGCGCACCGTGCGCAGGAATTTCGGATTGGCGGGGTCGGCCTCGATCTTCTTTCGCAACCGCATGATGCGGATGTCGACCGCGCGCGAGGACTCCGGATCCTCGACGAAGCCGATCGCTTCCGAAATCGCCGCTCGCGTCAGAAGCCGGTTGGCGCGGGTGAGGAAAACCTCGAGCACATCAAACTCGCTCTTGGCCATCTCAATCACCGCGCCATTGGCGGCAGTAACCAGCCTGCCGTCGAAATCGGCCTTGAAGCCGCCGAAATTCATGAAGCGGCGATTGCCGGCATCGGCCTTCTGCGCCTGCGGCTCGGTCGGCTGCGGCACGCGGCGCAGCACGCTGCGCACGCGCGCCAGCACCTCGCGCAATTCGTATGGCTTGACGATATAGTCGTCGGCGCCGAGCTCCAGCCCGACGATGCGGTCGAGCGCGGTGCCTGCGGCGGTGGCGTAGATGATGCCGATCTGCGTTTTCGAGCGCAGCCAGCGGCCGAGCGACAGCCCGTCCTCGCCGGGCATGGCGATGTCGAGGATGGCGAGGTGGAAGGGCTGCGCCTCGAACAGCGCGCGCGCCGCCACGGCATTCTCGGCCGTCGCGACGTCAAAGCCGCTGGCGCCGAGGTACTCGGCCACGGCCTCCCTGAGATCCGGTTCATCCTCGACGACGATGATGCTTGCCTTCACAACGCGCTCGCTCCCGCTTTCGGCGGAAAGTAGATTGGGTATAAACATGATGTCCAGCACTCATCTCGAGTTGTCTGTGGCGGGGTGGAGAAAATGGCCGCACGATCCGTCATTGCGCTTGTGTCCGTCGCCGAGGTGGTGGCCAAAGACCTCGCCGACCATCTCGATCGGCGCGGGCACGACGTGCGCCAGGCGCGCCAGCCCTGGGAGGCCGAGACGCTGCTTTCGGCTGGCGGCATCGATGTCGTGGTGGTCGGCGACGAGGTCACCCAAGCCGAGGGCCGCGAACTGCTCAGGCGTTACAGCAGCCAGGGCGGGGGTGGCGAGGGTGGCCCGGACTTCATTCTGATCTGCCGGCCGCGCGACCTCGTCGACAAGGTGCTGGCGCTTGAGCTGGGTGCGGCCGACGTCGTCGAAAGCCCGCTCAACGTGCGCGAGCTTGCCGCGCGCATTGGCGGCCTGCTGATGAGACGCGGCAGGGCCGCCGGCGAACTTATCGTGCTGGAGAACGCCACCGTCGATCTGCGGTCGGCCATGGTGATGCATCGCTCGGGCGCGGAGGAGCAGCTTTCCCCCGGGCAGGTGGCGCTGCTCAAACTGTTCCTGGCCAGCCCGCGCAAGGTGCTGACGCGCGACGACATCATTGCCGCGGCGCCGGCCGAGAATGCCGACGCTTTCGACCGGTCGATCGATTCGCGCATCGTGCGGCTGCGCCGCAAGCTCGACACCGAGACCATCACCACCATCCGCGGCGCCGGCTATCGTTTCGATCCGCCGCTCTCGCGCAATGAGTGAGTTCAGGTCGGCGAGACTATCGAGCATCGGATTCCCCAAAGCGGTGGTCATTCTGGGTCCGGTGCCAGGCGCTCAGCGCACCACGATGACCGAGGGTCCAGTTGGAACGTTCGCGCTGACGGTTATCTCGGCCGGGGCACGCTCCTTCAGCAGCACCGTCGCCAGGGCGGCGAAGCCGAGCAGGCCCTGCGCGTAAAGGAGCGCGGACAGCACCGAGGCGGCAAGTTTCGTCTTCATGTCCCTATCCCCAATCTCGATATCGTCGGTGCTTCAGGAAACTCCCGAAGCGCCCGCGCCGCTTACGGAGCCCCCCGCTGCGGCGCGGGCCTTCGGTCCTCTCGGCAGCAAGTAGCCGGAGGGGCCGGGCGTCCTCATCAGCCGACGGCCGACCCGCCAGAGGGCCTTCAGCCGGTGGACGCGCAGGCTGGAAACAATCCAGACCGTGGCGATGAACAGAGCCATGTGCAGCGTCGAAACCTCGCCGGAACTCATCGCCGCCAGCGTCGTCGCCGGGTTGCCGGCCACCGAGCCGGCACCGCCGAGCACGATGGCCGCGACGCTGATCCTGAGAAGCCAGGAGCGGAGTTTCGATTTCCTGCCCATTTTCGTTTGCAGATGTCTGTTCCCGTTGCGTCAAATCTGCCGCGGGCCTGTATCCGGATCATGCCGCCGGAGACGCATTGTGTTGCAAATCGGTTTCGAAAGCGGGCCCCGGTCTTTCATTACGTATGAAATGAACTTTCGTTTCTGGCCGAAGCTGATTGTGCGGCGCCTGACCGCCACCTCTCAAAAAGGTCCGCAGTATCGCTCACCCGGCTTGGCTGTTAATTTGTGGAAACGAATTCGAAACAGAAACGAGCATCAAGCGAAATAGGTCTGAAACGGAGGAGCACGATAAGGCCCCATCGAAATTGAAGCCGGACACAACGGCAAAAAACAGAGGGATCGTCATGCACACCGCCATTTCGGCCAAGCTTATCCATATCACCGCCGCCGCGCTCACCGGCGCGGCGCTTCTGTTCGGCGCCGGCAACGCCGCCCACGCCAACCAGCTCGTCGCCAAGGTTTCGCTGTCGCAACAGGTCATGGAAGTCACGGTCGACGGCCGCCCGACCTACATCTGGAAGGTATCGACCGGCAGCAGAGGACACATCACGCCGACGGGCTCGTTCAAGCCGACCCGCTTGCACGAGATGTGGTATTCGAAAAAATACGACAACGCGCCTATGCCGCATTCGGTCTTCTTCAGCGGCGGCTATGCCGTCCACGCCACCTATGCCATTAGCCATCTCGGCCGTCCCGCTTCGCATGGCTGCGTGCGGCTGCATCCCGATGCGGCGGCCGATTTCTACCAGTTGGTCGAGGCCTTCGGCCCGGGCAACACCAGCATCGTGATTGTCAAGTAACGCCCTGGGTCAAGTAACTCCCTGGCCAAGTAACCGGCTGGGCAAGAGTAGCAGGCAGGTTGCCGCCTTCCACCGATCGCGAAGCTGTGAGGCAGCCGCCAAAAAAAGAGGCCGGAATTTTCCGGCCTCTTTTGTTTTTCGCTTCGGTCGGCGTCTCAGCTCGGCAGCGCCGGCATCAGCTTCGGATCGGGCTTCTCGGCGAGATGCGGCAGGTCCTTGCTGGCGATGAAAGTGTAGAACATCGGCACGACGAAGAGCGTGAACATGGTGCCGACCAGGATGCCGGTGAAGATGACC
Source organism: Mesorhizobium sp. CA4 (assembly GCF_020165075.1). Classification (NCBI taxonomy): domain Bacteria; kingdom Pseudomonadati; phylum Pseudomonadota; class Alphaproteobacteria; order Hyphomicrobiales; family Phyllobacteriaceae; genus Mesorhizobium; species Mesorhizobium sp. CA4. The sequence continues at coordinate 140,451 of NZ_JAIUHK010000004.1, forward strand.
AGGCCCATCGAATAGCGCGCGGCTGCACCCGCGCCGCTGGAGACGATCAGCGGCACGACGCCGAGCGCCATGGCCGCCGTGGTCATCAGGATCGGCCGCAGGCGCACCTTGGCCGAAGCGATGATGGCGTCGCGGCGCCGCATGCCATGGATTTCACGCTGCTGGTTGGCGAATTCCACCAGCAGAATGCCGTGCTTGGTGATCAGGCCGATCAGCGTGATCAGTCCGACCTGGGTGTAGATGTTGAGCGTCCCCAGGCCGATGTTGAGCGGCACGATCGCGCCGAAGATCGACAGCGGCACCGCCATCATGATGATCAGCGGGTCGCGGAAGCTCTCGAACTGGGCCGCCAGCACCAGGTAGATGACGATCACGGCGGCGGCGAAGGCGATCAGGATGGTGTTGCCCTGTTCCTTCTCCTGCCGCGACTGGCCCGAATAGTCGATGAAGAAGGTGTCGGGCAGCGTCTCCCTGGCGAGATCCTCCAGCACCTTCAGGCCGTCGCCGGTGGTCACGCCGGGCAGAGGCAAGGCCGAGATCGTCGAGGAGTTCAGCTGGTTGAACTGCTCGATGGCGGCCGGCGAGGCATTGGTCGAAATCTTCACGACCGCCGACAGCGGCACCATCTTGCCGTCGACGCTGCGCACGAAATATTCGCCGAGCTTGTCGGGATTGTCGCGGAATTCCTGCGGCACCTGCGGGATGATGTCGTAGCTGTTGGAATCCCGATCGAACTGCGCCACTTCGGAGCCGCCCACAAGCAGCGTCAGCGTATTGCCGACATCGGCGATCGGCAGGTTCAATGCTGCCGCGCGCTCGCGGTCGATCGTGACGGTCACCTGCGGCGCATCGTAAGACATCGAGTTCTGCACGACGATGAAGCGGCCGGAGGCCTGCGCCTTGTTCTTGATCTTCTCCGCCTGCTCGAAGACCTCCGAGGGAGATCCGGTGGAGCGCACCACCATGGAAATCGGCAGGCCGCCGCCGGAGCCGGGCAGCGTCGGCGGCGCGAAGACGAAGGCTTCGACGCCGGCGACCTTGGCGAGGCGGCCCTGGATGTCGGCTTGCAACTCCTTCGAACTGCGCTTGCGCTCCGCCCAATCCTTGAAGGCGAAGCCGACGAAGGCACTGTTGGTCGCGCCGCCGAAGGCGACGGCGGAGAATTGCGCCCTGGTCTCTGGAATATCCTTCACCAGGCCGAGCATCTGGTTGACGTAGGTCTCGGTGTAGTCCGATGTCGCGTAGCGCGGCGCGGTGACGATCGAGAGCAGGAAGCCCTGATCCTCTTCCGGCGCCAGCTCGGTCGAGGTCTTGGTGAACATGAAGCCGGTGAGGGCGACGAGGGCGATGACGATGATCAGCGTCACCGGGCGGTTCCTGAGCGAAGCGGTGACCGCCCGTTCGTAGACGCGCTCGACGCGGCCGAAGGTTCCGTCGACGATCCGCTGGAAGCGACCGTGCTGGCCCGCCCTAAGCAGGCGGGCGGACATCATCGGCGTGATGGTCATGGCGATCACGCCCGACAGCACCACGGAGCCGGCCAGCGTCACCGCGAATTCGCGGAACAGCGCGCCGGTCAGGCCGCCGGTGAAGGCAAGCGGGGCGAACACGGCGGCCAGCGTAATGGTCATCGCCACGATGGCCGTCGCGATCTCGCGCATGCCGTTGAAGGCCGCCTGCATCGGCGACATGCCGTCTTCCTCCATGTGGCGGTGGATGTTCTCCACCACCACGATGGCGTCGTCGACGACAAGGCCGATCGCCAGCACCATGGCCAGCAGCGACAGAAGGTTGATCGAATAACCGACGGTGAACAGGATGAAGCAGACGCCGATCAGCGACAGCGGGATGGTCACGATCGGCATCATTACCGAGCGGAACGAGCCGAGGAACAGGAGGATGACCACGATGACGATGGCGACGGCCTCGCCGATGGTCTTGAACACTTCCTCGATCGAGGCGCTGATCTGGCCCGTCGCGTCGTAAACGACCTCGATCGTCATGCCTTTCGGCAGCGTCTCCTGGATCTGCGGCACGAGCTTGGTGACCGCGGCCGCGGTCGTCAGAGGGTTGGACGCAGGCGTCGGGAAGATGGCCAGGAAGGTTCCCGGCTTACCGTTGAAGCTCACTCTGGTGTCGGTATTTTTCGCACCGAGCTCGACACGCGCGACATCGCGCAGGCGCACTACCTGGCCATCCGTAGAGCGTATCGGGAGCTGCGCGAAGGCCTCGGGCGTCTGCAGGGTCGAATGAACGGTGATCGAGGAGACCACATATTCGTTCTGGGTGTTGCCGGGCGCCGACAGGAAGTTCGAGTTGTTGATTGCGGTCAGCACGTCCACGGCCGTGGCGCCGCGGGCGGCAAGCCTGATCGGGTCGATCCAGATGCGCATGGAATATTCCTGGGCGCCGAAGATCTGGACGTCGGCGACACCTTCCACGGTCGAGATGCGAGGCCGGATGACGCGCTCGATATATTCGGTGAGCTGCTCCTTCGTCATGTTCGGGTTCTGCATCGAGATGTACATCATCGCGAACTGCTGGCCGGTGCCCTTGACGATGACCGGATCCTTGGAGGCGTCCGGCAGGGTGCCGCGCACGCCCTGGACCTTGGACAGCACCTCGGCGAGCGCGACGTCCGGATTGGAGCCGAGCTTCATCTGCACCGTGACCGTGCTCGAGGACGGACGGCTGGATGAGGTGACGTAGTCGATGTTTTCGGTCGAGGCGACGGCGCGCGCGATCGGGGCCGATATGAAGCCCTGGATCAGGTCGGCGCTGGCGCCGGGATAGGCCGTGGTGATGGTGATCGCTGTCTCGTCAACCTTCGGATACTGGCGGATCGACAGGCCGAAGATGCCCTGGAAACCCAGAAGCAGGATCATGCAGGCCAGCACCGTCGAGAGCACCGGCCGACGGATGAAGAGGTCGGAAAAGCTCATTGCTGAACCTGCTTATTCGCCGATTTGCTGGGATCGATGGTGTTGTCGACGGCAACCGACATGCCGTTGAAGAGACGATTCTGGCCGGCCGTGACGACCTGGTCGCCATCCTTGAGACCCTGGACGATCTCGACCATGCCGTTGTTGCGGCGGCCGAGCTTCACGAAGACCTGCGAGATTGTGAGCGCCGGCTGCTGCGCGGTCTCGGCCGGCTTGGCGGCGTCGCCGGCCGCTTTGTCGGCCACCTTCGCGTCAGCCGGTTTTGCCGTGGTGTCGGCGGCAGGCTTGGCGGCGTCCGCCTGCGGCTTGGCGGCATCGCCGGACGCCTTGTCGGCGCCGGCTTTCTGCTCATCCGGCTTTGCCGGCGCGGCGGCGGCAGCGGGTTTTGCCGGTTGGACCACAAAGACATAGTCGCCATAGAGGCTGGACGTCACCGCCGTCTGCGGCACGGAGATGACGTTGTTTTCCTGCGGCAGCTCGACGCGGATCTGGACGAACTGGCCAGGCGTCAGCTTGCCTTCCGGATTGGCGACCTCGCCGCGAATCGAGACCAACCGGCTTGCCGGGTCGATCTTCGGGTCGATGCCGCGAATGGAGCCGGCAAAGGACATGTCGGCTAGATTGGTGCCGAGCTTGATGGTCTGGCCGATCTTGAGCAGCGGCAGCTGCTGTTCGGGGACCGTGAAGTCGACCCGCATCGTGTCCAAATCCTGGATCGTCACCACCGCGTTGCCTGGCGCCAGATACTGGCCGATATCGATCTTCGGGATACCGACCGTGCCGCCGAAGGGCGCGGACAATTGCTTCTGGTCGAGCACCGCCTGCAGCTTGTTGACCTGCGCGGCCGAGGCGTCCGCCGCGGCACGCGCGGCGTCAAGCGTCGCGTCCGTGCCGACGCCGCGCCGCTGCAATTCGATCGCGCGAGTCAGCGCCGCCTGGTCCGAGGCGGCCTGCGCCTTCTGCGCCACCAAATCGGCTTTCTCGACGGCATCGTCGAGCTGCACCAACACCGCGTCGGCGGCAACCTTCTGGTTGGCGTGGAAAAGGATGTCCTTGACGATGCCGCTGGTCTCGAGGGTGAGATCGACGCCGCGTACGGCGTTGACGGTGCCGATCGCCTCGACGCCGGGCGTCCACTCCGATGGCTTGACCGTCACTGTCGAGACCGTCGCCGCCGGCGGCTTCATGGTGGCGAAATACTGCTTGATGCCGGCGTCGCGCATGAAGTTGAAACCAACGATGCCGACGCACACCAAGGCAAGCAGCAGCAAGAATCCGGCGATGATGAAAAAGCGCTTCACGGTGGTCCCCTGAGCCGGCAACCGGCAAATCAATCGATGCCGGGGCACATATCGACGATAAGTCCCGATTTCAAATCGGCGCGCTTTACTGTACCGGCTGGACGGTCTTGTCAATTCCGCCTAAGCTAATGTACGGGGAGGCGCGATGAGAATACCCAGGGCGAACTCGCGCGAAAAGATACTTGCCGCCGCTGCCGACGTGGCGCGCGAGGCTGGTCCGGGAAGCCTGTCGCTCGACGCGGTCGCCAGCCGCGCCGGCGTGTCGAAAGGCGGCCTCCTGTACAACTTCCCGACCAAAGCCAAGCTGATGCAGGGGCTGGTCGAAAGCTATCTCAGCGACTTCCAGAAGGCGCTGGAAGCACGCGCCATCGAGGCCGGCCACGAAGGCGTGCTCTCAGCCTATATCAAGCTGTCGGCCGACGATTGCGAGCGGCCGAAACCGTCGGCGTCCTGGATGTTCTCGGCGATTGCCGAAGATCCCGATTTTCTGACACCGATCAAGGCCTTCAAGCGCCAGTTGTTCGAACGGCTGAAGGGGGAGACGGACGACCTCGGCTCGCTGCTGGTCTGCTTTCTCGCCATCGAAGGGATGCGCAGCATGAATCTGTTCGATTCAGACGTGCTGTCCGAAGACGAGCGCAGGCTTCTGGTGTCCTCGCTCCTGAAGATAGCCGGATAGGTCACCAAACGGTTTGGTAGTGCCCAAACGGTTTGGTGGTGACCAAACGATTAAGAGCGTCACACCAGCTTCATTCTAGGGACATAGCGTCCTTCCCGGTTCTTTGCTGCAATGCAAAAGGAGTGGGGATATGGGTGTGGCATTGTGATGCTGCGGCGCACAAATCATGTGCCTTCCCGGTTGTCTGCCTTCATACTCTTCCCTCCTGTCCTTGTGTCGCGAGATCTCCCATGGGTTCCTTGTCTTCAAAGAATGCGCTCGTCACCGGCTCGACCAGCGGTATCGGCCTTGCAATCGCCCGTGCCTTCGCCGCGGAGGGCGCCAACGTCACCATCAACGGCCTGGGCGACGCCGCGGCGATCGAGCAGGAGCGGGCCGGCATCGAGAAGGATTTCGGCGTCAAGTGCCGCTATTCGGGCGCCAACATGATGGACGGCGCCGCCGTCACCGCCATGATCCACGGGGCCGAGGAGGCGTTCGGCAGCCTCGACATCCTGGTCAACAATGCCGGCATCCAGCATGTCGCGCCGATCGAGGAATTTCCCGACGACAAGTGGGAAGCCATCATCCGCATCAACCTTCTGGCCGCCTTCTACGCCATCAAGGCGGCAGTGCCCGGCATGAAGAGCCGTAAATGGGGCCGCATCATCAACACGGCTTCGGCGCATGCGCTGGTCGCCTCGCCGTTCAAGTCGGCCTATGTCTCGGCCAAGCACGGCATTGCCGGCCTGACCAAGACGGTGGCGCTGGAAGTCGCGCAGAACTGCATCACCGTCAACGCGATCGCGCCCGGCTATGTCTGGACTCCGCTGGTTGAAAAGCAGATCCCCGACACGATGAAGGCGCGCGGCATGACCGAGGAGCAGGTCAAGCAGGACGTGCTTCTGGCGGCGCAGCCGACCAAGGAATTCGTCACCGTCGAGGAGCTTGCCGCACTTGCGCTGTTCCTGTGCACCGACGCGGCCAAGCAGATCACCGGCACGACTTTGCCGATGGATGGCGGCTGGACGGCGCAGTAAAAGGCCACGGCCGCTTCAGGTAAAGCGCGGGGCGGAGCTTCCGCCCCTGGCAATTTGAATTCTTGACAATCGCAGGGGACCGTTCCAGCATTCCCGCAAGGGGTTCCCCGCGACGACCCCGTGAGGCGTCAGCCCAACGATCGCGTCCAGACTCTCTCTGTTCAGGAGGTGGACGCCATGCCGTCAACAACCGCAATTACCGTTCCGCAGCTTGCCCGTCTCATCGGGTTGCCCGACGCGCCTTGTCTGGTCGATGTGCGCACCGACGAGGATTATGAAGCCGACCCGCGCCTGCTGCCGGCGTCTTGCCGGCGCGATTTCAGAACCGTCTCGAGCTGGGCGTCGGAATTTTCGGGACGCAAAGTCGTCGTGATCTGCCAGAGGGGGCAGAAGCTGTCGCAAGGCGTTGCCGCATGGCTGCGTCATGAAGCCATTCCGGCGGAGTCGCTTGAAGGCGGCTTCGAGGCCTGGGTCGCCGCCAAGGCGCCCTTGGTCAGCGCCGGCGCGATCCCGCCCCGCGACGAGAAGGGCCGCACCGTATGGGTCACGCGTTCCCGGCCGAAGGTCGACCGCATTGCCTGCCCCTGGCTGATCCGCCGCTTCGTCGATCCCGATGCGGTGCTCCTGTTCGTCGATCCGGCCGAGGTGCCTCTGGTGGCCGATCGGTTCGCAGCGGTTCCCTTCGACATCGAAGGCGTGTTCTGGAGCCATCGTGGCGAGCGCTGCACCTTCGATACAATGATCGAGGAGTTCGGCCTGCGCAGCGAGGCGCTCGATCGCCTGGCGCTGATCGTGCGCGCCGCGGATACGGCGCGCCTGGACCTCGTGCCGCAGGCGGCCGGGTTCCTCGCCGCCTCGCTCGGCCTGTCGCGCATGTTCCGAGACGATCTCGAGCAGCTCGAGGCCGGCATGCTCTTCTATGACGCCTTCTTCCGCTGGTGCCGCGACGCCACCGACGAGACGCATAACTGGCCGGTCGGAGGGAAGGCACAATGACCATGCTTGCCAAGGACGGTGCGGCGCGGCCGGTCGAGGTCCCGGCCGCGCCGAGCTTCCGCGAAGCGACGCGGCTCTGGACAAAGATCGGCCTGCTTTCCTTTGGCGGGCCGGCCGGGCAGATCGCGCTGATGCACAAGGAACTGGTCGAGGAGCGCCGCTGGATCGGCGAGGAGCGGTTCCTGCACGCGCTCAACTACTGCATGCTCCTGCCGGGCCCGGAGGCGCAGCAGCTTGCCATCTATATCGGATGGCTGCTGCATCGGACGGCAGGCGGCCTTGTCGCCGGCACATTGTTCGTGCTGCCGGGCGCGCTGGTCATGCTGGGCCTGAGCAGCTTCTATATGCTCTACAACGACGTCCCGGTGGTCGAGGCGCTGTTCTTCGGCATCAAGGCAGCGGTGCTCGCCGTCGTCGTCGAAGCCGTGATCCGCATCGGCAAGCGGGCGCTGAAGAACCGGGCCATGATCGTGATCGCGGTGGCGGCCTTCCTGGCCATCTATGCAGGCAAGCTGCCGTTCCCCCTTATCGTGCTCGCGGCGGCTTTTATCGGCTGGATCGGAAATCGCTTCGCGCCGAGGCTTTTTTCGGGCTCTGCGCACGGCAAGGGCAGCGCCGCTGCCGACACAAGCGGCGTGGTCGACCTGATGTTCGAGCGCGGCGAGCTCGGCCACACCATGCCGACGAGGTGGCATGCGGTCCGCACCACCGCCATCTGGCTCCCGGTCTGGCTCGGGCCGGTGGCGCTGATCGCCGCGCTGGCGGGGCCGGCCAGCGTGTGGACGCAGATCGGCGGCTTTTTCAGCCTGATGGCCGTCGTCACCTTCGGCGGCGCTTATGCTGTGCTCGCCTATGTCGCGCAGGCGGCGGTGACCTCTTTCGGCTGGCTATCGGCGGGCCAAATGGTCGACGGGCTGGGGCTTGCCGAAACGACGCCCGGGCCGCTGATCCTGGTGCTGCAATTCGTCGGCTTCGCCGCCGCCTATCGCCATGCCGGCGCGATCAGTCCTTTGCTTGCCGGATCGCTCGGGTCGGCGCTGACGCTCTGGGTCACCTTCGTCCCCTGTTTCTTCTGGATATTTTTGGGCGCGCCCTACATCGAGCAGCTCAGGCAGAACAAGGCGCTGGCAGCGGCGCTCGGCGCGATCACAGCGGCGGTCGTCGGTGTCATCATGAACCTTGCATTGTGGTTCGCGCTGCATGTCGTCTTCGGCAAGGTCGCAAGCGTCGGCTGGGGCGTGGAAGTGCCGGTCCTGTCCTCGCTCGACTGGCGCGCCGCGCTGCTGTCGGCGGCGGCGATGGTCGCCATGTTCAGGCTGAAGGCCGGCATGCTGCCGACGCTGGCGGGATCGGCGCTGGCGGGGCTTGTGCTGCTGGCGTTGTAGGCTCGCACGCCTTCACGTTAGCGTGAACGAAAAAGCCGACCGGCCGGGAATAAACGGCCCGGTCCGCCGGTCTCCAGGGCATGCGCCCTTTGTGCGCGACAGCAGGAGACCATCATGAAGCGGCGAGAAGACAAATACGCACGGGCTGAAGAGGGCGAAGGCGTCAGCCGCCGTCATCGCTTGGAGCGTTCCAGTTGGGCGCATCTGTTCTGGGCGATACCGCCCCGCCGCCGGCCCTGATCCGTGCCGATCGCAACCATCGAGATCCACGACCGTGACGGCGAGCATCTCATTGCAGCCAGCGATGCGCCGTCCTCTTCCGAGGCGCGCCTTGCTTCCGAGGCACTTGACTCCGGTGACACCAATGCCTTCTCCTCCCTCGAAGCAGGCGCCATTGCCTGCGGTCGCGATCTTCACCCGCACGAGCAGGGACAGATCGTCGCCTCCCGCTGAGGGCGGCAGACCCATGGCGGGAGCGCCCGGCGGCGGAACGGTGTTGAGCGAAAAGATGCTGGCCGCGCGTTTTGCCGAAGTGGTGCTGCCGCATCTTGGCGATGCGCTGTCGCTCGCCCGCTGGCTGACCGGCAATCAAGCCGATGCCGAGGATGTCGTGCAGGAGGCCTGCCTCAAGGCGCATGCGGGCATTGCCGGATTCGCCGGGGGAAACCCCCGCGCGTGGCTGCTCACCATCGTGCGCAACGCCTCCTTTACATGGATGGCAAAGAACCGCCCGCGCAGCATAGTCGCCGTCGGCGACCTCACCGATCTCGACGACGTGTCGCCGCCGCCCGACTCCGATGCCGACAGCCCCGAGGCGGCGCTGGTCGCCAAGGCGAATTCGGCGGCGGTGGAAGCGGCGATCGCCAAGCTGCCGCAAGCCTTTCGCGAAACGCTGGTGCTGCGCGACATAAACGGTCTCAGCTACCGCGAGATCGCCGCCATGCTCGGCGTGCCGCAAGGCACGGTGATGTCGCGGCTGGCACGAGCCCGCGGCCTCTTGATGAAGGAACTTGGAGGGCGCCACCATGAGCCCGCATGAAAATCGCCCGCGTGAGGATGGATTGCCGCAAGACCCGCAGGATATGAAGCTGATGATCCACGCCCTTGCCGATGGCGAGCTCGATGCCGCGGCCGCTTTGGCGGTCGAGCGGCGAATGGCCGCCGATCCGGCGCTGGCCGCCGAACATGCACGCCTCGTGGCGCTGCGCGGCGCTGTCGCCAGCGTGCCACGCCCGACCGTCAGCGACGATTTCCTGGCCCGCATTGCGGCCATCGCCGAGGTGAAAGACGCCGAGGACACTGCCGAACCTCCTGCCGCGAAGGCGGCGCCGCTGCCGTCCGCGCAACCGCGAGGCCAAGTCATCGCGATGCAGCCGCGCGCGGCACGCTGGTATAACTCCTTCGACTGGCGCCAGATGGCGGCCTCGATCGTGCTCACGGCATTTCTCGCCAGCGGCGCGACGCAGTGGCTGGCGACGGCCGACAATGGGTCCGACAGCTTCGCCGTGGCCGTCGCCAACGGCCACCGCCGCAGCCTGCTTGCAGCGACGCCGGTCGACATCGTCTCGTCCGACCGTCACACGGTGAAGCCATGGCTCGACGGCCGCATCGGCGTGTCGCCGCCGGCGCCCGACATGGCCAAGGACGGCTACGCGCTGCTCGGCGGCCGCGTCGAGGTGATCGGCGACAGGCCGATGCCGGCGCTGGTCTACCGCCATCACGAGCATCTGATCACGCTGGTGGCCGAACCGCGGCAGAACGAGGCCAAATCCGTGCCTGTGGCGGACAATCTGTCGGCAGGTGGCTTCCTTCTGGTCCACTGGACCGACGATGCCTTCTCCTACTGGGCGATCTCGGATGCCGAACGCCCGGCGCTGGACGATTTCGTCGCCCGTTTCCGGGCCGCCATCATCGCCAATCCGGCGGCCGGCGGCCCAGGTTAAGGAAGCGAAACTTCTTTCGCCGCTATTTCAGAGCCCGATAACCCGTTTGGCGGATGAGCGAAAGCAGATGCCTGTCCGTCCGAGATAATCGCGCCAAAGCACTTGCCCGGCGGCCCGGGCGCGCACGTGGATAAGTCAAAGTCGACCTTGGTATGTTATACACGCTTCGTTCTCGGGCGGACACGAGTCGATGGATCAGGAAAGACTTCTAGCCGCGGTCCTCTTGGCTGATGTCGTGGGCAGCACGCCGCTCTATGAGCGCATCGGCGACGATGCCGCTCTGCGGCAGGTCTCGGATTGCCTCGACGCGATACGCGAGATCGTCGTCCAACACGGCGGTGATTTCATCTACTCGAAGGGCGATGACGTGCTCAGCCTGTTCGAGAGGCCGGAGGTGGCGCTGAGGGCCGTCTGCCAGATCAGCAGCCAACTGATGAACGGGCCGTTGAGCGCCCGTATCGGATTGCACTTCGGAGCGGTCATTCGCGCGCGCGGCGCACTATTCGGCGACGTGGTCAATGTCACCGCAAGGTTGTCCACCACGGCCAACCCAGGGGAGGTGCTGATCAGCCAGAGCTTCTTCGAAGCCCTTTCCGCGGGCAGCCGCAGTACCTTGCGGCTCCTCGACAAAATGGCCTTCAAGGGAAAGCAAGAACTCTTCGACGTCTATACCTTGAGAAGCGACGATGGGGCCCTCAGCACGCACATCGCCAACCGAGGCACCTTTGTCGAGAGGCGCTCTGCCCCGCTGCCGCAGATCAATCTGGTCATCCGCTACGAAGATCAGTCGCGATCCTGCCGAAACAACGAATTCGTGACGATCGGGCGATCTCCGGAATGCAATATCGTCGTCCAGCGGCCCTGGGTCTCAAGGCACCACGCGACCTTCACCATTTCGAATGGTAAGGCGCGCCTTGTCGAGCGAAGCTCGTCGGGCACATTTGTGTCAATGGGACCCGGCCATGAAGTGTTCATACGCCGCGAAGATATTCTTCTCTTCGGCTCCGGCGTCATCTCGCCTGGACGCAGATCGTCCCTCGGCGACGCCCAGATCCTTCACTACGAAATTATCTCAGCCTGACCCGGCCGGGCATCTGACCACGATCAGTCCGATCCATGGAAAAATTGTTCGGGGACGAACCCTCGAAAGGCGGATCGTTCCTTCTAAGGCAGGCCAGAGTCTATAAAAACTATAGAAGTCAGATCCAGCGCCGGCTTCCGAGGGAATGAGATGCCCAATCCAACCGTTGTCGGTTTCTCCGGAAATTTCACCCGGCCGTCGAAGACACGCGGTTTTGTCGAGCAGGTGGTCAGGGACATCGCGGTCCGCAACGACCTGTCGGCAAGCACCTTTGATATCGAGGACGTCGGCGCCTCGCTCGGCAGCGCCAAATGGGCGCGCGATCTCGATCAGCAGGCCCGCGATATTCTCGACAGGGTCGTCAACGCCGATATGCTGGTGGCCGGGTCGCCGACCTACAAGGGCAGCTACACCGGCCTGTTCAAACACTTCTTCGACCTGCTCGATCCGGCGTCGCTGAGGGGCAAGCCGGTGCTTTTGCTGGCAACGGGTGGCGGCGAGCGGCATGCGCTGATCATCGAGCATCAATTGCGGCCGCTGTTCGGCTTCTTCGAGGCTCTGGCGTTGCCCACCGCGGTCTATGCGACCGACAAGGATTTCGCCGACGGCGTCCTGGTTTCCGAAGCCATCCGCAAGCGCGTTGCGCAGGCCGTCGACGAGGCGGGCTATGCGCTCTTGCGCCGCGCCGCCGGCCAGCGGATCGCGGCGGAATAGCCGAAGCGCCAGACCGGTTCACCGTTTCATGAAACGGCGAACCGCATATAATGGTTGACGCCGACCAGGCCGGCGTCGGGCGCGAGCCTGCTCTTCTGCGCCTGCGCCATTTCGCGGGTTCTCATCCTTCAGGGCCAACAAGTTTAGCTTCCTTACGGCGATCTCTCGCTTGCGACCCGGATATGCCGCTTCACGCAGTCCATCGGATAACGGATTGGAGTAGCTGGAGACAGCTGCAGGGAAACGACGCTCCATGACATCAGCCAATATTCTGATCTGCGATTTTGTAGGCCTCCGCTTTGGCGCGGACGGCCATCCCGACCACAGCGAGGTCAAGGCCTATATCGAAGCCAGAGGTGGCGTGTTCCACCAGACAGGCATCGTCAAGGGCGGCGCCCTTGACCCCGGCAAGCTGCATTTCTTTTACCTGCCGCAATTGAGCACGCGCGAGGAATTGTTGGCCGAGGCCGGCGACGGCCGCTACGACGCCGTCATCGCTGCCGCGACGTTCATTCCCGCGGAGACCAGGTTCCGCCTCGGCGGCGTGCGCATCGGTGCCGGCACCGGCAATATGGGGTCGGCATCGTGGGGCGGGGGCAGCGGAGAAGGCGGCGAAGCGCCGTTGATGAACACGCCGGGCATCAACAGCCGCGCCACCGCACAAATGGCCATGAAGGCGCTGCTGAAGGTCAGGCCGGATCTTCCCGTTGACAAGCTCAACAACCTGGTCGCCGGCGGGCAGTTCGATACGGGAAAAGACCTGCGGCACTATCCGACCGAGAAGCTCGAAGGCAAAAGACTGGCGGTGATCGGCTATGGCAATATCGGCCGGGAATTCGCCAGGCTCGGCCAGGCCTTCGGCATGCGGATCACTATCCATGCGCGGCCACGCCACCGGAAATGGATCGAGCTGGAAGGCTTCGACTACGCCGCAACCATGGTGGACGCAGCGCGCGGCGCGGACGCGCTTTCGGTTCACCTTGGCCTGGGTGCCTTCGATGCCGGCCAGCAACGATACGCCAATGCCGGGCTGATCGGAGATGAGGTGCTTTCGGCTCTCAACCACGGCGCCGTGCTCATCAACTATGATCGCGGCGAGCTGGTCGACGTGGCGGCGCTGGAGCGCGCGCTGGCGTCAGGGCCCGTTTCCCATGCGGCGATCGATGCGGACCTGTTCAATGACGGCGGCACCGTTTCGGGGCCGATGCTGCCCTATCTCAAGCTGGTCCAAACCTATGGTGAGCGTCTGGAACTTCTCCCCCATGCCGCGGCCGACACCGATCACCCCTCTCGTGTCGCGGGCGCCAAGCAGGCCGTCGACCAGATCTATGCAGCCGTCATCGAGCATCGCGTCCACAATCTGAAAGGATCGCTGCCTCCGGGCTTTGTCGACATGGGAGCGAAAGTCCCGCCCGGTATTGGCGGCATCGATCTTCGGCATCTGGCGGCGCTGGCCGATGACAAGAACGTGGCTGCCGATCTCGCCCGGTCGAGCGCTGTCGTCGCCGCTTTCTGGGAACGCGTCCTGGCTGCGTCCGAGCAGGAACGGCCGGCACTGATCACTTCCGGAGGCGAAGCATTCGCCGAGGCCGCGAACCACCTCTCCACACTTTTGCGCAGGCACCATCTTTCGGGGCCGTTCGCTTCGGGATCACTTTGACGCCAACGATGCAGCGACCTGCTCGCCAAGCCCTTGAAAAAACTTGGTGATCCCGACAGGAATCGAACCTGTGACCTACAGATTAGGAATCTGCCGCTCTATCCTACTGAGCTACGGGACCACGCGGCCCGACACATAAACGCTTCGGGCCGGTTCGCCAAGGGGCATGCTGACCTCCCACTTAGGCTGTCTCGGCAGGGCCGAGCCGGCCAAGCCGTATCGCCTTAAGGCGCTCAGGCGGCCAGCGCGGTTTCGGCCAGCTTCACCCAATAGCTCATGCCGTGCGGGATGACCTCGTCGTTGAAGTCGTAGGCCGGGTGATGCAGGCCGGCGGAGTCGCCATTGCCGATGAAAATGAAGGCGCCGGGGCGGGCTTCCAGCATATAGGAGAAATCTTCGCCGCCCATCACCGGCTGGATGGCGCGGTGGACATGGCTGTCGCCGGCGATGTCGGCTGCGACATCGCCCGCAAACGCGGTTTCCTCTGCATGGTTGAAGGTGACGGGGTAATTGGCGTCGTAATCGACCTCGATGGTGGCGCCGAAGGCCGCGGCGAGGCCGGCGCAGAGCGCGCGGATGCGCTCTTCCGACTTCCTGGCCACGTCCTTCTTCAGCGTGCGCACGGTGCCGGCGATCTCGGCGCTTTCGGGAATGACGTTATAGGCGTCGCCGGCGTGGAACTTCGTCACTGACACCACCACGGCCTCGACCGGATCGGTGCTGCGCGAGGCGATGGTCTGCAGCGCCCCGACCAGCTGGCTGGCGATGACGATCGGATCGATCGTGCCGTGCGGCATCGCCGCATGGCCGCCGCGGCCCCTGACGGTGATGGTGAATTCGGCCGTCGCGGCCATGATCGGGCCGGGCTTGATGGCGAACTGGCCGACCGGCAGGCCCGGCATATTGTGCATGCCGAACACCTTCTCGATGCCGAAGCGCTCCATGATGCCGTCCTTGACCATCTCGTTGCCGCCGCCGCCGCCTTCCTCGGCCGGCTGGAAGATCACCGCCACGCTGCCGGCGAAATTGCGCGTCTCGGCAAGATATTTGGCCGCACCCAAGAGCATGGCGGTGTGGCCGTCATGACCGCAGGCATGCATCTTGCCGCGCACCGTCGAGGCCCATGGCTTGCCGGTGATCTCGTCGATCGGCAGCGCGTCCATGTCGGCGCGCAGTCCTATCGCCGTGCCATCGCCCTTGCGGCCGCGGATGATGCCGACGACGCCGGTCTTGCCCAGCCCCGTCACCACCTCGTCGCAGCCGAAGGCCTTCAGCTTCTCGGTGACGAAGGCGGCGGTCTGGAACACGTCGAAATTCAGCTCCGGTGTCTGGTGCAGATGCCGTCGCCAGCCAGCAACTTCTTCCTGCATTTGCGCGGCGCGGTTCAGAATTGGCATGATCGGTCCATCTCTTGGTTGATTGGCGGCAGTCGGTCAGAGCCGCTGTTCAGCAATTATGATTGTCTTGAACTTTGCCATTTTGGCGTCACATAGGGTAAATAGCACCGCAACAATGCGGTCCGGGTCGAGGGCCAGGCCGCATTTATGCTGGCGATGGGTAACCAAATCTTACGAACCCAGCCGCGATTACGGCAAGAGGCGATTTCGGATTTGATCATGCGGCGAAGGCATTTCCTCAACCTATTGCTGGGAGGCGCGCTTGCGTTGCCGGTGTTTGCCGGCCCGGTCCGGGCCAATCCGATCGTCCTTTTCGACTTGAAGAGCGGCTCAATCTTGGAGCACCAGGACGCATTCAAGCGCTGGTATCCGGCCTCGCTCAGCAAGTTGATGACGGCCTATGTTGCCTTCCGCGCGATCCAGGCCGGCGAGGTGGCGCTCGATTCGCCAATCAAGGTGACGAAGCATTCGGCCGGCGAGCCGGCGAGCAAAATGGGCTTCAAGCCCGGCTCGGTGATGCGGCTCGACAACGCGCTGAAGATGATGCTGGTCAAGTCGGCCAACGACATCGCCATGGCCGTGGGCGAGAATATCGGCGGGTCGCAGGCTGCCTTTGCCGACCGCATGAACGCCGAGGCGGCCCGGCTCGGCATGGTCGGCACGCATTTCGTCAACCCGAACGGGCTCTATTCGCCGGAGCAGTATACGACCGCGCGTGACCTTGCCGTGCTGGTGACGGCGTTGCGCAATGATTTTCCGCAATATGCCCCGTGGTTCTCGATCGAAGGCCTTGCGGTCGGCAAGAAGGCGATCCCGAACTACAATCTCCTGATCGGCCGCTATCCGGGCGCCGACGGCATGAAGACCGGCTTCGTCTGTCCGTCCGGCTTCAACATGATCGGCTCGGCGACACGCAACGGGCGCACGCTGGTGGCCGTGGTATTGGGTGAGAAATCGGCGATCAGCCGCGCCGAAGCGGCGGCAAAGCTGCTCGACTTGGGTTTTGAGATGCCGACGGCCACTTCGACCACGCTTGCAGGGCTCAAGCCCTATGGCGACACACTGTCGCCCAACGATATGCATGACGAGATCTGCGCGAAAAAGCCGAAGAACGAGCAATCGGAGGCGGCCCCCGAGGTTGCCGCCAAGGATAAGCCGAAATCGCCCTACCAGGTGAGGCTCGACCACCCCACGCTCGTTGCCGTCGGTCTCGGCGGCGCGACGGGGCCGGCGCCCAAGGCGTTCGTCGACCAGGCCGATCAGAATTATGCCGGTGTGCCGCTGCCGAGCTGGCGACCCGACAGGCCGGCGCCGGCCGGCGCCGAGCCTCTGGCGACCGGAACGGCTGCCGCCGCGGCGCAGGGCGACCAGCCCGCCAAGGCCAACTGAGCCGCGTCATGGACAGCAGCTTTCCCATTCCCGTATCCGTGCTCACCGGTTTCCTCGGCGCCGGCAAGACGACGCTTCTCAATCGGCTGCTCAAGGAGCCGGCGCTTGCCGACACGGCGGTGATCATCAACGAGTTCGGCGAGGTGGCGATCGACCATCTGCTGGTCGAGCAGGCTTCCGACGGCATCATCCAGCTTTCCGACGGCTGCCTGTGCTGCACGGTGCGCGGCGACCTGGTCGACACGCTCGCCGATCTCGTCGACCGGCTGCAGACCGGCCGTATCGCGAAACTGGCGCGCGTCGTCGTCGAGACGACGGGTCTGGCCGATCCGGCGCCGGTGCTGCAGTCGATCATGGCGCATCCGGCGCTGGTGCACGCCTTCTGGCTCGACGGCGTCATCACGCTGGTCGACGCCGTCAATGGCGAGGCAACGCTCGATACCCATGTCGAAGCGGTGAAGCAGGCGGCGGTGGCCGACCGCATCGTGCTGACCAAGATCGACCTGGCCGACGCGGCCGAGGTCGAGGCGTTGCGGGCAAGGCTGAAGCAGGTCAATCCAGGCGCCGTCCTGCTCGACGTCGCCGATGCCGGCGCCGCGGCGCTGTTCAATTGCGGCCTCTATAATCCTGAAACCAAGTCCGCCGACGTGCGGCGCTGGCTTGGTGAAGAGGCGGCGCATGATCATCACCATGATCATCATCACCATGACGGCGACCACGATCACCACCACCATCATGAGCATCGCCATGATACGCGCGTGCGCACGCACTCGCTCGTCCATGACGGCCCGGTGCCGTTCTCGGCGATCGAAATGTTCCTTGATCTTCTGCGCTCGACGCATGGCGAGAAACTCCTGCGCATGAAGGGCGTCATCGAGCTTGCGGAGGATCCGTCGCGGCCGCTGGTCATTCACGGCGTGCAGAAGATCCTGCATCCGCCGGCAAGGCTGCCGGCCTGGCCCGACGGCCAGCGCGGCACTAGGCTGGTGCTGATCACGCTCGACATGCCGCAGGACTACAGCCGTCGGCTGTTCGCCGCCTTCACCAACAAGCCGTCGATCGACACGCCGGACCGGGCCGCGCTGGAGACCAATCCGCTGGCAATAGCGGGGCTATAGGCCGAAAAACGACGCCGGTCAGGCCGCGCTGCCGCGCTCGACCAGGAAACGATGGCCGCCCGTCACCGCGGCCGTTTCGACCAATTGGTGGCCGGCATCGG
Source organism: Mesorhizobium sp. CA4 (assembly GCF_020165075.1). Lineage (NCBI taxonomy): Bacteria > Pseudomonadati > Pseudomonadota > Alphaproteobacteria > Hyphomicrobiales > Phyllobacteriaceae > Mesorhizobium > Mesorhizobium sp. CA4. The sequence continues at coordinate 158,176 of NZ_JAIUHK010000004.1, forward strand.
CGCAGAAGGCCGGGATGTCGATCACGGCCAGCGGATCGGTGGTCTCGAGCCACAGCCTGGCACCCGGCCGCATCGCAGCCAGCCGCTTGCGGGCTTTCAGCACCGGCAGCGGACAGTTCAGTCCCTTGAGATCGTAGATGGCGGGCGGCTTTGCCCTCTGTTCATGCATGTCGCTATTCCAAAACCGCCTTACCCCTCGGGTCAATGCCCGAGAGCATGCTTTTGGGCGACATGCATTGAAGCCTCAGCCGCCGAACATGCCGAGCAGCTTCTTCTTCAGCTTTGACACGGTGCCCTGGTCGGCGTCGGCGGCCTGCTGGGTCTCCTGCGCGGGCACTGCCTCGACGCCTGCAGTGACGACCGGCTGCTGCGCCGCCTGCTTGGCGGCTTCCTTCTCGGCCAGCGCCTGCTGCCTAGCCGCTTCCTTGGCGGCCTTAGCCGCCTCGATCGCGGCCACGCGCTGCTCTTCGGCCTTGCGCTTGGCTTCCTTCTGCGCGTCGGCTGCTGCCATCTTGCGGCCGAGCGGGGAATCGATGCGGCCCATGCGGGTGGTTTCCGTCACCGAGCCGTCGGCATTCAGCGACGGCGGCTCGATCGGCACGCGCTCGCCGCGGGCGCGGCGCTTCGACCAGTCGGAAACGATGCTCGCTTCCTTGATGCCGGCAATCGTCGGCTTCGGCGGCGGCGTGCTGGAATTGACGGCTGCTTTGAAGGCCGCGTCGTAACGCTTCTCGTAGTCAGCATAGGCCGTTTTCAACGAGTCAGGCTGCATGGTCGTGGGGCAGGGGCCGGTCGGGTCGAAGGTCGTGCCTTCCGGCGCCACCTGGTTGAAGACATAGCGCTTCTCGCAGACGTCGACCTTCGGCGGCACCTTGGTGATCTCGAAATTGTCGTACCCGACCTTCAGCATCTTCCAGAATTCGTAATTCGGGTCGTTGCGGTAGCGCGCCATGTTGGCGGCGGTCATGCGGAACGGGAAGGCCTGGATCTGGAACTCGGTCTGGCCGCCCTGGAAGGCGTCGCGGCCGAAGGCATAGATCTGTTCGATCTGCGCGTCGGTCATCGAATAGCAGCCGGACGACGAGCAGGCGCCATGCACCATCAGGTTCTGGCCGGTGCGGCCATTGGCGCGGTCATAGGCATTGGGGAAGCCGATGTTGAAGGACAGATGGTAATTCGAGCGCGGATTCATCTGCGACGGACGCACCGTATAGAAGCCTTCCGGCGCCTGGCGGTCGCCCTCGGTGTATTTCGGGCCGAGCTTTCCCGACCATTTGCAGATGTCGTAGGTGGCGACGAGATCGTAGCGGCCATTGGTCTTGGCCTTCCAGATCTCCAGCTTACCTTCTTCCTTGAAGATGCGCGCCATCACCGAAGAGGTGCGCACCATGCCCTTGGCCTTCATGTCGGCAAGGATCTTGTCCGGCAGCGGCTTGTTGGCCTCCGGCGCGAAATCCTTCATCGACGAATCATTGCAGCCGGCGACGCCGATGGCGGCGATCAGGACTCCGGTGCGGGCAAGCTTGGCAAACATCGATACGGCTACGTCTCTTCTCTCGGGCCAACGGCACTCGGCATGGCCGGGCCCGCAGGCTGAACACCAGTGGGACCGTAAGCCCGTTAACCTTGAAAATTCCTTACCGCAAGCCTTGGCAAACCCCTCGCGGCGATTTCCATTGAGCCGAATCCGGCGGCATTTTTGTGGCGGAATTGCTTATTCCGGCCACAGTTGAACGTCTTGCCGGGACTTGAGAGGTCAAAGGCTGCGGCCCATCGCCAGATATTTCTCGCGGCGCTGCTCGCGGAAATCGGTGTTGGCGCCGGCAAAATCCTTCATCGTCCGGGCGATGAGGTCGCCGGTGGACGCAATTACCGTCTCCGGAGCGCGCTGGGCGCCGCCGATCGGCTCGGGAATAATGGCGTCGATGATCTTCATCTCGAGAAGATCCTGCGCGGTGATCTTCATGTTGGTCGCAGCGTCCTTGGAGCGCGTGGTGTCGCGCCACAGGATCGACGCCGCGCCCTCGGGCGAGATCACCGAATAGATGGCATGCTCCAGCATGTAGACGCGGTTGGCGGTGGCGATCGCGATGGCGCCGCCGGAGCCGCCTTCGCCGATGACCACCGAGATCGACGGCACTTTCAGCGAAAGGCAGGCGGAGGTCGAACGCGCGATGGCTTCGGCCTGACCGCGCTCCTCGGCGCCGACGCCGGGATAGGCGCCGGCCGTGTCTACCAATGTCAAAAGCGGGATTTGGAAGCGGTCGGCAAGCTCCATCAGCCGCACCGCCTTGCGATAGCCCTCTGGCCGCACCGAGCCGAAATTGTGCTTGATGCGGCTTGCCGTGTCTGAACCCTTCTCCTGGCCGATGACCGCCACCGGCTCGCCGCGGAAACGCGCGAAGCCGCCGACGATCGCCTGGTCGTCGCCGAAATTGCGGTCGCCGGCTAAAGGCGTGAAATCGGTGAACAGCCCTTTGATGTAGTCGACGCAATGCGGGCGGTCGGGATGGCGCGCGACCTGCACCTTCTGCCAGGGCGTGAGCGCCTTGTAGAGGTCGCGCAACGCGTCGCGCGAGCGCTTTTCCAGCCTGCTGATCTCTTCGGCGACATCGACCGCCTCGCCGTTCTCGGCAAGCTTCTTCAGCTCAAGGATCTTGAGCTCCAGATCCTGCACCGGCTTTTCGAAGTCGAGGTAGTTGTACATGCTTGGGTCGGACCGATCCGTCGGAAGGCAAATGGCTGGCGGAACCGCTGAAATGCCGGCTCCGGGCGGTGGAACGTCGCCCTCACATAGCGATATGAGGCCTAGTCGGCAAGCGGGTGATGATCGTTGACCAGCCGCACCAGCCGCTCCTCCAGAACGTGGGTGTAGATCTGCGTGGTCGAGATATCGGCATGGCCTAGGAGTTGCTGAACGGCTCTGAGATCGGCGCCGTTCTGCAGGAGATGGCTGGCAAAAGCGTGGCGAAGCACATGCGGCGAGATCTTCGCCGACGCTATGCCGGACCGCGCGGCCAAGCCCTTGAGATCGCGGGCGAACACCTGCCGGGAGAGATGACCGCTGTCCGAGGAGGACGGAAACAGGAACGGGCTCTCGGCAAAGGCCGGCCGCTCGGCTCTCGCGGCAAGCCAGGCGCGCATGGCGGCGCGCGCCTTGGCCGACAGCGGCACCATGCGTTCCTTGTCGCCCTTGCCGCGCACCATGAAGAAGCGGTCGTCGCGCAGCGCCACCGTGACCGGCAGGCCGACCAGCTCCGACACCCGCAGGCCGGTGGCGTAAAGAACCTCGACCAGCGCGTGCAGGCGCAACGCGGCCAGCCTGTCGCCGTCCGGTCCGGTTTCTGCCGCTTCCTGCGCCGCGCGGTCGAGCAGCCGGCCCGTTTCGGCCTCGCTCATCGTCTTCGGCAGCGGCCGGCCCTTGCGCGGGCTGTCCAGCGTGCCGGTCGGGTCGTCGCCGCGCAGGCCTTCGGCATAGAGGAATTTGAAGAACTGGCGGATCGCCGACAATTTGCGCGCCTGCGAGGTCGGCGCGAAGCCCCGCGCGGCGATGTCGTCGAGATAGGCGCGGATGTTGGCCGGCCCCGCGCCGGCAAGCCCGCCTTTGATCGCCTCGGAAGCATCCTCCAGATCGCGGCGGTAGGACGAAAGCGTGTTTTCGGCCGCGCCCCGCTCGGCGCTCATCATTTCGAGGAAGGCTTCGATGCGGGCGGCGCTGTTCATCGGGCCGGGATCAATTCTTCTTCGGATTGAGCTTCTCGGCCGGAATTCGGATGCTCATTTCGGCCTTTTTCGGCTCCACGAACATGGCCAGGGCGAACATCGCGCCATAGGCAATGCCTGCAAGAACCGCCAGCGTCACGACGAAGCGAAACAAAGTCGGCATTCAAATTTCGCCCGTCTTGCTGTTCTGCGTTTCCAAAGCCCTGTGCCCTTATGGGACGCCAATCCAGGCAATTCAAGGACGAAGGATTTCGGTCGACAGAGGTTTTGCCGGAAAAGCTTTGAAACCGTTCGTCCGCCTGCGCTTGACGCAAACAGGCTTTTGATGTCGATACGGCGCAAAGAGGCCCCGATGAACGCTCTGCCAAATCCGACTGACGAAGGATGCGCCGCGCTGATCGAAGCGCTCGGCAGCCGTTCGATCGTCTTCGTCGGGCTGATGGGGGCCGGCAAGACGGCGATCGGCCGCAAGGTGGCGACGATGCTTTCGTTGCCCTTCATGGATAGCGACCAGGAGATCGAAAGCGTCTCGCGCATGACGGTGCCGGAGCTGTTCGAGCGCTATGGCGAGCCGGAATTCCGGGCGCTGGAGCAGCGCGTGATCCTGCGCCTGCTGGAGAACGGCCCGCAGGTGCTGTCGACCGGCGGCGGCGCCTTCATGAACGCGCAGACGCGCGAGGCGATTTCGGCGCATGGCGTATCGGTCTGGCTGAAGGCCGATCTGGACCTGTTGATGGAGCGCGTCTCCAAGAAGCAGAACCGGCCGCTGCTGAAAAATCCCGATCCGCGTGGTGTGCTGGAGCGGCTGATGGGCGAGCGCTATCCGGTGTACGCGACCGCCGACCTGACCGTGCCGACGCGCGACGACCGCAAGGAGATCATCGCCGGCGAGGTCGTCGCGGCGCTCTGCACCCATTTCGGCGTCGCCACGATCGCGACGGGCGCTCCAACTGACGAGGTGCAGCCGTGAGCCAGGCCGAGCCGGTGAAGGTCGAGGTCGGGCTCGGCGACCGCGCCTATGACATATTGATCGGCGCTGGATTGCTGGCGCGCTCCGGCGAAGAGATCGCGCGCCGCCTTCCCGGCATCCGCGCGGCCATCGTCACCGACGAGAACGTCGCCGCCGCGCATCTCGACGCGCTCAAGGCGGGGCTGCAGAAAGGCGGCATCCAGTCCGCCGTCATCACGCTGCCGGCGGGCGAAAAGACCAAGAGTTTCGCCCATCTCGAGGAGGTGGTCGACGGCGTGCTTGCGGCAAAACTCGAACGCCGCGACGTGGTGATCGCGCTCGGCGGCGGCGTCATCGGCGACCTTGCCGGCTTCGCGTCCGGCATCGTGCGGCGCGGCATGAACTTCGTGCAGATCCCGACCTCGCTGCTGGCGCAGGTCGATTCTTCGGTCGGCGGCAAGACGGGCATCAACAGCGCGCGCGGCAAGAACCTCGTCGGCGTGTTCCACCAGCCCAGGCTGGTGCTCGCCGACACGGGCGTGCTCGACACGCTGCCGATCCGCGAGTTCCGCGCCGGCTATGCCGAGCTTGCCAAATACGGGCTGATCGACCGCCCGGCCTTCTTCGCCTGGCTTGAACAGAACTGGCGGGACGTGTTCGCCGGCGGTCCGGCGCGGGTCGAGGCGATCGCCGAGGCCTGCCGCGCCAAGGCCGATGTCGTCGCCCGCGACGAGTTCGAGACCGGCGACCGCGCGCTGCTCAATCTCGGCCATACATTCGGCCATGCACTGGAAGCCGCCACGCAATATGACGGCGCGCGCCTCGTCCATGGCGAGGGCGTCGCTATCGGCATGGCGCTGGCGTATCGTTTTTCGGCGCGGCTCAACCTGGCGAGCCCGGACGACGCGAAGCGCGTCGAAGCGCATCTGCGCGCCGTCGGCCTGCCCTGGCGGATGGCCGATATTCCGGGCGACCTGCCGGATGCCGAGGCGCTGCTCGGCTTCATCACCCAGGACAAGAAGGTCTCGCGCGGCGCGCTGACCTTCATCCTGACGCGCGGCATCGGCCAGTCGTTCATCGCCAAGGACGTGCCGTCCTCGGAGGTGCTCTCCTTCCTCAAAGTGAGCCATCCCGAACGGCTCAAGATGAGCCATTCCAGATGACCGGCGCCGGCTGGATCGTCGCCGCCGTCCTTGCCGTCATCGTGCTTTTGGCGCTTCTGTTCCGTGCCCGGTTGCTTGCCGCTTTCGGCTACGCGCTTCGGCCGCTCGAGCCGCCGCAGCGAACAGAGCGCAACGGCAAGGATGAAGACAGCGACGATGCCCGCCGCGAGGGCGCGGCTGCCGGTGAGGAGCGCAATCGGCTCGAAGGCCTCTTCGACCTCGATGAACTCGAAGTGTCGGACATCATGGTCCACCGCACCAATATGCGCTCGGTCAATGCCGACAATGCGCCGGAGGCGGTGGTGCGCGAAATCCTGCAGAGCCCGCACACCCGCATGCCGCTGTGGAAGGGTTCGCTCGACAACATCGTCGGCGTCCTGCACGCGAAAGATCTGCTGAGAGCCCTCAACGAGGTCGGCAACGACTTTTCGCGGATCGACGTCATGAAGATCGCGGCGAAGCCGTGGTTCGTGCCGGACACCACCACCTTGCAGGAACAGCTCAACGCCTTCCTGCGGCGCAAGGCGCATTTCGCCATCGTCGTCGACGAATATGGCGAGGTCGAAGGACTGGTGACGCTGGAAGACATCATAGAGGAAATCGTCGGCGAGATCGCCGACGAGCACGACATCGATATGCAGGGCGTGAAAAAGGAGGCTGACGGCTCGGTCGTTGTCGACGGGACGGTGCCGATCCGCGACTTGAACCGCGCGCTCGACTGGGACCTGCCCGACGAGGAGGCGACGACGATCGCCGGTCTCGTCATCCACGAGACGCAATCGATTCCTGAGGAGAAGCAGGCTTTCACGTTCCACGGCAAGCGCTTCGTTGTCATGAAACGCGACAAGAACCGCATTGCGAGGTTGAGGATACGTCCGGCCAGCGAAGGCTAGGTGTGTTGATATCACGTAATGCCGGCCTGCTAGAGCATGATCCGGAAAAGCGGTAACCGGTTTTCGGAGAAGATCATGCTCCAACAAAGAGTTAGATCAGGATGGCGATTCAACGAAACGTCAGCGACAGCCTGCGATCTTAGAGTTCCTTGGTCCAGCGCTCGGAGAGCATTGCGCCGGTTCCGCCATCGATTGCGGCCAGGCTGACGTCGTAGCCCCAGAGGTTGCGGACATGGCGCAGCGTCGCATCGCGGCTTTCACCCTCGAGCATTACGCCGTCCTTCACCGTGTGCTGAAGCCGCAAATGCCGGTCGCCCAGGAGGTCGACGTCGATCACCTGGATGTCGGGGCGACTTGCCCCGATGTCGTAGCTTTGCGCCAACGCCGACCGTATCTTGGCATAGCCACGCTCATTGTGGATCGAGGCGACTTCGTAATGCGGCTCGTCGGCACCGTCGGCCAGCACGAAGAGCCGCCATTTGCGGATCAGCGCCGGGCTCAGATACTGGCGAATGAAGGATTCGTCGCGGTGGTTGGCCCAGGCGTCGAGCAAGGTGTCGCGCCAGTCGCCGCGGCCGGCGATGTCGGGAAACCAGTCGCGGTCCTCGGCTGTCGGCGTGGTCGAGATGCGCTGGATGTCCTGCATCATGTCGAGACCGAGCGCATAGGGATTGATGCCGGAAAAGCGCGGGTCGTCATAGGCCGGCTGGAAAACGACGTTCGAGTGATTGCGCAAGATCTCGAGCATGGCGCCTTCGCTGATACGGCCACGGTCGAAAAGCGTGTTCATGAGCGTGTAGTGCACGAAGGTCGCGCAGCCTTCGTTCATCACCTGGGTTTGCCGCTGCGGGTAGAAGTATTGCGCGATGACCCGCACGATCCTGACGATCTCGCGCTGCCAGGGCTCGAGGACGAGGCTGTTCTTCTCGAGAAAGTAGAGCAGGTTTTCCTCCGGCAGATGGAGCGATTTCTTCCGCTCGGCCGCATCGTCGTCAATGCCTGTTTTGGTCTCGCCGCTCTCTTGAGGAGGCGGCAGCGTTCGCCAGAGATCGTTGAAGGAACGCTCCTCGTATTCCAGGCGCTCGCGAAGCCCTTCGCGCTGCTGCTCAGACGACAGTCTCGGCGGCCGATGATAGCGAAACACACCCTGCTCCATCAGCGCGTGGGCTGAATCCAGGATCGCTTCCACGGCCGCCAGGCCATGCCGTTCCTCGCATCGGGCTATGTAGCTCTTGGCAAAATCCAGATAGCTCAAAATGCCGCCGGCATCGGTCCATTGCCGGAAGAGATGATTGTTCTTGAAGAAATGGTTGTGCCCAAGCGCGGCATGGGCGGTCACCAAAGCCTGCAGGGCCATGGTGTTCTCTTCCATGAGATAGACGATGCAGGGGTTGGAGTTGATGACCAGCTCATAGGCCAGACCGCGCGCGCCCTTGCGGTAAAGAAGCTCGTCGTAGAGGAAACGCTTGCCGAAAGACCAATGCCGGTACATCAGCGGCATGCCGACCGAAGAATAGGCGTCGAGCATCTGCTCGGAAGAGATGACCTCCATCTGCACCGGATAGATGTCGAGTCGAAGCTCTTCGAGGCCGAGCGCTTCGATCTCGTCATAGACGCGGGACAGTTTCGAAAAGTCCCAGTCAGACCCGGAAAACAACAGTTCGGATTTGCGCGCCTGGCTGACCATCGGCCTATGTCCCTTCGACCCTCAGTCCTCAAGCGCTCTTGCGCAGATCAGGTTGCCTGGCGAAGAGCTCTCGGAAGACCGGGTAAATGTCGGCCGGCGCAGCGATGCGCCTCATCTGGAAGTTCGGCCATTTCCCGTCGACGGCGTTGTAGGCCCGCCAGAGCGACGTTCCGTTCTCGGTCGAGCCGAAAATATGGCTTTCCCGCTCGTCGATGATCTCGACATAGGCGAAATACTGGCAAAGCCGCATAATCTTGCGGTCGAGCAGTTCTATGCAGCGCTCGGAGTCAGTAGCAAAATTGTCGCCGTCGGAAGCCTGGGCGGCGTAGATGTTCCATTCGGCGACCGGATAGCGTTCTTCGATGATGCGGTGCATTTCCTCGAGCGCGGTTGAGACGACCGTGCCGCCGCTTTCGGTGTGGTAGAAGAATGTATGCTCGTCCACCTCCTTGGCTTCGTGGGTGTGGCGGATGAAGACGACCTCGGTGCGTTCATAACGGCGCGTCAGGAACAGATGCAGCAGCACGAAGAAGCGTTTGGCCAGATCCTTCTCGCGCTCTCCCATCGAGCCGGAGACGTCCATCAGGCAGAACATCACCGCGCTCGCATTCGGCACCGGTTGGGGATCGAAGCGATTAAAACGGATATCGACCGGATCGACATAGGCAATGCGCCTGCGCCGGCGCTCCAGCCGCTCAAACGCCTCGCGCAGGGCGGCGATGCGTTCGCTTACCGCCGCGCTGGCCGGCTTCGCTTCGAGCTCGGCAATCTGCTGGGCGATCGCGTCGAGCTCCGCCTGTTTGGGGCGTCTCAGCGCGATGCGCCGCCCATGGCTGTTGCGCATCGTGCGTCCGACATTGATGTTGGTCGGCGCTCCGCTTGCGCTGAAGCCCGCCCGTCTCGGCTTGAAGCTCAGTATCTGCTTGAGATTGAGCTTGACCAGATCCGGCAGTTCGAGGTCTTCGAAAAAAAGATCGAGCACTTCCTCGCGCGACAGCACGAAGCGAAAGTCGTCTTCGGATGCCGTGGTTCCCGGGGCCGATCCGTAGCCTCCGCCGCCGCCCGGCTTGGCGATAAGATCGCCGGGGCTGAACGTCCGGTTGCCGGGCAGGATATGCTGGCGCCGGCCGGTTTCCTTGTCGTTGCCGAAGGTCGGTTCGTTGATACCCTTGCGAGGCATCGGCACGGCGTGCTCTCGGTCGACGTCGGCGATGCGGCCTGTCCGGACGTGGTCGCGCACGCTGCGCTTGAGATCTTCGCGCGCGCGCCTGAGGAAGCGCTGGCGATTGCCCAGGCTCTTGTCCTTCGGATTGAGGCGGCGGTCGATGAAGATCGGCATGGAACCGTCCCGACTTTGTTCAGCCCGCCTTGTTCACGCGCATGTACCAGTCGACCAGCCGTCGCACCTGCCGCTGAGTGTAGCCGCGCTCCACCATGCGCTGCACGAATTCGTTGTGCCGCTTCTCCGTGACGCTGTCCTGCTTGGAGCCGAAGCTGATCACCGGCAGCAGGTCCTCGACCTGTCCGAACATGCGCTTCTCGATGACCTCGCGAAGCTTTTCATAGCTCGTCCAGGATGGATTGCGGCCATGGTTGCGCGCCCTGGCGCGCAAGGTGAATTTGACCACTTCGTTGCGGAAGTCCTTGGGATTGGCGATGCCGGCGGGCTTTTCGACCTGCGACAATTCCTTGTCCAGGACCTCACGGTTGAGGATTTGGCCGGTGTCGGGGTCCTTGTAATCCTGATCCTCGATCCAGGCGTCGGCATAGGCGATGTAGCGGTCGAAGAGGTTCTGACCGTACTCGCTGTAGGATTCCAGATAGGCCTTCTGGATCTCGTGTCCGATGAACTCGGCGTAGCGCGTCGCGAGCTCCGACTTGATGAATTCGAGATACGCGGCCTCCGTCTCCTTCGGGAATTGCTCGCGCTTGATCGCCTCCTCGAGGATGTACATCAGGTGCACCGGGTCGGCGGCGACCTCCTTGGTGTCGTAGTTGAAGGTCTGCGACAGGATCTTGAAGGCGAAGCGGGTGCTGACCCCGGTCATGCCTTCGTCGACGCCGGCCGCGTCACGATATTCCTGGACAGACTTCGCCTTCGGGTCGATTTCCTTCAGGTTCTCGCCGTCATAGGCGCGCATCTTGGTGTAGAGCGGCGAGTTCTCATGTTCGGCAAGGCGGGTGGAGACGGTGAAGCGGCTGAGAATGTCCAGCACTTCGGGCGCGCAGGGGCTGTTCGCCAATTCGCTCTCACGGAGCAGCTTTTCGTAGATCTGCCGTTCCTCGGTGATGCGCAGGCAATAGGGAACCTTGACCACGAGGATGCGGTCGAGGAAGGCCTCGTTGTTCTTGTTGTTCTTGAACTGCTGCCATTCCGATTCGTTGGAGTGGGCGACGACGATGCCCTGATACGGGAAGGCGCCGAAATTCTCGGTGCCGTTGTAGCTGCCTTCCTGGGTTGCCGTCAGCAACGGGTGCAGGACCTTGATGGGCGCCTTGAACATCTCGACGAATTCGAGCAGGCCCTGCGTCGTCCGGTTGAGGCCGCCGCTGTAGGAGTAGGCGTCCGGGTCGGACTGGCTGAAGTGCTCCAACTGTCTGATGTCGACCTTGCCGACCAGGGCCGAGACGTCTTGATTGTTCTCGTCGCCGGGCTCGGTCTTGGCGATGGCGATTTGGCGCAGCCGCGACGGCATCAGCTTGACGACGCTGAATTTGGAGATGTCGCCAGACAATTCGTCGAGGCGCTTGGCCGCCCAGGGCGAGATCAGCCCGCTCAGGCGGCGGCGTGCGATGCCGTATTTGTCTTCCAGCAGGTCGCCCATGCGATCGGGATGGAAAAGGCCAAGCGGCGACTCGAAGATCGGGCTGATCTGGTTGCCGACCTTGAGCGTGTAGATCGGCCGCTCTTCCATCAGCTTCTTCAGCCGTTCGGCCAGCGAGGATTTGCCGCCGCCGACCGGACCGAGGAGATAGAGGATCTGCTTGCGCTCCTCGAGGCCTTGCGAGGCGTAGCGGAAATATCCGGCGATGCGCTCGATCGTATCCTCCATCCCGTAGAAGTCGGAGAAAGAGGGATAGATCTTGATGGTGCGGTTGGAGAAAATGCGACCGAGCCGCTCGTCCTTGCTGGTGTCGATCAGATTCGGCTCACCGATCGCCTCGACCATGCGTTCGGGTGCCGACGCATACATGGTTTTGTCTTCGCGGCAGGCCAGTAGGTATTGCTGTAGGCTGATCTCTTCCTGGGCCGCGTTGGAATAAATCTCCGAAAACAGATCGAAGACGTCTGATTGGTTCTCGCGCATGGTGCTTTGCCTCGGAGCCGATGGGCTGCCAATCGGCTCATCGCTGCATCAACTGCCGGAAAGCGCTGTTTGTTCCCTTCATATGAAGGATAGCGCATGCAATCTGACATTGACCCGTTTAGATGCCAGCGGCCGAATTGCTCGCCTTGGAAAATACGTGGTGATTGCCGGCGGAGCTTCAAGGGCGGGATCTGGTTTGCGCTCCACAAGTTGTCGTTATTGATGCTTAATCGAAGTGCGCGGTGCGCTTCCGCGCGCTGCCGCCTTAAATCTGGCCGGAGATGAGGATGATGATCGATCGGCGCAGCTCTATTGCGGCATCCCTGACGGCGCTGTTGCCGGCAGGCGCGTCAGCCGCCGGGCGTCCGGGCCAGGTCACGCTGTTCGACGGCGGTATCGATCAATCGCGATTTTCGGTCAAGACGGCGATGCCCTGACCGCGGCTGTGTTGGCGTTTCTCAAGGCGACGGTCGGCTGACTACCAGCGCGTCTTCTCGCCCGGTGCCGCCGGCTCGATCGCCAGCGCATGCACGCCGGCTTTCAATTCGTCGGCCAGCAGTTCGTTGACGGCACGGTGACGGTCGATGCGGCTCATGCCGGCAAAGGCGGCCGAGACGACACGGACGCGGAAATGCGTCTCGCCGATGCCGTCGAACTGGGCCTCCTGGCCGTGCTCGACGTGATGATGGCCGGCGTGAAGGTGGCTTTCGTTGATGACGGCGAGCCGTTCGGGCGAAAATGCCGCTTTCAGCTTGTTTTCCATCGTCGACTGTATGGACATCCGGGCTTCCCTTCCCCACTTGACGGCCATAGCCGCAAATTGTTGACGGCATGGCCGCAACTTACCTGCGCCACAGCCGCAAAATCTGAATTCGACCGCTTTTAAGCCGCGATTCAGCGGTTAGGGCGATCATCGGCGAAATGTCAATTCTTGTTTCGCAGGTGCGAACAGCCCATAAATGGGTGAGATGAAAGCGTATCCCAAATATTTCGAGAAAATTCGAATCCGGCCGGAAAAGGACGCGGAGCTTAAGTCGCGCGCGCCGATCTGCCAGTGGGACGGCTGCAACGAGGCAGGCACGCACCGGGCGCCTGTCGGACGCCTCAAGGAGGGCGAGTATTTCCGCTTCTGCTTCGAGCATGTGCGCGAATACAACAAGGGCTTCAATTACTTCTCCGGCGTGTCGGACAGCGAGATCGCGCGCTTCCAGAAAGAGGCGCTGACCGGCCACAGGCCGACATGGCGCATGGGCGCCAATGGCGGTGGGACGCGCTCGGCGCCGGATTTCGCGCAGCAGCGTTCGGGTCGCGCCGGCTACTACAACCGCATGCGCGATCCGTTCAACCTGTTCGGCTTAGGCGCGCGCGAGCCGCGGGAGCGCAAGGCAAAGCCGCTTGAGGCCAAGGCGCTGGAAACGCTTGGCCTTGACACAAAGGCGACTGGCCAGGACATCAAGGCGCGTTATAAGGAACTGGTAAAGCGCCACCACCCGGATGCGAATGGCGGCGACAGAGGTTCGGAAGACCGGTTACGCGATGTGCTCCAGGCTTATCGCGTGCTCAAGCAGGCAGGATTGTGCTGAGCGGCCCCACGGTCCGTGTCGTTTTCCAACTTTCATAAGGTTGGAAAAGGCTCTAAGACCGCCCCCGGACAAAATCGATTGCCGGCGAAACGCGGCGTTTCGCCCGTGGAGACGTTGATAGAGATGAACAAGGTCGATCGCGATATCGCCAACCTGCCCGACACGACGGTGTCGGTGAAGGAGAAATTCGGTTTCGAGTCCAAGATGGTCGTTCCCGCTTATTCGGCGGCGACCGAGCATGTGCCGGATATCGATCCCGACTACCTCTTCGACCGCGCGACGACGTTGGCGATCCTCGCCGGCTTTGCCTACAACCGCCGGGTAATGGTGTCGGGCTACCACGGCACCGGCAAGTCGACGCATATCGAGCAGGTGGCGGCGCGGCTCAACTGGCCCTGCGTGCGCGTCAATCTCGACAGCCATGTCAGCCGTATCGATCTCGTCGGCAAGGACGCCATCGTCGTCAAGGAAGGCCTGCAGATCACTGAATTCCGCGACGGCATTCTGCCCTGGGCCTATCAGCACAATGTCGCGCTCTGTTTCGACGAATATGACGCCGGCCGTCCTGACGTGATGTTCGTCATCCAGCGCGTCCTGGAATCGTCGGGGCGGCTCACGCTGCTCGACCAGAGCCGCGTCATCCGCCCGCATCCGGCGTTCCGGCTGTTCGCCACCGCCAACACGGTTGGTCTCGGCGACACCACCGGCCTCTATCACGGCACGCAGCAGATCAACCAGGCGCAGATGGACCGCTGGTCGATCGTCACCACGCTCAACTACCTGCCGCACGACAATGAAGTGAACATCGTGCTGGCGAAGGCCAAGCACTATCGCGACAACAAGGGCAAGGACATCGTCAACAAGATGGTGCGCGTCGCAGACATGACGCGCTCGGCCTTCATCAATGGCGACCTGTCGACTGTGATGAGCCCGCGTACCGTCATCACCTGGGCCGAGAACGCCGAGATCTTCGGCGATATCGGCATGGCGTTCCGGCTGACCTTCCTCAACAAGTGCGACGAGCTGGAGCGTTCGGTTGTGGCTGAGTTCTACCAGCGCGCCTTCGGCGAGGATCTGCCGGAGAGCGCCGCCAACGTGGTGCTGGGTTAGGTGCGCAGCTGAAAGGCCTCCAGCCTTTCAGCATGAATCGCGCAGGGAATGATCAATGGCGGGTCCGGGCGACAACACGCGCAACAAGCCGAAGAACGGGTCTGAAGCCGACAGCTTCAAGCGCGCCGTGACCGTGTGCATGCGCGCCGTGGCCGGCGACAAGGACCTCGAGGTCGGCTTCGCCAAGGATCGGCCGGCGCTCGCCGGCAACCGCGCCCGGCTGCCCGAGCTGCCGAAGAAAGCTTCCCGCAACGATATCGCGATCACCCGTGGGCTGGGGGATTCCATGGCGCTGAAGCGCGCCTGCCACGATCAGCGCATCCACAACAAGCTGGCGCCGGAGGGCAAGCTGGCGCGGTCTATCTTCGATGCCGTCGAACAGGCTCGTGTCGAGGCGATCGGCAGCCGCGCCATGCAGGGCGTGGCCGACAATATCGGCTCGATGCTCGAGGACAAATACACCAAGGCGAACCTCGTCGACGTCAGGGACAAGGCCGACGCCCCCCTCGAAGAGGCGATCGCGCTGATGGTGCGCGAAAAGCTCACCGGACGTCCCGTGCCGAAGAGCGGCGAGCGGCTGGTCGACCTCTGGCGTCCCTGGATCGAGGAGAAGGCCAGCGC
Organism: Mesorhizobium sp. CA4; assembly: GCF_020165075.1. NCBI lineage: Bacteria > Pseudomonadati > Pseudomonadota > Alphaproteobacteria > Hyphomicrobiales > Phyllobacteriaceae > Mesorhizobium > Mesorhizobium sp. CA4. Next base: position 173,213 of record NZ_JAIUHK010000004.1, read on the forward strand.
CGATCTCGACGGCCTGTCGGCCAAGCTCGGGGACCAGCAGGCCTTTGCCCGCGTCGTGCGCGACATGCTGGTTTCCATGGAAATGGCCGAAGAGCTTGGCGACGACCAGGAAACCGACGACTCCGAGGAAAACGAAGAGAACGAGCAGCAAGGCGAGGAACAGAGCGAGGAGGGCGGCGAGGAGGATTCAGGCTCCGAGCAGTCGCAGTCGGAAGATGCCGAAGCCTCCGCCGACGAGGAAGAGTCGGCCGAGACCGAGGCGACCGACGCCACCTCGGACGATCTCTCCGACGAGGATGATTCCGACGCCGAGACGCCGGGCGAGGCCAAGCGCAACGACAACCCGTTCCTTAACCTGCCGAAAGAGATCGATTACAAGGTCTTCAGCACCGCCTTCGACGAGACGGTCGGCGCCGAGGACCTGTGCGAGGAAGAGGAGCTCGACCGGCTGCGCGCCTTTCTCGACAAGCAGCTGGCCAACCTCTCCGGCGTCGTCGGGCGGCTCGCCAACCGGCTGCAGCGCCGGCTGATGGCGCAGCAGAACCGCTCGTGGGATTTCGACCTCGAGGAAGGCTATCTCGATCCGGCGCGCCTGGTGCGGGTCGTCATCGACCCGATGCAGCCGCTGTCCTTCAAGCAGGAGCGCGACACCAAGTTCCGCGACACGGTGGTGTCGCTGGTGCTCGACAATTCGGGCTCGATGCGCGGGCGTCCGATCACGGTCGCCGCGACCTGCGCCGACATACTGGCGCGCACGCTGGAGCGCTGCGGCGTTTCGGTGGAAATCCTCGGCTTCACCACGCGGGCATGGAAAGGCGGGCAGGCGCGCGAGAAATGGCTGAAGGACGGCAAGCCGCCGAATCCCGGCCGGCTCAACGACCTGCGCCACATCATCTACAAATCCGCCGACCACCCGTGGCGGCGAGCGCGGCGCAATCTCGGGCTGATGATGCGCGAGGGCCTGCTCAAGGAAAACATCGACGGCGAGGCGCTGCTATGGGCGCATAACCGCCTGATCGGCCGGCCGGAGCAGCGCAAGATCCTGATGATGATCTCCGACGGCGCGCCGGTCGACGATTCCACCCTCTCGGTCAATCCGGGCAATTACTTGGAACGCCATTTGCGGGCGGTCATCGAGCTGATCGAGACGCGCTCGCCGGTCGAGCTGCTGGCGATCGGCATCGGCCACGACGTTACACGCTATTATCGCCGCGCGGTCACCATCGTCGATGCCGAGGAACTGGCCGGCGCGATGACCGAGCAGCTCGCATCGCTGTTCGGCGAGGAAAGCGCGCGCGACACAAGGCGCGGCGGCTTGCGGCGCGCCGGATGATCTTTTCAAGGGGGCGTGCGCGGCGGACGCTTTTCGCCTGCATGCTGGCCTGCGCCTCGCCGGCCATTGCCGCCGCGGGGACTCCCGTCGAGACGGTCGAGATCTCGGCGCGGCCGATCAGCCAGTTCCATGTCGGCGACGACGAAACGCGGTTCGGGCCGCTCGAATTCGTCGGCGGGCTGGAGATGACCTCGCCGGCGCGCGATTTCGGCGCGCTGTCGGCCTTTCGCTTCCTGAAGCCGGGCGGCGATTTCATCGGTGTCGCCGACACCGGTTTCTGGTTCTTCGGCACGATCACGCATGACGCCGGCAAGCGACCGTCGGGTGTGACGAATTTCCGCATGCAGCAGATGGTCGACGCCTCGGGCCGGCCGATTGACCGGAAATGGGAGGTCGACGCGGAGGGGCTCGCGGTCAAGGACGGCATCGCCACCGTCGGCTTCGAGCGCGACCAGCGCGTCGCCCAGTTCAAGATCGATCCCGACAATATGAAAGCCCCGGTCAGGCAGCTCGATTATCAGGTTCCCGCCGAGGAGCTGCGCCAGAACCGCGGCTTTGAGACCGTCACCCACGCCAATCCTTATGGGCAGCACGAGGGCGGCCTGGTCGTGGTCTCGGAGAGGAGCCTCAACAAGGCAGGCAACGTCTACGCAGCCGTCATCGAGGGACCGCATAAGGGCGTCTTCACCGTCAGGCGCGACGGCGATTTCGACATAACCGACGGCGCCTTCCTGCCGGACGGCGACCTGCTGCTTCTGGAACGCAGTTTCTCGATTGCCCGCGGGGTGAAGATGCGGCTGCGGCGCATCTATGGCGAAAGCGTCGCGAAGGGCGCGGTCGCCGACGGGCCGGTGCTGATGGAGGCCGACATGGGCTACCAGATCGACAATATGGAAGGGCTCGACGTCTGGACCGCGACGACGGCGCGCTGATGGTATCGCTGATATCCGACGAAAACCATTCGATCCTGCAGCGGAACCTCTATTTGGAATTCATCCTGCACCAGGACTGAGGACGATGGGCCCTGTCGGCCGCACGGAAAAACCGTTCACACTTTTCCTGGAATTGTTCTACCGGCCGATGTGGCGGACTTCGTTCATCACGAAATTGGCCGCGCGCTTGCTCCGGTTGCGGATCTTGAGCGTCGTGGTATTGTCGACGAAATAGGTATGAAGAATGCTGTCGCGGGTGCGGACTTCCGGTCCGACGGTGTCGACGGCGTGCCAGGTGTCGGTGCCGACCGCAAAGGCGTAGCCTGTATTCGGCGAAAACGACATCCGGTGCGAATTCTCGAAACGCCCGTCCGGCATGCGCTCGGCGAAGCGGGTGCCGATATGGTTGATCGAGTCGTCCTCCGGCAGGTAGAACTGCACCGTGATGCCCTTCCACTTCGTGTCGGTGTGGAAGCCGATCTTGTAGCCCGCCACGTCGCGCGTCAGCATCGGCACCGGATACATGCCGACCTTCATGAAGTCCGGACCGAACCGGCGCTCCAGGCCCGGGGCGAGGCGGCGCATGAACGCTTGCTTCAGGTCCGGCGCATGCAATGCCTTGCCGACCAACGCCCAGACGGCCCGTTTCTCGCTAGGCAGATGGCGGATATATTCAGGGTAGAGGTCGATCTTGATCCGCGTCGCGGTGCCGTCAGCCTTGATATTCACATTGTTGCGCCCCTTGAGCGCACGATATTCGCGCGCCTCCGGCATGGCGGCGCGCATGCGCCGATAAAGGTCCGCCGGGAAAACATCGGTCATCTCCAAATGCCAGAAAGGCTTTTCCACAAAGGCGGCGCGGTTCACCGCGCCCACCATGTGGGAGACAACATGCTGCAGCGTTTGTGTGGCTGATGCAGGCACCAGCGCGTCCTCTGTGGCCGACATGGATATTCTCTCCCTAAAACCCCGAATCCAAATTGCTTGAATACATATATCGCCGCCCCAGCGAAATGCTAACCAAAGCACAGGCTGGATTGCAACGACCCACGGAACTGATTTCGATCGCGATTTTCTAAATCACGAAGTGAAGTTGCATCAGCTCAAAGCAAGCAGGTTGCGAGGGGCGCGGTCGACGATGCTGATATCGTTGCAGGCTGATATTCAACGGACCTTGTAGATCTCGATCGGCTTTCCCGCCGTAGACTGGTCTAGTTCGAGCCATTCCGGCAGGTCGCCCCGCAGCAACGCCGCGGCAAGGCCTTCCGGCGCGTCCGAGGCCAGCGATATCTCTTCCGTGTTGCCGCGGCAGATCGCGATCAGTCCAACATGCTCGCGCTCGATGACGGCGCGGGCGGCGTCCGGGGCTCCCATGAAGGCATCGAGCATGGCCAAATTGCCGCCGACATTGCGGTGGTAAGGGCCGGCCAGCGTGCGGTGGCCGGTGAACACCAATATTCCCGAGCCGAGATTGGACGAGGCAAGCACCGTCGTCGCCGGCATGGCGGCGAGGTCGCGGAAGTCGCCCGGCTTGCCGCAGGTCACGGCATGGTCGGGATCGGAATTGATCCGCTGCGGCGCCGTCTGGACCATGGACTGCGCCGCTATCGCGACGCCGGTCCAGGTCGCGTTCAGCGAGACCAGCCACGCCAGGACGATGCCGGCGGAAAGGCGCCATGACGGGGCGGCGTCCGCCCGCAGGCGGATTTTCGCGATCCAGGCCGAGAGCGGCAATATGGCGAAGGCGACGGAGAAGGTCGAGCCGCGCACCTGCCAAAGGCTGACGACGAAGGCAACGAGGAGCAGGATGGCGGCCAGCGTTTCCTCGCCGCGCAGGCGACGGGTCCGGAGTTGAAAGCCGATCAGCAGAATCGCGATGAAGGGCGTCACATAGCGCGCCGCCATTAGCTTCGGCTGGTGGATGGCGACGCTCCAGAAGGGCTGGGCTTCGATCACGTCGGCCAGCCAATAGGTGCGGATGCGCTCGTCCATGCCCGCATAGGGCGATGCCAGACATTGCGGGAAGAACAGCATCACGGCGGCCGCGACCGCCACCGCAAGCGCCAGCATTGAAACCAGCCGCGCCCGCGTTGTCGACGCGGTCAACGCAGCCGCGATCGCGAGGCCGAAGCCGGACAGCGCTGCTACCGCGAACTGGAAGGACGAGAAGGCGTCGCATTGGGCCACGCCCCAGTCGGCGGGCCGGATGGTCGCTACGAAAACCAGGGAGGCGATGCCGGCAAATCCGAGGCCAAAGCCTCGTGCCGTGACGCGCTCCTTGTCGTCGAGGATGAACAGGACAGCAGCGCAGATGCCGAGCACCGCCACATAAGGAGCGGTCTCCATGCCGACCGCGAGCGTCAGGCCGGCGCAAATGCCCGACAGAAGGGCAGCGGGCCGCCAGAAGGGCGCTTCCATCAGGAGCCAGAGGCTGGCTGCGGTCAGCAACAGCTGGACGTTGTGATGATCGATCACCCCCGGGCTGTAGATCATCAGGAAGAACAGCGCCGCCGTCGACAGGATGATTGCCGGCATCGCGACATTCGCAGCGGCGAAGCGCTGCGAGGCGCGCATGAGCACGAATATGGTCAGCCCGTAGAGGAGGGTCGGCCAGATGATCTGCGCGGCGCGTTCGGCAGCGGCCGTGCTGGCGCCCAGCGCATCGAAGGCCATGATGATCAGCGCGAGCGGCGTGTCGACAAGCCGCGACCAATGCATGACGAAGCCGCCCGAGGTGCCCATCCTGTATTGATGGAGATCGAACCAGCTTTGGCCTCCGAGCAGGTCGCGAACCTCGACCAGCCGCAGCATGCTGTCATTGTCTGCGCCATAATTCGCAAGGGTGGGGAAGCCGGAAACGGCGTTGATCGTCAGCACCACCAGCATGGCGCACAACGCAAGCAGGAGATCGTTTTTCCAACCGGTGCCATGCACGGTCATGCTGGTCGCGATGCCTTAGAGCAATTCCAGGAAAAGTGTGCCACGGTTTTCCGTTAGGAATTGCATCAAAACAGAGAGGTAGAGTGGTTCGCCGTTTCCGTGAAACGGCGAACCACTCTGGAGAATTTCCGCGATCCTGCATCATCGGGCGTAACAAAGCGTAAAGCCGCTGCGGCCGTGGCTGAAAGCGTCAGGCCTGGTTGGTAGCAACCCAGATGACGTGGCGAGCACCGCGCTTGCCGTTGGCCCGCGTGCTGATCTCCTCGACCACGAAGCCGGCCTGCTTCAGCCGCCGGGTGAAGCCGCTGTCCGGCCCCTGCGACCAGACCGCCAGGACGCCGCCGGGCGTCAAGGCGGCTCGCGCGGCCGCCAGGCCGGCCGCGCCATAGAGCGCGTCATTGCCCTTGTAGACGATGCCTTCGGGACCATTGTCGACGTCGAGCAGGATGGCGTCCCAGGCGGCTTTCTCCGCCCGTATCAGTTGGCCGACATCGGCCTCGCGAATGGCGACGCGAGGGCCGTCGAGGCAGCCGTCGAAGATTTCCGCCATCGGGCCGCGCGCCCAGGCGACGACCGCGGGGACAAGTTCGGCAACGGTGACGGTGGCGTCCGCATCGAGCGCGGAGAGGGCCGCGCGCAAGGTGAAACCCATGCCGAGCCCGCCGATGAGGATGTTTGGCCGCTTGCGGCCGGCGATCCGCTCGCAGGAAAGCCTGGCCAGCGCTTCCTCGGAGCCGCTGAGGCGGCTGTTCATCAGCTCGTTGGTGCCGAGCATGATCGAAAATTCAGCGCCGCGCTGTTTAAGGCGCAGCTCCTGGCCGCCCTCGGGCGTGCGCGTGGAATCAAGCTGAACCCAGGGGATCATGCTCTCTCATTTTGTTTGAGGATGATCTTTTCCAAAAACCGGTCCCACTTTTCGGGATCATGCTCCGACCGCGACCGCCGGCTGGCTCCAGCGCGCGGCGAGCAGACGGTAAGGAATCAGCGCCACGACAGCGATGATGAGCTTCACCGAAAGGTCGCCAAGCGCCCAGGACACCCAGCGCATCGTCTCGACCGGCAGTACGCCCATCAGCGGCGCGGTCTCCAGCGCGAAGCTGTCGTTGGGGCCGGCAAAGGCGAAGGCCGCGGAGAAGGCGACGCCGAAGAAGACAACCGTGTCGAACACCGAGCCAACCAGCGTGCCGACGATCGGCGCGCGCCACCAGCTCTGCCGGCGCAGGCGGTTGAAGACGGTGACGTCCAGCAATTGTGCGGTGAGGAACGCGGCGCCGGAAGCGGCGGCGATGCGCACCAGCCGGTCGGCGGCGGTCTCGAACTCGATCAGGCCGTGGCGAAACAGGAAGGGCGGGATCAGGATCGAGCAGGTCACCGCAGCCATAAAGCCGATGAACACCACCTTGCGCGCCACGGCCGGGCCATAGCGGCGGTTGGCGAGGTCGGTGACCAGGAAGGAGAAGGGATAGGTGAAGGCGCCCCAGGTGAGCAGGTCGGCCAGCGACAGGCCGCCGATCTCGCCCTGCATCGGGAACTGCACTAGGATGTTCGACGCCACGACGACGAGCGCCATTGCGGCCACGAAGGGCGAATATCGCGTCAGGAAATTCATTTTTTTATCCTGGGTGATGGAACCAGCGGAGCGTCATGCCGACGCTCGCTCACATTCCGAGCACCGGTCTGGCCGATGCCCAAGGCGGTCGTCCCCCGCCTGAAAGCTGCTTTAAGCGGCCGACTGCTCGGCAAGCTTCTTGGCGATCTGCTTCTTGAGCAGACGCGCGCGCTGCGACAGTTCCTTGACGTCGGCCTTGGCCAGGAAGGCGTCGAGGCCGCCGCGATGCTCGACCGAACGCAGCGCGTTGGCCGAAATGCGCAGGCGAACATTCTGGTTCAGCGCTTCGGAAATCAGCGTCACATTGACCAGGTTCGGCAGGAAGCGACGCTTGGTCTTGTTGTTGGCGTGGCTCACATTGTTGCCAGTCTGGACTGCCTTGGCAGTGAGTTCGCAGGTGCGGGACATCTTGTCTAACCTTCAGTTTCTAAACCTGCCAAACCATTCTGCCCGCGCCAGGCGGCGCGCGGTATCGGTCAGGCGGCCTTTGGAAAAGTTGGCGTTGCATAGTGGCATTTCACCACTGCGTCAAGCTCCGGGACGCAGCCAGGCGTCATCCGCGCTCCATATAAAGGCCGGATTTCACACTATAAGCCGTTCGCGAAGGGATATGCCAGGCTGGAGCCGTTGCGTTCCGGCCGAACCGCCAGGGATTCGCCAGCCGCCATGCTCCGTCCATCTCATGCATTCGCAGCCCTGCTTGCCCTTGCCGTGCCGGCAACGAGCTTCGCCGCCGCGGCGCCGCAGTCCTTCAGGGGCGAGTATACGGTGTCCTATCTCGGCCTTTCGATCGCCAGGGCGACTTTCTCCAGCCATTATGAGGGCAACAGCTATGCCATCGACGGCACTGTCTCGGCCGCCGGCCTCGGCAAGCTGTTCGACGATACGAAAGGCAGGATTTCCTCGAAAGGCACGATCTCCGGCAAGCAGATGCAGCCGCGGGCATTCAGGGCCGATTACACGTCCGGCAAGAAGGCCTCGGTGGTCGATATCCGTTTCAACAATGGCGCCGTCACCTCCACACAAGTCATTCCCCCGCCAAAGAAGCGCGACCCCAAGGACTGGGTGCCGATCGGCGCTGGCGACCTGAAATCGGTGCTCGATCCCATGGCCGCGACCGTCATCCATGCCGACAGCCCGGACAAGGTCTGCGGGCGCACAGTCAAATTCTACGACGGTGAGATGCGCGCCGATCTGACCTTGACCTATGCGTCCAAGGGTTCGATCTCGGTGCCCGGCTACAAGGGTGATACGGTGACCTGCAAAATGGGCTTCGAGCCGGTGGCGGGTTATCGCAAGGGCCGCAAAGCATTGAATTTTCTCAAGAACGAGAGCCGCATGCTGGTGACGTTTGCGCCGCTCGGCCAATCCGGCGTATATGCGCCAATCCGCGCCACGGTCGGGACGCAGATCGGTCCGCTGACCATCAGCGCGCGACGGTTCGAGGCGGTAAATTAGGTCAGGCGCCACCGCGCGCCGGTGGGGGAAATATGGGGCGCGCAACACTGATCGGGTTTTCGGCGGTCGCCATGTGGGCACTGCTGGCGCTGCTCACGGACGCCTCGGGCCAGGTGCCTCCGTTCCTGCTTTCGGCCATCACCTTCGCCATCGGCACCTGCGTCGGGCTCGCCGCCCGGCTGGTGATGCCGGCCGCCGACAGAAGCCAGAAGATCCCTCCACAGGTCTGGGTGATCGGCATAGCCGGGCTGTTCGGCTATCATTTCTTCTACTTCACGGCGCTGCGCAATGCGCCGGCTGTCGAGGCGAGCCTGATCGCCTATCTGTGGCCGCTGCTGATCGTGCTAGGCTCGGCGCTGATGCCGGGCGAGCGGCTTGCCTGGAACCATGTCGTCGGCGCGCTGCTCGGCCTTGCCGGCACGTTCCTGATCGTCACCAAGGGCGGCGGGCTGGCCTTCGACGCGCGTTATGCCTTCGGCTACGCGATGGCCGCCGTCTGCGCGCTGTTGTGGTCTTCCTATTCGCTCTTGTCACGGCGCTTCCCATCGGTGCGGACCTCGATCGTCACCTGGTTCTGCGCCGCGACGTCGGTGCTGTCGCTGGCCTGCCACCTGCTGCTTGAGAAGACGGTGCTGCCGGATGGTCCTGGACAGTGGCTGGCCGTTATCGGGCTCGGCCTGATGCCGGTGGGCGCGGCGTTCTACGCCTGGGACATCGGCGTCAAGCGCGGCAACATCCAGGTGCTGGGCGCGGCGAGCTATGCCGCGCCGCTTCTGTCGACGCTGGTGCTGATCGCGGCCGGCGTCGCCGAGCCGTCGCTGCGTATTCTGGCGGCCTGCGTGCTCATCACCGGTGGCGCCGCGCTCGCGGCGAAGTCGCTGCTGATGCGCAAGCCGGCCGCCAAGGAGATCAACGCATGATGCCGTTTTCCGGCGGCATCGAGGCCAACGCCAATGCAACGCTGCTGTTCTCGTTCGTCGCGGCCTTGATCTACGCCTTTGCGCTCGACATGCCGCCGAAATGGACGCGCACGGCGGCAAAGACGCTTGCCGTGGCTTTGCTGGCCGTGCTTGCCGCCATGCAGGGCGGTCCACTGCTGTTGGTCGCGGCTCTGGGCTTAAGCGCCATCGGCGACGCCTTGCTGTCGCGCGACGGCGAAAAGGCCTTTCTCGGCGGGCTGGCGAGCTTTCTCGCCGGCCACATCGCCTATGTCGCGCTGTTCGCGCAGGCGGGCGGCGGGCTCGGCCTGTTGAGCGCCGAATCCTGGCGGGGCGCGATTGCGCTCGCCATGGCTGCATTCAGCGTCGTCATGCTTGCCGCGCTCTGGCGCCGCGTCGGCCCGCAACTGCGCGCGCCCGTGGTCGTCTATGTCGCGGCCATCCTCGCCATGGGCGTTTCGGCGCTCACCACGGGGAACGATTGGGTGATCGCCGGCGCGGTGCTGTTCATCGCCTCCGACGGGCTGCTGGCAACCGAGCGCTTCCTGCTCGCGGCGATCTCGCCGCATCGCGTGTGGACGCGCTATGCAGTCTGGGTGCTTTACTACGCCGCCCAGCTGGCGATCACGCTAGGTTTTTTGGTCAGTTAAGCGATTTTCGGCTGCCAGCCCGGCTCGGCCAGCTCGAAGGCGGCGAAATCGAAGCCCGGCGCCACGGTGCAGCCGACCAGCGTCCATTCGCCGAGGCTGCGCGCCGACTGCCACCAGCCGGCCGGCACGACGATCTGCGGCCGCTCGCCGGCGGCAAGGGCCGTGCCAAGCACCTGCTCGATGACACTGCCCGCGCCTTCCTCATGCATCGACAGCGCCAGCGGCGCGCCGGCATAAAAATGCCAGACCTCGGCCGCATCCTTCACCCGGTGCCAGGCCGAAAGCTGGCCCTGCTCGAGCAGGAAATAGATCGCGGTCGAATGACCGCGCGGGCCGCCCGCGGCGTCGCGAAACATCTCGGCGTACCAGCCGCCCTCGGGATGTGGGTGAAGGCCTAGCGTTGCGATGATCTCGGCGGCGCTGGTGGTCATTCGTATTCTTTGCCTTGTCCAAAACCGCTGCGCATTTTTGAGCGACATGCGTCAAAAATTGTCCTTGCGCTTGCGGATCTCGGCGAACACTTCCGAGTCCGAGGCTTTCTCCATGCCGAGATGCTTGCGGATCGCCGGGTCGTGCCAACGCAGGAACGGGTTGGTCGACAACTCCTCTCCGATGGTCGTCGGCAATGTCGGCTTGTTATCGGAGCGCAGCGCTTCGATCCTCGCCGCGCGCTGCTTCAGCGCCGGGTTGGTCGGATCGACCGTCACCGCGAAACGGGCATTGGCCAAGGTGTATTCGTGGCCGCAATAGATGGCGGTTTCGGCCGGCAGCGCCGCCAGCTTCTTCAAAGAGTCATACATGATCGGCGGCTTGCATTCGAACAGGCGGCCGCAACCCAACGCAAACAGCGTGTCGGCGGTGAAAGCCACCTTCGAGGCCGGCAGATAGTAGGAGACGTGGCCGGCGGTATGGCCGGGTGTCTCGATGACCTCGATTCGTTCCTCGCCAAGGCGCAGGACCGAGCCCTGGCTGACCGTCTCGTCTATGCCGGGGATTTTCGCCTTTTCCGCTTCCGGGCCGACAATGCGCAATTTGAAGCGTTCCTTCAGCGCCAGATTGGCTTCGACATGGTCGGCGTGGTGGTGCGTGGTGAGGATCAAAGTCGGCGTCCAGCCGGTGCGCTTGATCGCCGCCAGGATCGGCGCCTCTTCCGGCGCGTCGATGATCGCCGTTTGTCCGCTTTTCGGATCATGGACCAGCACGCCGAAATTGTCGGTGCGGCACATGAACTGCTCGATTTCGACCGGCATCGCATGTCCTCCATTTGTCGTCGCAGACATAGGGCGAGCGGCGGCCGATGTCATCCGGGTTTATCGGATTTGGCGCCTTTGTTGAACTTGGCAGGCTTCACAGCTACCGTCCCGAGCATGCATTCGGATATCGTCGATCTGCGCTCCTTCTACTCGTCCACGCTCGGCCGCCTGGCAGAGCATTCGATCACCATGGCGCTGTCGTCCATATGGGCGACCGTGCCCAACGAGCGGCTGGTCGGCCTCGGCTACACGCTGCCTTGGCTGGAGCGCTTCGGCACAGATGCCGAGCGCGTCTTCGCCTTCATGCCGGCTACGCAGGGCGCGGTGGTGTGGCCGGCATCGGGGCCGGCGGCGACGGCGCTGGTCTTCGACGAGGAGCTGCCGCTGGTCGATTCCTGCATCGACCGCATGCTCCTGGTGCACTCGCTCGAACATGCCGAAAATCCGCGCGAGACACTGAACGAAATCTGGCGCGTGCTGTCGCCGGCGGGCAGGGTCGTCATCGTCGTGCCCAACCGGCGCGGCGTATGGGCGCGGTTCGAGCACACGCCCTTCGGCAACGGCCGGCCGTTCTCGCGCGGCCAGTTGACCGAATTGCTGCGCGAGGCGAACTTCACCCCAGCGAGCTGGAGCGATGCGCTGTTCTTCCCGCCGTCGCCGCGGCGTTTCCTGATGCGGTTCCACAATGTGCTTGAAAAGGCCGGCCGGCGTTTTTGGCCGATCTTTTCCGGCGTCATCGTCGTCGAGGCGCAAAAGCGGCTCTATCAGGGCGTACCGGTGGTGCAGCGCGCCTCTCGCCGCGTCTTCGTGCCGGTCTTCTCGCCGCAGGGGGCAACGCGGCTTGGCCGGCATGCGATTGACGGCGCGCCTGGCCAAGTGACGCGTTCGTGATCGCCGCCGCGCCTTGTATCGCGCGGCAATCGTCACCCTATCTGAGGCATGCCCGATCTAAGGCATGCCCGCTTGGCGCGGTAATCATGACCGCGGCGGAAACCAGGAATATCCTTCATGGACGACCAGACCAATAAAAAGCCGGGGCCGCAGAAACCCGTTGTCTCGGTGGAGGCGAGCAGCCTCGCCGACCAGGTGGCCACGACCAAGCTGGGGCTGAAATCCTCGCCGGTGCGCAGGCAACTTGTCTGGGTCTCCGTCGGTATTATCGCGGTCATCGTCGCCACAGCGATCGGACAGGTCCTGCTCAACCGCTGGAACCAGCCTTTCTACGATGCGCTGGCCCGGCGCGACATGACGGCCTTCCTGCACCAGCTTCTGGTCTTCGCGATGATCGCCGGCGGCCTTCTGGTGCTCAATATCGGCCAGACCTGGTTAAACCAGATGATCCGTCTGAGGCTGCGCGAGGCGCTGACGCTCGACCTGATCGACCAATGGATGCGCCCGGCGCGGGCATTCCGGCTGGCCAATGCCGGCGCCATCGGCGTCAATCCCGACCAGCGCATGCAGCAGGATGCTGCTCACTTGTCGGATCTGTCGACGGATCTCGGCGTCGGCCTGCTGCAGTCCTTCATCCTGCTTGTCTCCTTCATCGGCGTGCTGTGGGAGCTGTCTTCCGGCTTCGTGTTCCACATAGGCGGCCATTCACTGGCGATACCGGGCTATATGGTCTGGGCGGCCTTCCTATACGCCGGCATCGCCTCCTGGCTGAGCTGGCTGGTCGGGCGTCCGCTGATAGGCCTCAACAGCGAGCGCTATACCCGCGAAGCGGAGCTGCGCTCCTCCATGGTGCGGGTCAACGAGAATGTCGACGCGATCGCGCTCTACCATGGCGAGCCCGACGCCCGGCGCCGGCTGGAGCTTGACCTCGGCGCGGTGCTGGGCGCCATGCGGCGCATCTTTACCGCGCAGATCAACCTGTCCTGGGTGACCGACACCTATGGCTGGATAACGGTGGTGGCGCCCATCCTGGTGGCTTCGCCGGTCTATTTCTCGGGCGACATCTCATTCGGCGGGCTGATGATGGCGGTCGGCGCCTTCAACCAGGTCCATTCGTCGCTGCGCTGGTTCATCAACAATATCGGCAGCATCGCGGATTGGCGCGCGACACTGATGCGCGTGGCCGATTTCCGCATCGCGCTCACCGAGACCGATGCGCTGCACCACAAGGAAAAACGCATCCAGTTCGTCGAAAACGCCAATGGCAGCCTGACCTTCGACAGGCTCGAAGTGGCTTCGCCCGAAGGCTGCACCAAGCTTGCCCAGACGGAGGTCGAGATCCACGCCGGAGAGCGTGTCATGATCACCGGCGAGCCGAGCGCCGGCAAGACATTGTTCTTCCGCGCCATTGCCGGCCTGTGGCCATGGGGGAGCGGCCGGATCGGCCTGCCGGCCGGCGAGACCCCCATTTTCGTTCCCCGCGTGCCGTACTTCCCGGCCGGCACGTTGCGCGAGGTCCTCGACCATCCGAACGGCGAGGCCCCGGCCAGCGATGCCGAGATCGCGGCGGTGCTCGAGGAGGTCGGTCTCGATCACCTGGCAACGGCCCTTGACCGTCCCGGACGCTGGGAACGCGAACTCGGCGATGACGAACAACGGGCGCTCGCTTTCGCCAGGCTCGCTTTGCGCAAGCCGAAATGGGTGATCATCGACGAAGCGCTCGACGCGTTCGACGGCCCGACCCTGCGGCGCGTGCTGGCCATGCTGCAGAAGCGTCTGCCCGAAACCGCGATCGTCAATATCGGGCGCGGTCAGCACAATACTCAGTTTTTTCCGCGCTCGCTGAACATCGTCAAGGATTCCGGCGCGCCGGCGCTGAAACCCGTGCGCGTCAGGGCCGGGGCGATCGAACCGCCGCCTCCGGCGGCGCTCCGCAAGAAGGAACCCACTGAAGCCTGAACGAATTCCAGGAAAGTGTGGGTAGCGCAATCGCGTCAAAAAACGCCGAGAGCGGCACCCACTTACTGCGCGGAATTGGGCGGCAGCCGCTTGCGTCACAGAACATGAGGCATGTTTCGGCTTCAACTTCACGACCGCAGCTCATCAACGGCTAATTCGCTGATCCTGCCCAAGTCATCACGCCTGAGTAATCAGAGCCACAGCGCGGGAACGGGCCTTGGCCGATAGATCCAAAATCGTAGCTTGGGAGTTGGTCACCGCCGCAACCGGCCATTCGGCCATAATTCTGCGCATATTGCTGACGAGCAAGCTTTCGCTGGCCTCTTCGATCGAATACGCGAGCGGCCACCCAATACGATCGAGGATCGGCTTAACCTTGCCCGTTCCCCTGACTTGGTCGATGGCGACGACCGGCTTACCTTTCGATAAACCATAGAGCGCCCCGTGCAGACGCGTTGTAAGGATAAGGTCGACGGTCTCGAACTGCCTCTCGATCTCTACCGCTTCGTTGCCGGGCCGCAACACCGTGTCGATCGGTTCAGTCTCGAAATCGAACATTTCGGAGAGCTGCAACAAGAGCTTCTCGGCCTTGGCCCATTCCGCCATGCCCTTGCCATAGTCCTGCTGAGAGCCGCGGAAGCAGAGCCCGACCTTCAGCCGTTTGCCCGCCGAGGGTGTGGTGCAGGGCTGTGAGCAGGAAATGGCGAGATCGAAGGACGGCTTGGGCAGGCCATCACGCGCCAATATGGCATCGAAACGTGCTGCTATGTCCGGGTGCCTGGAAATGACGCTAACCCCAACGGCGATCTTCCTTGCTTTCCGGTGCACAGCAAGCAAGTCAGCAAGTTGATCGCCGGGAAGGATGGGACCGCAGACGAAAACCAGGGTTTCTATCTCGCGGCGCACGTCGAATAGGTCGCCTGTCTGCCGGTGGTTCGCAATTCCGAGCGCCGGATGGCTGAGTACGTCATGATCATGGCCAACTTGACGTAGCGCCGACGAAAGGTTGTCCACCGCATGCAGATCGCCCACGGTCGCACCGCCGCCGCCTTCGAAACTTCCCCACCAGACCAGCGTGGTGGGCGAGGCGGTCGTGTGCCTTGACACTCGGTGACGGCGCAAGAAGGATCGACATTTGCTGCTGAGCAACGACATAGATTTGAGTTTCTTCTAAAACGAATTAAGAAAGCCGCTTTTTAAGAGGGCAGCGCGCGCCCCGTCGTTAAAGAAAAGTGCGAAGGCAGGCAACATGGCGGCCCCCGCGGTGAACATGCTCTGGATCGGCGACAAACTCGGCCGCATCGAGTTGCTTTCGATCGCTTCATGGCTCACTTGTGGGCACGCCGTACGGCTCCACGTCTATCAACCGCTTGCTAACGTGCCTTCAGAGGTCGATCTCGCCGACGGCGAACTCACTGTTCCTTTTGCTGAGATGAAGCGGCTTCGCCACAACAAGACCGGTTCCTACGCCCTCGCCTCCGACTATTTTCGATATCGGCTACAGCTGACTGCTGGCGGGTTGTGGTCCGACCTCGACGTGGTTTGCCTCAAGCCAGTGAATATCGACGGCGGTTGCCTGTTCGGCCTTGAGGATGAAACCCTCATCAACGGTGCTATCCTTTATCTCGATTCCGACATGCCAATGACGGCCGAGTTGGAGAGCCTATTTCGCGTCAATTATTTCCCTCCCTGGACGCGGATGCGGCGGGCGCGCAAGGCCCGGCTGAAGCGCTTCCTCGGCCTTCCGGTGCGGCCGGCAGACCTACCTTGGGGTACCTATGGCCCGGGCGCCCTAACGGCGCTGGCGCACAAGTATGGCCTGTTCGAGTTGGCGCTGCCGAGGGAAGTCTTCTATCCCCTCCATTTCGGCCAAGCTCGAGCCATCTATGATCCCGCATTCTCGCTGAATGCAGTGTTGCGCGAGGGGACACGCACCTTGCATCTCTGGAACGAAAACCTCCGAGATTTGAAACATATGCCTCCGCCGGCCGGTTCGCCGCTCGCGAAGCTTTATGCCGATTTTGGCGTCTGACAGGGTTTGTTGCGATGCCGGGCGGCGGCTATCCTGTCGCGCACGATCTTCGTGTTTGCTGCGGCACGGCTGCGATCGCCTGTCTCGTGCCAAATATGCAGCACCTCCGTCGCCCAGGCGCCGGAACGCCGAATGATACCCCTATCTTGCATGCGGAAGACGAAATCTATGTCCTCCGAACCCCAACCAATGAACGTCTCGTCGAAGCCGCCGACACAAATGGCGTCGCTTTTCCAACACGCTAGATTGCAGCCCTTGATCCGCCGCCAGACGAAGGAGCGATAATCCCGCAGTCTTCCGGACGGCAGGCGCACGAACAGCGCAACAACTTTAGAGATACCGCCATTGAGCCGATGACCGAGAATATTTCGACGGAAGACTTGATAGTCCCACTTTCCTTCAGCCAATAAATGATTGCTGAGCTCTCGGCCAAGCAGAATGCGGCTACCGGTGACCAAGTGGTTTGGTTCGGCGAGCGCGAGATGCTGGGCTACGAAATCCGGCTGCAGGATGCAGTCGCCATCGATGAAGATCAAATAGGCGCCGCTGGCCTCTGCGATGGCCTTGTTGAGAATTGCGCAACGGCGAAACCCGGTGTCTTCCTGCCACACATGCCTGACCGGGAATGGCGCCGAGTGAGCAAAGGCTTCAATCATCTCGGCGGTATCGGGACGCGACCCATCGTCGGCTACGATGATCTCGAAACGGCGCTCAGTCTGGCAGGCGAGCGACTGTAGCGTCAGCCGCAGGGCCTCCGGCCAGTTGTAGGTGTTGACGATTATCGATAAGGACGGGACTTTGGACAGAGTCATGAATATGTCCGCGCGCAAAAGTACCTCGGCCTGTTGCCACAAGCGCGAAAGTCCCGGATATTCATCCTCACGCCTTCGTCTCGAAATGGTTGTTCGACCCGATTCTATTATAAAGAAGAGGCGATTCTGTCACTAGATTCTGTCATTACAAGTGTTGGCCCATAAACCCGGAGCCGATGCTTCGCACAGCTTCTCGCTAAGCCACCGGTCATCGCCTCAGCAGGAACACTGCCTGCTGGCCAAAAAAATTCCAGAACCACCAGGGCATCGACAGGCCTATCTTCTGGCCGTTGGCGTCGAGCGCGGTCGCCTTCTCGACAGTCGCGCCAAGCTCCTCGCACAGATTGACGAAGTCGCGGATGGTGCAGAAGTGGATGTTGGGCGTGTCGTACCAGGAGTAGGGCAGGTCCTTGGTGACCGGCATCCTGCCCTTGATCAGCAGCGAAAAGCGCACGCGCCAATGGCCGAAATTGGGGAAGGAGACGATGGCGCGGTTGCCGATCCGAAGCAGCTCGTCGAGCACGACCTTCGGGTTGCGCGTCGCCTGCAGCGTCTGCGAGAGCACGACGAAGTCGAAGCCCTTGTCGGCGTAGAATTTCAGATCCGTGTCGGCGTCGCCCTGGATGACCGATAGCCCGCGCGCCACGCATTCGTTGACGCCGCGCTGCGACAGTTCCAGCCCGCGGCCGTCGACCTGCTTGGTCGCCTGCAACAGTTCCAGAAGCACGCCGTCGCCCGAGCCGACATCAAGCACGCGCGAATTGGGCGGGATGAGATCGGTGACGACTTCGAGGTCGACACGCTGGGCGCGATTGACGCTCATGGCTTCGCCTCCAGCATGGCGCATGATCCCCGCGCGAGAAGCTTGCAACTTTTTGCGTTCGCTGACCTTCGGTTCGGGGTCATGCGCTGAGCCCCCGGGCGCGGGCGGCGGAGGCGATGAAGCCGTTGATGGCCGCGAACAGCTCCGGCTCATCGAGCAGAAAAGCGTCGTGGCCGCGGTCGGTCTCGATCTCGACGAAGGAGACGGAAGCGCCCGCCGCGTTCAAGGCATGCACGATCGAGCGGCTCTCCTCGGTCGGAAACAGCCAGTCGCTGGTGAAGGAAACCAGGCAAAAGCGCGTCTTGGTTCCGGCGAAGGCGTCGGCGAGGCGCCCGCCGTGATCTGCGGCAAGGTCGAAATAGTCCATCGCGCGGGTCAGATAGAGGTAGGAATTGGCGTCGAAGCGGTCGACGAAGGTCATGCCCTGGTGGCGCAGATAGCTCTCGATCTGGAAATCGGCGTCGAAGCCGAAAGTCAGCGCCTCGCGGTCCTGCAAATTGCGGCCGAACTTGCGGTGGAGTGCTGCTTCCGAAAGATAGGTGATGTGGGCGGCCATACGCGCGACGGCGAGGCCCTTTTCCGGCCGCTGGCCGAAATCGAGATATTTGCCGCCATGCCAGTCGGGATCAGCCATGACGGCCTGCCGTCCGACCTCATGGAAGGCGATGTTCTGCGAGGAATGGCGGGCGCCGGTGGCGATCGGCAGGGCGCAGAACACGCGCTCCGGATAGCTTGCGGCCCATTCCAGCACCTGCATGCCGCCCATCGAGCCGCCAAGCACGCAAAACAGCTTTTCGATGCCGAAATGATCGATGAGCATCGCCTGCGCGCGCACCATGTCGCGGATGGTGATGATCGGCAGGTCGAGCCCGTAGGGCTTGCCAGTCGCCGGATTGGTCGAGGCCGGGCCGGTCGAGCCGAGGCAGCCGCCGACGACGTTGGAGCAGATGACGAAGAAACGGTTGGTGTCGATGATCTTGCCAGGGCCGATCAGCACCTCCCACCAGCCCGGCTTGCCGGTCACCGGATTGGTGTTGGCGACGTGCTGGTCGCCGGTCAGCGCATGGCAGACGAGGATGGCATTGGAGCGCGCGTCGTTGAGCGTGCCGTAAGTCTGGTAGGCGATCTGGAAAGGCGAGAGCAGCGTGCCGGCGTCGAGCTTCAGCGGCTTATCCGGGCCGAACTGCAGCACCGGGCTCGACGGATGGTCGACCTCGTCCTTGGTTCTTGCAGCGCGCTGAGCGGCCATGTCCGTCCTCATCCTGTGGCCGCACCGGTTTCGTCCCGACGCGGTGTCCGGCCGGCGGCGGACAACAAAAAACCGGCATTGCCGTCGCAAAGCCGGTTACAGGTTGCAAACGGCCCTTTAGCGAGTTGTTTAACGTGGCTGCAAGCCGACCGGCCAAATCACCACGGAAGTCTGGCAGACCTTCTAGGACCAGCGCCGCGCTTCGTCAACGGGTAGCCTCTCTCGCAGGCGCCGGCACTCGACATTCCTGCCTGTGGCCTGTATTTCCGCTGCGGCCTTGGAGGCCTTCTCGACGGATTTGTGACATGAAGCAGGATCAGCCCCGTCCGACGCCCCGCGCGGGCATCATGGACATCGAGGCCTATGTGCCGGGAAAAAGCACCGCGCCGGCCGGCGTGACGAAAGTCTACAAGCTGTCGTCGAACGAAAACCCGCTCGGGCCCTCGCCGAAGGCGATCGAGGCCGCGCGCGAGGTGGCGGCGAAGCTCGACGTCTATCCCGACGGCACCGCCCGCCGGCTGCGCGAGGCGATCGCCGAAGTGCATGGGCTGAACCCGGCCAACATCATTTGCTCCAACGGCTCCGACGAGATCCTTGGCCTGCTGGCGCAGACCTATCTCGCGCCGGGTGACGAAGCCATGTTCACCGAACACGCGTTCATGGTCTACAAGATCTACATCCAGGCGGCAGGCGCCAAGCCGGTGGCGGTGAAGGAGACCGACGAGCGCGCCGACATCGATGCGATCCTTGCCGCGGTGACCCCGGCGACGCGGATCGTGTTCCTCGCCAATCCCAACAATCCGACAGGCACCTATGTGCCGTTCCAGGAGGTGCGCCGGCTGCACGCGGCATTGCCGAAGAACGTGCTCCTGGTGCTCGACGCGGCCTATGCCGAATATGTGCGGCGCAACGACTACGAGGCCGGCATCGAGCTGGCGGGCAGCTCCGAAAACGTGGTGATGACCCGCACCTTCTCCAAGCTCGGCCTCGGCGGCGCGCGTATCGGCTGGATGTATGGGCCGGCGCATATCGTCGATGCGATCAACCGCGTGCGCGGCCCCTTCAACGTCAACGCGACCGCGATCGAGGCGGGCATCGCCGCGATCCGCGACCGTGCCCATATCGAACGCAGCGTGGCGCATAATGAGAAATGGCTGGCCTGGCTCAGCGCTGAGCTGACCGGGGTTGGCCTGCGTGTCACGCCCAGCGTCGGCAATTTCGTGCTGATCCATTTTCCCGACAGCAAGAGACATTCGGCGGCGGCCGCGGACGATTATCTGAGCGCGCGCGGCTATATCCTGCGCCGCGTCACCGGCTACGGCTTCCCCAACGCGCTGCGCATGAGCGTCGGCACCGAGGAAGCCAATCGCGGCGTTATCGATGCGCTGAAGACCTTCCTGAAAAGCTAGAACACTATGGCATCACCGATGTTCGAGAAAATAGCGCTGGTCGGCATCGGCCTTATCGGCTCGTCGCTTGCCCGCGTCGTCCGCCGCGAGGGTCTGGCGCGCCATATCGCCATCGCGACGCGCAGCGCTTCGACGCTGAAGCGCGCCGAGGAGCTTGGCCTTGGCGATTCCTACAGCACGGATGCTCGCGAAGCCGTGCGCGACGCTGATCTCGTCATCGTCTCGGTTCCGGTCGGCTCGTCCGGCGAGGTGGCGGCCGAGATCGCGCCGGCGCTGAAGAAGGGCGCCATCCTCACCGATGTCGGCTCGACCAAGGCCTCGGTGATCGCGCAGATCGAGCCGCATGTGCCGGAAGGCGTGCACTTCATCCCCGGACATCCGCTGGCAGGCACGGAAAAGTCCGGGCCCGATGCCGGCTTTGCCGATCTCTTCGAGAATCGCTGGTGCATCTTCACGCCGCTGCCGGGCACCGATCCCGCCGCGCTCGAGACGCTTTCGGAATTCTGGCGGCGCTGCGGCTCCAACATCGATACGATGGACCCGCAGCATCACGACATGACGCTCGCGATCGTGTCGCATCTGCCGCATATCATCGCCTACAACATCGTCGGCACGGCGGACGATCTGGAAGCGGTGACCAAGAGCGAAGTCATCAAATATTCCGCCTCCGGTTTCCGCGACTTCACTCGTCTTGCCGCCTCCGACCCGACCATGTGGCGGGACGTATGCCTGCACAACAAAGATGCGATCCTGGAGATGCTGGCGCGTTTCTCGGAGGATCTGGCCTCGCTGCAGCGGGCGATCCGGTGGGGCGACGGCGAGAAGCTGTTCGACCTCTTCACCCGCACCCGTGCCATCCGCCGCTCGATCATCGAGGCCGGCCAGGATATCGATGTGCCGGATTTCGGCCGGCAGGCCGTCGAGCACCCCAAAGGGAACTGATCTTCAAGTGAGGCCGGTCTGCAAACGGCGGCTCCCTGCGCTTCCGGTGCTCACGTACTTCAAGTACGCTCCGCTCCGGTTCTCGGGACCCACCGTTTTCGACACGGCCTGACCTGAATCTCAGCTCCCTTTGCCTTCTCGGGCTGGCGGCCAGTGCGCCGCCATCATGGCCAGCGTTTCGGCCCGATACGGCGCGCCGAGGCGGCCGCCGAAGCGCAGGCATTTGAGCGCCGCGGCAGCGCTGGCAAAGCGCAAGGCTTCCTCCATTGGCATCGCCTCGGCAAGGCCAACGGCGAAGGCGCCGTGGAAGACGTCGCCGGCGGCGAGCGTATCAATCGCCTTGACCTTCGGCGTCTCGACATGGCGCACGCGCTTGGTCGCCCGGTCGTGCCACCAGGTCCCGGCGGCGCCGCCGGTCACCGCGACAAAGGCGTCGGTGCGCGAGGCGAGGTCGGCGCAGGCGCTTTCGGGATCGAGCGCATGACCGCAGACGATGCGCGCCGCCGGTTCCGAGGCGACGATATGCGAGGCCAATGGCAAGAGCCGCTCCAGCACCTCGACTGGCGCGGTGTCGGCGTCCAGGATCGCCGGACGGCCGATCGATCTGGCCGCGCCCAGGGCAAGCGCCGCAGCGCCCGGCCAGCGGACATCCACCAGCACGGCGTCGAAGCCGGAAAGATCGGCAAGCGGCAGCGCCTCGGGATCGGCTTGCGCCTTTTTGTCGTAGAAGGGGACGATGATGCGCTCGCCATGCGCATCGACCACGATCGCGGCCAGCGCCGATCGCGCGCCGGGAATGCGGCGGATAAGGCTGCAGTCGACGCCTTCGGCTTGAATGTCGGCGATCAGCTGGTCGCCGACAGGATCGTCGCCCGCGCTTGCCCATAGCGAGACTTCGGCGCCGAGGCGATGTGCGGCACAGGCGGCGCTCGTCGCCATGCCGGAGGCGATCTGGACGCCGTCGCTGGCGATGAACTTGCCCTGATGCGCTGGCAGTGCCTCGACGCGAAGGATGGTGTCGAGGGTGAAGGCGCCGACGCTGAGCAGTCTGACCGGCTTCGCCATCGTTGCGTTACTCAAGCGGCTTGATCTTGCCGAGCGGGATGAAGCCGAGCGAAGCCTTGCCCTTGACGATCTTGAGCGGCAAGGACGGTTCCTTGCCAAGCATGGCAATGGCAGAAAAACCCTGCTTGATTTCGCTTTTATGCTCGGGAACCGCGCCGGCAAGGATAGATGCTACCGCCTTTGGGTTGTTGAGCTTGATCGTCAGATCCCCGTTGACCAGTCCTTCCGCATCCACGGAGACAGGTCCGGACACGGTGATGCGCGCCGTGCCGGACGACAGGTCGAGCCTGGCAATCTGGATCGACTGGCCGCGCAGGCTCTTCGGGGGTGCGGCGATCAGCGCCACGCCGTTCTTCAGCGTTACGTCGCCGCTGCCGTCCAGCGCCGGCAGAACGCGTCCGTCGATGGCATCCGCGTTGATCTCCAGATCGCCGAAGCTGCCGATGTAATTGATGTCCTGGCCGGCCGGCTGCAACTGGCCGGCCGCCTTGCCGGCGCTGAACAATTGCATCGGATCCGTGTCGTCCTGCGGATCGGTCTGACCGTTCAGGCCTTCGGCCCACAGCGAGACACTCCGCGGCAGCGGCCACCACACTTTGACATTGGCTTGCAGCTGGTCCCAGTCGATCCAAAGCGGCGGCATGCCGGGCGCCATCGTCCTTAGAGGCCCGCGCAGGTCGGCGACCGGCGACAGCGGTCCGGTGATCCCGGCGACGGCGTTGAAGCTTCCGGTGGAGGCCGCAACCTTCCGGGCGTCGTCCTCATAGGCGATGTTGTCGCAGGAAACCGTGAAGCTCATCGGATAGCCGCTGACGGTGAGGTTGGCGCAGCCGGCGGCGATCCCCTTGCTGCCCAGCCTCGCCACCGCCTCGTCGGCCTCGGTCTTGAGCCTGTCGGCGAGATAGAACCAGCCGCCGCTGTAGATGGCGAACAGCACGAGGATGAACGCCGCGAGCCAGAACAGCCGGCGGCGAAGTTTGGGCGATCGCTCGTCACTTGACGTCATGCTGCGGCTCTCGTTAACCCCGGCGAGCGGGCATTTACCAATACGCAAACAAACGGGGACAGAAGAAGCACCTTGGCGGTGCGGTGTCGTTCACTCGAATGCGATCAGGCTTGGCGATATGGGCGATTTTTGGGTTTTTGGCTATGGGTCGCTGATCTGGCGGCCCGGATTTGCCCATGTCGAGACGCGCCGCGCCCGGCTCTACGGCTATCGCCGCTCGCTTTGCGTCTATTCCTTCGTGCATCGCGGCACGCGCGCGCGGCCGGGCCTGGTGCTCGGCCTCGACCGGGGCGGTTCTTGCATCGGCCTCGCCTACCGTGTTCCCGGCAATCTGCGCGACGAGGTGCTTTCCTATCTGCGCGAGCGCGAGCTGGTCACCAGCGTCTATCTCGAACGCATTCTCGATGTCCGGCTGGATGGCGGAGGCTCGGTCGATGCGGTCGCCTACACCGTCGACCGCCAGCATGAGCAGTATGCCGGCGCGCTCGATGCCGATCATGCGGCAAGGATCGTTCGCGGCGCCGTCGGCCAATCCGGCCGAAACGAGGACTATGTCTTGAGCACGCTCGAGCACCTCGAGGCGCTCGGCATCCGCGATCATTGGCTGGAGGAGGTGGGCCGTCGGGTCGCGTCTTCGTGAAGCGCTGGTCCGATCAAAAAACAAAACCCTGCCTTTGACCTCGGCCAGCCACGACCTAGCTTAGCGGCATCCCATCCTTGGGCGTCAGGCCCGTTCCAGCATCACGGAGATCAGTCTTGCAGAAACGTCGTCTCGGTCGCACCGACCTTTCCATCGCGCCGCTGGTCCTGGGCGGCAACGTCTTCGGCTGGACGGCCGATGAGAAGACCTCCTTCGACCTGCTCGACCGGTTCGTCGCTGCCGGCTTCAATGCCATCGATACGGCCGATGCCTATTCGCGCTGGGTGCCGGGCAACAAGGGCGGCGAATCGGAAACCATCATCGGTAATTGGATGAAGAGCCGCGGCAATCGGGACAAGGTCATCGTCATCACCAAGGTCGGCTCCGACATGGGCCAGGGCAAACGCGACCTCTCCGCTGCCTATATCGAAAAGGCGGTCGAGGCGTCGCTGAAGCGGTTGCAGGTCGACGTCATCGACCTCTATCTGTCGCACTGGCCGGACCCGGCCACGCCTTACGAAGAAACGCTCGGCGCCTATCAGCGTCTGCTCGAAAAGGGCAAGATCCGCTATCCCGGCTGCTCCAACCTCGATGCCGGCCAGCTGCGCGCCGCGCTCGACGTCGCCAGCTTGCGCAGCCTGCCGCGCTACGAGGTTCTCCAGCCTGAATACAATTTGTACGACCGCTCGTCGCTCGACGGACCGCTGCTCGACCTCTGCAAGGCGGAGGATATCGGCGTCATCACCTATTTCAGCCTGGCAAAGGGATTCCTGAGCGGCAAATACCGCAGCAAGGCCGATCTCGGCCAGAGCGCGCGCGGCGAAGACGTCGCCGAATATCTCAACGAGCGCGGCATGCGCATCCTTTCCGCGCTCGATGCCGTGGCCGAGCGCCATTCGGCCAAGCAGGCGGAAGTGGCGCTGGCCTGGATCATCGCGCGGCCGGGCGTCATCGCGCCGATCGCCAGCGCCACCACGCCGGCCCAGATGGACAGTCTGATCCGCGCCGCATCGCTCAAGCTTTCGGCCGACGATATCGCGGCATTGGACCGGGCCAGCGCCTGAGACGGGCGCTGCGCACGAACGTCCAAGACGGCCATGACGATCCCTCCTAAGTCCTGTCGGATCGCGGCAGGCGGAGGTTCGACATGGCCGGTGGTGTTCTGGGCGCGGCACAGCCTTGGCAGCAAGTGCTGGCGCTTATCGTGGCCGCGACTGTCGTCATGGGCAGTCCGGGACCGGCGACGATCAGCGTGACCGCCGTCGGCGCGGCTTTCGGTCTGCGTCCTTCCCTGGTTTACACGTCCGGCGTGGTGCTCGGCACGATCGCAGTGCTTCTGGCGGTGGCGGGCGGGTTTTTCGGCATGCTGACCTCGGTGCCGGGAGTGGCGCCGGTGCTGGCGCTCCTTTCGGCCGCCTACATCCTTTATCTTGCCTTCAGAATAGCGACCGCGCCGCCATTGGCGGAGCGCGGGAGCACGGCGACGAAGCCCGATTTTCTCGGCGGCTTCATGCTCGCGGTTGCCAACCCGAAAGCCTATGTGGCGATCGCCGCGGTTTTCGCCGGCGCCGCGTCGCAGGCCGATGCGCTCGGCGCTTCCACCAGGCTGCTGGTGCTTGCCGCGATGATCGTCACCATCCACGTCGCGTGGCTGCTTGCCGGAACGGCGTTCGCGCGCGCCCTGCGCCATCCCATGGCCTCGCGGATCATCAATCTGGTGTTTGCCGCCACGCTGGTGCTGACGACCCTGCTGGCGGCGCTGCGGTAGCCGATCAGGTCTTGGCCGTTACGCCGAGTTCGGCCAGCCGTTTCACCGCCGTCGGCGGCATCGGCGGCGGGTTCGGCGCCTGCGCGGCCTCGACGAGCATCTGGTCGCAGGCGGCCTCGGTCGCGCCGATCAGCCGCTGCATGAATTCCTCCTTGCCGAGCCCTGGCGGGATCGCGGGCAAGAAGCGGGCCTTGATGGTGCCCGGATAGCGCAGGAACTTGCGGCGCGGCCAGTAGAGACCGGCAACATGGGCAACCGGCACCACGGGAACGCCGAGCTGCGTGTAGAGCTCGACGATGCCGTATTTGTAGGAGGGTTCGGCGCCCGGCGGGCGGCGAGTGCCTTCGGGATAGATGATGAGCTGGCGCGGATTGCGGTTCATCTCCTGCCTGGTCGCGGCGATGACCGCCTTAAGCGCTTTCGAACGGCTGCCGCGGTCGACCGGGATCATGCGCATCTTCATGATGTACCAGCCGAAGAAGGGGATCCAGGTCAGCTCGCGCTTCAGGATGTAGAGCGCGTCGTCGAGATAGGGGAAGAAGGCGATCGCGTCCCAGAAAGATTGATGCTTCGGCGCCAGGATGAAGGAGCCGTCGGGCAGGTTCTCGACACCGGTGATCTCGCTCTTCGTCGCGGCGATCTTGTCATAGAGCCACATCGAGCTCCGCGACCAGAATTTCGGCACGAACCAGGCGCGGTGGCGCGGCGACAGGAAATAGAAAGGCGTCCAGAAGATCATCTGGACGATCAGGCTAAGATAGAAGACGAAGTTGAACGCCAGCGAGCGGATAATGAGCATGCAAAGGGCCCGTGAGGAAGTGTGCGTTGGTTACACCAAGCGGCGCAAAAAAGGAAACGGCGCCTTGATCGAACGCTGCCCCTACAACGATCCTGCCAGCCGTTCCTTCAGGCGCGGTGCTGCAAAATCGAGGAAGGCGCGCAGCTTCACCGG
Organism: Mesorhizobium sp. CA4; assembly: GCF_020165075.1. Classification (NCBI taxonomy): domain Bacteria; kingdom Pseudomonadati; phylum Pseudomonadota; class Alphaproteobacteria; order Hyphomicrobiales; family Phyllobacteriaceae; genus Mesorhizobium; species Mesorhizobium sp. CA4. Next base: position 199,874 of record NZ_JAIUHK010000004.1, read on the forward strand.
CAGCCGGCCCTGGCCAGCATGGACAAGGCTCACCGGCCAGGGCGGCGGCTCGAACAGCTCCAGCACCACCCGTAACGCGCCGGCGCGCACGGCGGCATCGGCCTGGTAGGAGAGCACTTTCGTCAGGCCCAGGCCGGCAATCGCGGCATCGATGGCCGCCTCGGCGGTGTTGACCTGCAGGCGCGAGCGGACCGCGACTGTGGTTTCCGTCTTGCCCGCTCCGAAATTCCATGTCGCGGGAGCGGCTAGACCTTCGAAGGTGATGCAGTTGTGGCCCGCGAGTTCCGGCGGTTTCTCCGGCGTGCCGTGCATGGCGAGATAGGCCGGGCTTGCGCAGACGATGCGGCGGATCGAGCCGACGCGGATCGCGACCATGGCCGAATCCGGCAGCTCGCCGATGCGCACCGCCAGATCGATATGCTCCTCGACTAGTTGGGTGATCCGGTCCGACAAGGTCAGGCGGACATTCACTTGCGGATAGACGGCGAGAAAGCCGGTGATCACCGGCAGCACATGGAGACGGCCGAAGACGACCGGCGCCGTGATGACCAGTTCGCCGGTCGGGCTCGAATATTCGCCGGCCGCGATGCGTTCGGCCTCGCTCACTTCGTCGAGGATGCGGCGGCAGGCGGCAAGATAGGACTGGCCGGCATCGGTCAGCGTCAGCCGCCGCGTCGAGCGGTTGAGCAGGCGCGTCCCCAAGTGCTTCTCCAGTTCGGAGAGCTTGCGGCTCACGGTCGCCAGCGGGATGCCGGCGCGCCGCGCGGCGGCGGAAAGGCTGCCGGCCTCCACCGTGGCGACGAATAGGGACATAGCATCGAGGCGATCCATTATTCTCCCGAAATATGGAAGGGTGAGTTCCAAATATGTCCCCTACATCCGAATTTCGGAAGAGGCTAAGTGAGGTGCGATCCTGTCCGAGGAGCGCCGGCATGAATGAATTCACCAGCGACGTGGCCTTCACGCCGACGATCAAGGCCATCCAGTCCCGCAAGGGGTCGCGTGATTCCTATGCGCGCGTCGAGCAGCGCGGCGGCTGGCGGGCAACAATCACGCCGGACCTCGCCGCCTTCATCGAAGCGCAGACCAGCGCGTTTCTGGCGACGGCCAATGCCGAAGGCCAGCCCTACATCCAGCATCGCGGCGGGCCGGCCGGTTTCCTGAAGGTGCTGGACGAGCACATGATCGGCTTTGCGGATTTTTCCGGCAATCGGCAGTTCATCACCCAGGGCAATCTCGAGGACAACGACCAGGCGTTCCTGTTCCTGATCGACTACATGCTCAGGCAGCGCATCAAGATCTGGGGTAGGGCGCGTGTCGTCGAGAATGACCCGGAGCTGACGGCGAAGCTGATGCCGGCGGACTACAAGGCGCGGCCGGAGCAGACGATCCTGTTCACGGTCACGGCCTGGGATGCCAATTGCCCGCAGCATATTCCCCAGCGTTTCGAAGCGGCGGACGTCGCGGCCGCCCTTGCCGAGCGCGACCGGCGCATAGCCGGCCTGGAGCAGGAGATAGCCCGCTTGCGCGATAATGCGGCGGCTGAGGCTTAATTCTTCACCACGGTCGATGCTTCCGCCAGCGTGACGCCCTCGGGCGTCGTGCGAAGCGGCAGGAAGCCGCGCGCCAGCGACAGTACATATTTGCTGTATTCGGTCAGCAGCACGCGCAGCGCCTCTGGCTTGGTCAGCCAGCCGCCATTACCGAGATTGGTATTGACCACCGGATAGGGTTCCAGGCGCGCGCCATGCAGCAGCCGGCCCATCTCGAGCAGGCTGCGCGGCATGTGGTAGTTGTTGGTGACGATGATGATGCTGCCATAGGCGTGGTTCTCCACCCATTTGGCGCTTTCCTCGGCATTGCCGATGGTGTCGAGCGCGGCGCGGTCAATATCGACGCAGCAGGAGAAGAGCTGCCTGTCGCCGCCCATTGCCGCCTGCAACTGGCGCCTGGTGGCCGACGGATGGACGCCGCTGATCAGCAAGCGTTCGCCTTTGCCGGAGGCCAGCAGGTCCATCGCCGCATCGAGCCGCGACTGCCCGCCAGTGAGCACGATGATGGCATCGGCCCTGGCCGGATTGGCTGGAGTCGTCATATGGCTGACCTTGTCGGCAAACCAGCCGAAGCCGCCGGCAAAAAGCGCCAACGCGGTAAGAACCACAAAACCGAAGATACGCAAGGCGAGCCACAGACGGCCAAACCCGGCAGGGACAGCGGTGCGCATAGGCATCGCCGGCATCGGTCCAGCCGTCTCGACAGAATCCTGCGCTTCCATCATCCCCGGGTTAATCCTGAAAGCTTCTAATGGTTAACTCCGAAATGCCGCCATTGATAGGCAGGACGGCGCACATTGCGTTACGGCAAGTATCCCGTGTGTGATCATTGTCTTGTTTGAATATAGCGCTTTGCGCTGGTTTCCGGATTGATATCATAGGTCAGCCCGCATCCGGCTGGCGAACGTCGATGTCGCTGAGATAGGCGACGACAGTCGCGTGCGAAGTGGCCGCAGTCAGCGCGCCGATCACCAGCACCATCAGGCCGACGCCGAAATAACCGGCCGAGCCGATGGCAAAATTACCGAACAAAGCGGTCGCCTGGTCGGCCTGAGGCGTGGCCATGCTGCGCGACGACCACCAGGAAAAGACGATGAAGACGGCGATCGCCAGGGCGCCGCCGGCGGCCGCGCCCTTCATGCCGGTGACCAGGAAATGCCAGCGGAACTCGCGCGCGATGAAGCGCGCCTCGGCGCCGACGAAATGCAGCACCTCGATGATATGGCCGTTGCCGGCCATGGCGCCGCGCGTGGCGAACACCACCGTCAGCACGGTCGCCGAGAGCATCAGCACCAGAACGGCGATGCCGATCGTCACCGTCGTGTGCGCCATGGCGACCAGACGGTCGACCCAGGTGCGGTGGTCGTCGAGCGCGGCGGTCGGGATTTTCGGCGTGATGGCGGCGCGCATGGCGGCGAAGTCCGGGGGGCTGGCCTCGTCGATGGTGACGATGATGAGGCGCGGCACCGGCAATTCGTCGATGTTGAGACCGCTGCCCAGCCATGGTTCCAGAAGGCGCGCGGTCGCGTCGCGGTCGATGATCTTGGTGCCCTTCACGCCGGGGAACTCGCTGGCGATCTGCGAGGCCTGCGCAAGGGCCGCCTCCATATCGAGGCCGTCGGCCGGCTTGATCTGGATCGTCGCCTCGCGCGAAATCTGGTTCTCCCAGACCGATGCGGTATCGCGCACCAGCGTCACCGCGCCGAAGGTGAGGCAGGACAGGAAGGTCATGATGGCGATGACCAGCACCAGCGCCCGTCCGGCGATGTTCTGCGCCGGCACGATCGGCGCCGTCTTGCGCTGGACACGCCGGATCGTCACCGGCGCCTCGGCTTCGTCGTGGAGGTGATCGGCCGGAGGTCAGTCATAGACGTCCAACCTTCCACCGGCCAGAATCATGCGGCGCGCATCGACCTGCTCCATTAGGCCAAGGTCGTGGGTGGCGATCACTACAGCGGTGCCCAGCCGGTTGAGCTCTATGAACAGCCTGAGCAGCCGGCGCGCCAGCGGCGGGTCGACATTGCCGGTGGGCTCGTCGGCGAGCAGGATCTCCGGCTGTTCGATCAAGGCCCGGGCAATCGCGGCGCGCTGCTTCTCGCCGCCGGACAGCACCGGCGGCAGCACATGCATGCGGTCGCCGAGGCCGACCCATTTCAGAAGCTCGGTGACGTCGGTGCGGTAGCTCGCTTCCTCGCGCCCGCGAACGCGCAGCGGCAGCGCGACATTCTCGTATGTCGTCATATGGTCGAGCAGGCGGAAGTCCTGGAACACCACGCCAATGCGGCGCCGCAGCAGCGGCAGTTCGCCGCGCGAAATGCGCGAGCGATCCTTGCCGAAGATGGTGATCAGGCCGCGCGTCGGCTTCAGCGACATGAACAGCAAGCGCAGCAAGGTCGTCTTGCCGGCGCCCGAAGGGCCGCTCAGGAACTGGAAGGAGCGCTCCGGAATGTGCAGGGAGATGTCCCGGAGGATCTCCGGACCCATGCCATAGCGGAGGCCGACATTTTCGAAGCGGATCACGTTTGGCGACCTGGAAACTCTCGGCGGCGACGCGCCACAATCTACTCTAACAGACCATCCGCCGGCATGGTTAACCGGCGGTTAATTTTGCGATGCTCAGCGTGCATCAAAGCCATTCCGGTGGGGAAGCGTTAACCAATTCCGTTTACGCAAAAGAAACGAAGACTGCACTGGTGCCGTAATGGCTGACGAGAGAACCGCGCGCCCTGTTTCCGGCGAAATCATGACCGGCACGGCAACAAATGCCGCGCCGGAACGCGCCGTTTTCGATGCCGTCGATATCGTCGATGCCGATTACGTGGTGCTGCCGCGTTTTGCCTCGGCACCGGCAGCACCCCCGCCGCAGATTCCGCCGACGCCATCGATCGAGGGCATGGGCATGCTGCGCAAATCGGAGGCAGGGCCGCCGCGGTCCTCGCGCGGCGGTCCAATGTTCTGGATCGCCGGCATCGGCATAGCGCTGATCTCGTTTTGGATGTCGGGCGGTCACGCGCTGGTCCGGCAGAGCCCCTTTTGGACGACCGCCGCGCCGGCGAGCGCGCTCACCATTTCCGGCGTGACGTCGCGCATCGATGCGTCGGGCTTGAAGCCGGTGCTGTTCGTGGATGGCGAGGCGGCGAATGACGGCATGCGGTCGGAAACACTGCCGCCGCTCGAAATCCGCGTCACCGACAACAACGCCAACATTATCCGCTACAGGCTGGGGACATCGAACCGTTCCCTGGGGCCGGGCGAAAGATTCGGCTTTTCCAGCCGCCTCGATGTGCCTAAAGACGGCGTAAGGACCGTCTCCGTCACCTTCGCCGGCTAGGTGCGTCGATCTTCGGGTGAGGCCGGCCTGCAAATAGCGGTTTCCTGCGCTTCCAGGTGATTTTGAAGGACGAAACAATGCCAGTTGTGCGCGGCAAGGACATCGAGGTCCTGTTTTCGGCGTCCGCGATCGCGCGCCGCAATCTCGAGCTCGCCAAGGAAATCGCCGGGCGCGACTACCACGACCTGCTGGTGATCTCGATCCTCAAGGGCTCGTTCGTCTTTGCCGCCGATCTCATCCGCGCCATGCATGATGTCGGCCTGTCGCCGGAAGTCGAGTTCATCTTCATCTCCAGCTATGGCGCCGGCACCACGAGCGGCGAGGTCAGGGTGTTGCGCGACATCGACAACGAGGTCGCCGGCCGCGACGTGCTGTTGATCGACGACATACTGGAATCCGGCAAGACGCTTTCCTACACCCGCGACCTGATGCTTTCGCGGGGCGCCAAGAGCTGCGCCATCGCGGTGCTGCTAGACAAGCGCATGCGCCGCCAGACCTCGCTCAACGCCGACTATGTCGGCTTCGACTGCCCGGACTATTTCGTCGTCGGCTACGGCATGGATGTCGCCCACGCGTTCCGCGAGCTGCCATTTGTCGGGGTGGTGAAAGGCGATGTCTGAGGAGGGCGGGGCCATTCCGAAAAGCTGCCGATCGTTAGAATTTTCAGAAAACATCAATATTTCGGCGGCATCTATCTCGGCATGGCAAAGCTTCTGATCGTCGAGGACGATGAGTCCGTCCGCACCCTCGCTGCCCGCGCGCTCGAGCGCGATGGCCACAATGTCACCATCGCCACCGACGGCGCGCAGGGGCTGGACAGGATCCGGCAGGCGCGTGGCGGTTTCGATCTGGTGGTGTCCGACATCCGCATGCCGGAAATGGACGGCATCGAGATGGCGACAGCCGCCGCAAGAGAGTTTCCAGCGATGCGGATCATGCTGATGACCGGCTATGCCGACCAGCGCGAGCGCGCCGAGGAACTCAACGGCATCATCCTCGACGTCGTGCAGAAGCCGTTCACGCTTGCCGAGATCCGCGGCCGCGTCGGCAAGGCTTTAAGCTGCTTCGCTTGAGACCGCATCGGTCGTAACAGGGACGGCCGGCGCTGCACTTCGCCGACGCCCGCCGCTCAGCGCAAGCAGGCCGGCGCCGATGATCAGCGCCGCGCCCAGCACGGTGGTTTCACGCGGCACTTCGGCGAAGAACAGGAAACCCCAGAGCGGCGACCACAGGATGCCGGTGTATTCGAAGGTGGCGACGCGGTTGGCCGGCGCCATCCGGTAGGCCTGCGACAACAGGATCATGCCGGCGGAAGCGACGAGGCCGCAGGCGGCCATCTTCAGGAAATCCGGCATCGTCGGCCACGCCCATGGCCGCACCAGGAATTCGACACTCGGATGTGCGGCATGGGTGATTCCGGCAAGGTGGAAGACGGTCGCGACCGCAATGGCGCCGCTGAGATAGGCGCCGTTCTGGTAGAAGGCCATCACGGTCGACGATTCGGTGTCGCCGATGCGGCGCGCCATCAGTTGCGAAAAGCCGTAGAGGAAGGCCGAGCCCAGCGACAGCAGCGCCGCCCAGTCGAACACGTTGGCGCCGGGACGCACCATCACAAGCACGCCGACCAGGCCGATCAGCACCGTCGCCAACGTTTTCCAGGAGACGCGCTCGCCGAGATAGGGACCGGCCATCGCCATGATGAACAGCGGCGCCATGAAATAGAGCGCCACTGCATCGGCCAGCGGCAAGGCGGCGATCGCCAGATAATACACCGTATAGGACGAGAACTGGATGAAGGCGCGCAGCGTCAGCATGCCGAAGCGCTTGGACAGCACCGCCTTCAGGCCGACACCGGCCTGGACGATGACGATCAGGATCGGTAGCGCGACGATGGCGCGGATCGCCATCACCTCGGTCACCGGATAGCCGCCCGACACCGCCTTCACCAGCGGATCCTGCAGCGAAAAGACCAGCACGCCGAGACAGAGGCTCAAAATGCCAAGCACCGTCCGGTTCTGCATGATCGATCCAGCGAAAAAGAACCCGCTACCGTTTTCAGGCAGCGGGCACGAGTGAGGACTCTTCGATTGGTCCGCGACCGATTTCGCGGCCGCATATCCAATGGGTGTCTCACTATCCTGCGGTGTTTGACATCTGGCAAACGAATTGGAATGATGCCAGCAATCAGCTTTTCTTATGGCGACCCCGATGCGACCAGTTCTCGACAGCGACCTCCTGCGTACCTTCGTGGCGGTGGCCGAAACCGGCAATTTCACACGTGCGGCGGAGAAAGCCGGGCGCACGCAATCGGCCGTGTCCATGCAGATGAAGAAGCTGGAGGACATGGTCGGCGACAATCTGTTCGAGCGCGGCTCGCGCGGCGTGGCGCTGACGCGCCGCGGCGGCGAATTGATCGCCAACGCGCGCCGGATCGTCTCGCTGCTAGACGAGACGGCGGCCTCGCTGGTGGCGCCGCCGCTCGGCGGGCTGGTGCGCATCGGCATCCCGGCCGAATATGGACGTTCGATCCTGTCGCGGGCGCTGGGCGAATTCGCCAAGAGGCATCCGCGCGTCGAGGTCACGGTGCGCTACGCACATTCGGATTCGCAGGTGCGGGCGCTCGCGGCCGGCGAGCTCGACCTCGCGGTGGTGTTCGAATGGGAGGGCTCTTCCGGCGGCGAGGTGCTGATGCACGACCCGACGGTCTGGGTGACATCGACGCTGCATCATAGGCATGAGGAACGGCCGGTGCCGATCGCGCTCTATAGCCGCAACGGCTGGTGCCGCGACTTCGCCATCAAGTCACTGCAGCAGCGCGGCCTCGACTACCGCGTCGCCTACACCAGCGACACCAATGGCGGCCTGACGCTCGCCGTCACTTCCGGCCTGGCGATCGCGCCAATCTCGCGCAGCAACATCCCGGAAGATTGCCGTGAACTGACGGCTGCCGACGGCTTCGGCGACATCGATTCCTCGAACGTCGTCCTGCACCGCAATCCGCTGGCGACCGGCGAAGCGATCGATGGCATGGAGAACGCGATCCGCGAGGCGTTCATGCTGACCCGGCAGACGGGCGCGGCGGCCGGTGCTTGAGCGGCGGCAACAGCTATCCGACGACGGCGAAACGCCAGAGCAATTCCAGGAAAAGTGTGAGCGGCTTTCCGACCGGAATTGCGTAGAAACAAGAGATAGACGCCTCTGTAACTATTTCAGCTCCAGCAGCCGTTCGAGATAGCTGCGCTCGATATCGGGGCTGAGCGCATTGCCGAGCCGCTTGCGGATCGCGTCGAGGATCTGGCGGGCGCGCTGAACGTCGATCTCGTCTGGAACCTTGACCGAGGTGCCATCATCGGGGCCGTTGGTGGCGCGTGGTCGTCCCAGCGGATCGCGGTCGGCGTCCTGCTGGCGGCCGCCCTGCTCGCTGCCGCCCTGGTCGCCCTGCATGGCCTGCATCTGCTTCATCATTTCCTTGGCGCCGCGGCGCAGCGCCTCCAGTGCGCGGCCCTGGTGGCCGACGGCCTGGTCGCCATCGCCCTGGCCAAGCGATTGTTCGGCATTGCCCATCGACTTGCCGGCTTCGCCGAAGCCCTCATTGGGCTCCATGCCCATGCCTTCGAGGCCTTTTTTCAACTGGTCGAGCTCGCTCTGCAACTGGCCCTGGCCCTCCTGCAGCTGCTTCAGTGCATCGGCCAAATCCTTCGGCGACATTTTTGGCCGACCCAGCGGATCGCGGTCCTGACCGGGGCCCGGCCGCTGCTGGTCGTTGGGCTGGCCCTGTTCGCCGTCCTCACCAAGCTGCTGTTGCTCGCCGCCCTCGCCACGCTGTCCGCGCTGCATCTGGTCCAGCCGGAAGGTGTCGTTCATCATTTCCTGTTGGCGGCGCATGATGTCGCCGAGCTTGTCCATCTGCTGGCGCATCTCGCTGTCCTGCTCGCCGCCCGGCTGCTGGCGGCCGGCCTGCAGGTTGTTCATCATGTCCTGCAGCTCCGAGAGAAGCTGCTGCGCCTTGTCGCGATCGCCCGATTTGGCCAGATTTTCGATCTGGTCCATCATGCGGTTGATGTCGCTCTGGCGCAGCTCGCGGCCGTTCTGCTGCATCTGCGGCGCGTTCGGATTCTGTTGCGCGCGCTGGGCGAATTCCTGCAGGAACTGGTTCATCGCCTCGCGCAGTTCCTTCATCGCCTTTTCGATCTCCTGATCGCTGGCGCCGTTCTTGATGGCGTCCTGCAACGCCTGCTGCGCCTGGCGCAGCCGGCGCTCGGCGGCAGACAGATTGCCTTCCTCGATGCCGAGCGCGATTTCCCAGAGATAGGAGACGACGTTGCGCAGCTGGTCGTCGCTCTCGGAGAGCTTCAGACGGCTCCTCGCGCTCATGATGGCAAGATAGTTCGACATGTTGTCGAACGTATCCTCGGGCCGCAGCGTGATCGCGTCCATCAGGTCGAGAACGCGCGGCTTGGCATTGGTGTCAAGCGCCAGCAGCCGGCGCTGTTCGATCACCGCTCTTGCCAGCGGGTTGGCGAAGGGCCGCTCCGGCATGACCATTGTCTTGGTCTCGCTGGTCGCGGTGTGGCCGGCATCGTCGGTGACGCTCAGCGTCAGCTTGATGTTGCTACCGGCCCAGACGTGTTCGGTCAGGTCCTTGGTCGTCTTGGCCGCGCTCGCCTTGCCGCCGCGGCGCGGCAGGGTCAACGGCATGTCGGGCGCGCCGTAGAGCGGATGCGCGTTGGCCGCCGGCGGGTCCGACGGCTCAAAAACCGCCTTGGCGGAGGCCGCGCCGTAATCATCTGCTATCTCGTAGTTCAGCTCGATGGCGCCGTTGACGGCGCGCTTCGGCTCGCCGACGAAGCGGATCGTCGGCGGCTTGTCTGGAATGACGGCAAAGGCCCAGTGGCCGAGATCGCTATCGCCCGATTTCAGTGTCAGCGTGCCGTTGGTGTTCAGCTTGCCGGCGAACTGGCGCACCTTTGGTGCCGTCTGGCTGGCGGCGGCGGCCGCAGTCCCCTCGGGTGGTGCTGCGGCGGGCGCCGCGGGCTCGATGGCGCGGTCATTGCCGCCTTGATCGGCATAGCTCAGCGTTTCCTCGCCCGAGCCGCCGGTGACGCGCAACGAAACGTCGCTGCCTTGAGGAACGGAAAATGTCTGGACGGCCTGGTTGGCATCGGCAGTCAGGAACAGCGGCGCCTTGCCGGTATAGGCGGGCGGCGTTACCCAGGCGTCGATGCGCGGCGGCACCGCATCGTGCGCGGCGCGGGCGACAAAAGCGTCGCTGACTCTGCCGCCAAACGGTCCGAAGGAGAAGGCCAAAGCGGTGACGAACAACAGCCCCGCCACGGCGCGCAAGCCCCAGCGGTCATGGTCCGGCACACCGGTGCGCGGCCGGTCGGCGCCGAGGCTCGAAAGCCGCTCGGCCATGCGCTTCTGGTGCTCGCGCCACAGCGCCTGCGAGAAGATGCTCTCGGCGCCGCTCGGCCGGTCCGTCTGCACCTGCACCGGGCTGTGCAGCAATTCGTTCGCCGCCTCGATGCGCCGGTCGATCTCGGCTGCCGAGGGCATGCGGAAGAAGCGAAGCGGATAGAGCGCCGCGACCGCGGCCAGCGCGAACAGGATCAGAAGGCCGATGCGGGCCGTGTCCGGCAGACGCGGGAACAGACCGAACCATGAAAGGCTGAGGAACAGGCTGGCGACGACCAGCAATGGCAGCACGAGCGGCCAGGCGCGCTCGAAGAGCATCGAGGCCCGCGTCGCCAACCGGCTGAGCGCCAGGCGCCCGGCCAGGCCGCGTCCATCGCTGGCCGGGCCGCGTTCGCCGCTGGAAATGGGTCGTTCGGTCATCGGCCCTTCCTGCCCGGGCACGATAGCCCGGACGTCATCAGCAGAAGGATACCAACAAACACGGCAAAGGCGAGGCGGGTTCCAAAAACGTGAAGCGGTTTGGCCGGATTATGATCAGAAACTGGCGGGATTCGTGTTCGAACCGCAGACCAGGACCGCCACGCGTTCGCCTTCCGCCGGCACATAGCGTCCGGAAAGCATGGCGGCGAAGGCGGCTGCGCCGCCCGGCTCGGCGATGATTCGCACGCGGTCCCACAGCGCTTTTTGCGCCGCGACGATGTCGTCGTCGCTCACCAGGATCGATCGCTCGACGAAGGCTTCGGCGATCGGGAACATCATCTCGCCGACGCGCTTCGGCGCCAGCGAATCGGCGGCAATGCCCTCGGCGGGCGCATCGACCGGCTCTCCGGCCTCCAGGGCACGGTAAAGCGTCGGCGCTCCCTCGGGCTCGATGGCGACGATGCGGATGCGGCCAGCGAACCAGGCGGCGATGCCGCCGATAAGGCCGCCGCCGCCGACCGCGACCAGCAGCGTGTCGATCTCGGGCAGGTCAGCCTCGATCTCCAGGCCGAGCGTGCCCTGGCCGAGCAGCGTTTCTTCCTGGTTGAAGGCGTGCACCTGCAAGGCGCCGGTCCTGGCGGCGAAATCTTCGCTGGCGGCCAGCGCTTCGGCATAGCGGGCGCCGCCGACCACCAGCTCGGCGCCATAGCCGCGAATGCGCGCGAGCTTCGCCGGCGGGCTGACTTCGGGCACGAAGATGGTCGCCTTGAGCCCGAGCTTCATGGCGGCGTAGGCGACGGCTGCGCCATGATTGCCGCCGGACGCGGCGACCACGCCGGCTCCGGGCACCTGGCGTTCGAGCAGGTTGGTGAAGGCGCCGCGCGCCTTGAACGACCCTGAATGCTGCAGGCATTCGAGCTTCAGGTCGACCGGAAAGGCGGGCCGGCCGAAATCCGCCATGTCGACGCGCATCACAGGCGTGTGACGCACATAGGGCCGGATGCGCGGCTCCACGGCGGCGATGCGTTCGCGCGTGATCGTCTTTTTTTCCAGCATGGGCAGCTCCTTAAGGCGCGCCGCTCGGTTACTTCAGCCAGTCGGGGACCGAATCCAATCCAATCAGGTTCTCATAGGTCTGGCGCGGCCGCACGACATGAAAACGGTCGCCGTCGACCAGCACCTCGGGCACCAGGAGCCTGGTGTTGTAGGTGCCGGCCTGCACCGCGCCATAGGCGCCGGCGGTGGAAACGGCGATGAGGTCGCCCGCCTTCAGCCTCGGCAGGTCGCGGTCGAGACCGATGAAGTCGCCCGTCTCGCAGACCGGGCCGACGACGTCGACCTTCATGCGCGGCGTGGAGGCGGGCGGCTGCACCACCGGCCTGATGTCGTGGAAGGCGTCATAGAGCGTCGGCCGGATCAGGTCGTTCATGGCGGCGTCGACGACGAGGAAGTTCTTGGTGTCGCCTTCCTTCACATAGATGACCTCCGACACCAGGATGCCGGCATTGCCGACGATCAGGCGGCCGGGCTCGAACATCACCTTCAGGCCAAGCCCGGTGACGTGTTTCCTGACGATCTCGGCATAGGCGTCGGGCAGCGGCGGCGGGCTGTTGTCGACGCGGTAGGGAATGCCGAGGCCGCCGCCGAGATCGACATGCTCGATCGCATGTCCGTCGGCGCGCAGCGCGCCGACCAGTTCGACGAGCAGCGCGAAGGCGTCATCGAAAGGCTGCAGCTCGGTGATCTGGCTGCCGATATGAGTGTCGATGCCGGTCACCTTAATACCCGGCAGTTGCGCGGCACGGGCATAGACCTGCCGCGCGCGCTGCCACGGAATGCCGAACTTGTTCTCGGCCTTGCCGGTCGAGATCTTCTTGTGCGTCCTTGCATCGACATCCGGATTGATGCGCAGCGAGATGGGCGCCACCTTGCCGAGCGCCACGGCGCGCGCCGACAAAAGCTCAAGCTCAGGCTCGGATTCGACGTTGAAGCAGAGAATGCCGGCCGAAAGCGCGAAGTCCATTTCGCTCGCGGTCTTGCCGACGCCGGAAAACAGGATCTTGTCGGCCGGGATGCCGGCGGCCAAAGCGCGGCGCAATTCGCCTTCGGAGACCACGTCGGCGCCTGCGCCCTGCCTGGCCAGCGTCCTCAGCACGGCCTGGTTGGAATTCGCCTTCATGGCGTAGCAGACCAGCGCGTCGAGGCCGGCGAAAGCCTCTCTGAAGACGCGGAAATGCCGGGTCAGCGTCGCCGTCGAATAGCAATAGAAGGGCGTGCCGACCTCGGCTGCGATGTCGGGAATGGCGACGTCCTCGGCATGGAGAACGCCGTCGCGGTAGTCGAAATGGTTCACGGGTGTTGGTTCCGGAAAGTTGAAGCCCGATGAGATCTGGTCGATCTCACCAGCTCTAGAGCAGGGGATCGAGGATGAATTTCCTGTCCTTGACCGGTTTTTCCGGCTCGGGCGGCACCGGCTGCTTGGCTTTTTCCGCATCCTTGCGCGCCTGCTCCGCCGCCTCATAGGGCGTGTCGAGGCCAGTCTTCCTGCCGCAGGCGGTGACGGTGACAACCGCCGCCAGCAGCGCCAGCGTCACCAAAATCCTGCTACGGGTCATCGATCCATCCGTTCGAAACTGTTTCTTGTGCCGCCGCTTTTAGCCGAGTTTCCAGCGCTTTGCATCCCGGCATTTGTTTTGGTGCATGTCGTTATCCCAGAACCGCTGCACACTTCTGGGCGACATGCATTAAGCCTTGGCGAGCCTCTTTTTCCAGTAGCCGACCTGCTTTCGCACTTCCGACGGCGCGGTGCCGCCGAAGCTTGTGCGGCTCTTCACCGAATTCTGCACGGCAAGCACCGAGAAGATGTCGTCGGTGATGCCGGAGTGGATGGAGCGCAGGTCGTCCAGCGAGAGCTTTTCCAGGGAGACCTTCTTCTCCTCGGCGAGCGCCACGGCGCGGCCGGTGACGTGATGCGCCTCGCGGAAGGGCAGGCCGAGATTGCGCACCAGCCAGTCGGCAAGGTCGGTTGCGGTGGCATGGCCGGCGCCGGCCGCCTTCTTCATGGCGGCGGCGTTGATGGTCATGTCGCGCACCATGCCGGCGGTCGCCGCCAGCATCAGGTCGAGCGTCTCGGCGGCGTCGAAGATCGCTTCCTTGTCTTCCTGCATATCCTTGCCATAGGTCAGCGGCATGCCCTTCATCACCGTCAGCAGGCCGACGAGATGCCCGTTAACGCGGCCGGTCTTGCCGCGCACCAGCTCGGCGGCATCCGGGTTCTTCTTCTGCGGCATGATCGAGGAGCCGGTGGAGAAAGAATCCGACAGGCGGATGAAGCCGAATTGCGGCGTCGACCAGATGATGATCTCCTCGGCGAGCCTGGAGAGGTGCGTCGCGCAGATCGCGGCGAGGCTCAGGAACTCGAGCGCGAAATCGCGGTCCGAAACGCTGTCGAGGGAATTGCGCGTCGGCTCGCGGAAACCCAGCGCCTTCGCCGTCATGTGGCGGTCGATGCCGAAGCTCGTGCCGGCAAGGGCCGCGGCGCCCAGCGGGCTTTCGTCCATGCGCTCGATGGCGTCGCGGACGCGCGAGAGGTCGCGGCCGAACATCTCGACATAGGCCATCAAGTGGTGGCCGAACGTCACCGGCTGCGCCGCCTGCATATGGGTGAAGCCGGGCATGACGGTCGCTGCATGCTCCTCGGCGCGTTCCAGGAACGCGGCGATCAGGTCCTTCAGCGCCAGGGCGACGCGCTGGCATTCCTGCTTGACCCAAAGCCGGAGATCGACCGCCACCTGGTCGTTGCGCGAGCGGGCGGTGTGCAGGCGTCCCGCCGCCGCGCCGATCAGGTCGGCAAGGCGGGCCTCGACATTCATGTGGATGTCTTCCAGCTTGGTCGAGAATTCGAACGTGCCGGCCTCGATCTCTTTCAAGATCGTGTTCAGCCCGTGAGCGATTTTTTCTTGATCGGCGGCCGAAATAATGCCCGTTTGAGCCAACATCTGGCTATGGGCGATCGATCCGCTTATGTCCTGCGCATAGAGCTTGCGGTCGAAGCCGATCGACGCATTGATCGCTTCCATGATCGCAGCCGGACCCGAGGCAAAACGTCCGCCCCACATCTGGTTGCTGGCCTTCTTGTCGCTCATCGCTATAACCCGTGCTCCGGAGCAGTTTTGAAAATGGCAGACGGCAAGAGATTGTTTTTTCCGACTACGCGCCTCATCCTCGCCGCTTTGGTGGCGGGCGTGCTGGCCGGCGCGGTCGCGGTATATGTCAGCGAGAGCGGTTCTGGCAACAACGCTCCCGAGAAGGCCGTCGCGGCCGCCGGCAAGGACGATGCCGCCTGCGCGGCAAAGGCCGCCCGCGCCAAGCAAATCGCCGCCAAGGCCGTCGGCCAGGTCGCGGCACTGCAGCCGGCCGATCCGCCGCAATCGCTGAAGAGCTTGGCCTTCAATGGCCCCGACGGCAAGCCAATGACAATCGCCGACCATGCCGGCAAGACCGTGCTGCTCAATCTGTGGGCGACATGGTGCGCGCCATGCCGCGCCGAGATGCCGGCGCTCGACGCGCTGCAGAAGGAGAAGGGCAGCAAGGAATTCGAGGTCGTCGCGGTCAATGTCGACACCGGCGACGATGCGAAGCCGAAGAAGTTCCTCAAGGAGATCGGCGTCGAGACACTCGGCTTTTACCGGGACCCGACGATCGCGCTGTTCAATGAGGCGAAGACGCGCGGGCTGGCGCTCGGGCTTCCCGTGACCATGCTGATCGACGGCGAAGGCTGCCTGATCGCGCATATGAACGGCCCGGCCGAATGGTCGAGCCCTGATGCCAAGCGGCTGGTGGAAGCGGCGCTCGAACCCTGATCTTGGCCGCTATCTTACCCGCACCGTAACCACCAGCGCCTCGTGGTCGGCGCTCGGGCTGCCGTCCGGCAACACCGCCGGCAGTGTCTCCGGTGCGCTTGCCGCAAGGCCGCGGGTGAAGAACCAGTCGATATGGCCGGTGGGCGTGCTGTCGCCCGCCGGGCGCCGCTGCGTCGGCTTGTCGAACGCATTGGCGTCGCGCCAATCGTAGCCGCGCTCGGCCATGATCGCGAAGAGGGGCTCGTGGCGGTCGGGGCACATCAGCCGGTCCGGCTCGGCATCGATGCAAGCCTGCCATGCGGCCGGGTCGGCGTGGCGCTCTTCATAGGTTGCGGTCAGCGTGTTGAAATCGCCGCCGATCAGGACCGGCGCTTCCGCGTCATATCGGTCGATGGCGTCAAGGAGGTGGCGCGTCTGGTCGGCGCGGCCGGCGGGCGCGGTGCGGTTCTCGAGATGCACCGAAACGACGGTGACCCGGCGCTCGCCCACCGTCACCTGGCCGCCGAGCGCCATGCGGCCGCCGATCCGGGGTTGGCCGTGCTCCGGCAGGAACCAGGCACCGGCGGCATCCAGCCGAACGAGGAAGGGCCGCAGCAGCGGGACGGCGCTGGTTATGGCGTTGCCATGGAAGCCCTCAACGTTCTCGGCGCCGTCATTTGCCGCCTGCTCCGCCTCATTACCGGTGCCGAGTTCAAGGAACTCGACGCCATAGGCGTAGGAATGGCCCAGACGATCGGCAAGCCGGCTCAAAAGATGGCCGTTGCCGGAGCGCGCCATGCCCTTGTCGACTTCGGACAGCAGCACGACGTGCGGCGCCTGGCCGGCTATCATAGCGGCGATGGCATCGACATGACGCAGGCGCTCGACGTTCCACGCCATGACGGTCAGGCTCTCGCCGGCGCTCTCGCGCGACGCCTTGCCGCCGATCTCGATCTCGCCGAGGGCGGGAACGGCGGCAGCGTGGCGCAGATGGGTGGCGCTGTCGCGCGGTCCGTCCCGCATGGCGTTGCGGACGGCGACAGGCACGTGCGTGAGCTGCGGGACCAGCATCTCTCTTCTCATCCAGTTAGCCGGTTAATCACGGAGGTCTTTTCGCCGCTTGGCGGCGCCCTAGCTCTCAAGAGCGCCGATGTGACGTTTTCATGCCGGCGCGACCGCTGCCAGGGGAGGAGAGACTGGCTGTCCACAGGGGCTTCGGGCCCACAGCAGAACTGTCACATACCTTCTCTATGAGAGCGGGCAAGGACTTGCGCAAAACCTTGTCACACTGCCACTCAAGAGGGAAAACCATGACGATCATCAAGCGGGGCTTCGCTGCCCTTGCCGCCGGCGCGCTCAGCACCGCGCTTGCGGTTCCTGCTTTTGCCGAGCCGGTCAAATTCGATTTTTGGTTCGGTCTTTCGGGCGACCTCGCCCGCGTCGTCGACACGCTGTGCAAGAACTTCAACGATTCCCAGAAGGGCTACCAGGTCGTTTGCACCAGCCAGGGCAATTACGACGCCACGCTGCAGAACACGATCGCCGCCTTCCGTGCCGGCAAGCAGCCCACCGTCGTCCAGGTCTATGATGTCGGCACTGCCACCATGATGCTGTCGGGCGCCTACAAGCCCGCCGACAAGCTGATGGAAGAGAACGGCTACAAGATCGACTACAGCGACTATTTCCCCGGCATCGCCCGCTATTACGCGACCTCGAAGGGCGAGATGCTGTCCTTCCCGTTCAACTCGTCAACGGCACTGATGTACTGGAACAAGGACGCCTTCGCCAAGATCGGCAAGACCGAGGCGCCGAAGACCTGGGAAGATGTCGGCGCCGACCTCAAGGCGCTGAAGGACGCCGGCTATGATTGCCCGATGGCCATCAACATCTCGGCCAATGAAAGCTGGCAGCTGATGGAGCAGTTCTCGGCGCTGCATAACCAGCCGATCGCCACCAAGAACAATGGCTATGACGGTCTCGACGCCCGTCTGGAAGTCAACAAGACCAAGTTCGTCCAGTACGTTACCGATCTCAAGAAGTGGTATGACGCAGGCCTTATCAAGATCAAGTCGAAGGATCTCGGCCAGGATATGGTGCAGGCCTTCGCCACCGGCACCTGCCAGATCATCCTCACCTCGGTCGGCGACCACGGCACGGTCGGCCGCACCCAGAAGGAAGGCATGAAGTGGGACGTCGCCGAGCTGCCGGTCTATGCCGGCACCGAGCGCAAGAACTCGCTGGTCGGCGGCGCTTCGCTGTGGGTGCTGTCCGGCAAGTCGGACGCCGAATACAAGGGCGCGGCCGCCTTCCTCAACTTCATCCACGATCCCAAGACCGCATTGTTCTGGTCGACCAACACCGGCTATATCCCGGTGACGAAGTCGGGCTTCGATTTCATGAAGTCAAACGGCTTCTACGACAAGGCGCCTTACAAGGGCCGTGAAGTGGCCATCGAGAGCCTGACCGCCTCGGAGCCGACAGAGATCACCCGCGGCATCCGCCTCGGCAACTTCACCCAGATCCGCGCCGAGTTCGGCACGCAGATGCAGGCGATCTTCGCCAATAAGGTCAGCGTCCAGCAAGGCCTCGACACTCTGGTCAAGAACGGCGACGCGATCCTCGAGCGCTTCCAGCAGACCTATCCGGGTAAGACCCTGCCCTGATCCCGGATGTTGGAACGGCCGCCCGCCGGGAATCGACGGGCGGCCATTTCACATCTAGGTTTACCGTGAAGGTGGGCTGACGGTTCAACGGCATCGGCGGATCGATGGAAAAACGCGTCACTTTCGGCAGATGGACGATCGGCATCCTGTTCGCGGTGCCGCAGCTTCTTCTGATCTTCACCTTCTTCTACTGGCCGGCCGGCCAGGCGGTTTACTGGTCGCTGACGCTGCAGCAGCCCTGGGGCGGCGGCAACATCTGGGTCGGGCTCGACAATTTCCGTTCGATCCTCGCCAATGCCGACTACTGGAATTCCATCACCGCCAGCATGATCTTCGCCGGCATCAGCACGGGACTTGCGATGACAATCGCGCTGGTGCTCGCCGCCTTGACCGACCGGCAGCTTGCCGGCTCATGGCTGTATCGCGTGGTGCTGATCTGGCCCTACGGCATCGCCGCGCCCGCTCTGGCGCTGGCATTTCGTTTCATCCTGGCGCCGGAAGCCGGCTTCATGGCCGTCGTCAACCGGGTCTGGCCGGGCTTCTGGGACCCGGGCCTCGACGGCGCCGACGCGATGGCCTCGATCATCATCGCCTTTTCCTGGAAATATGTCGGCTATAATTTCATCTTCTTCCTCGCCGCCTTCCAGGCGATCCCGCGTTCGCTGATCGAGGCGGCCGCCATGGACGGCTCAGGCGTCCTCCGGCGCTTCTGGGACATCCAGTTCCCGCTGATCACGCCGACCATCTTCTTCCTGCTGGTCATCAACATCACCGAGAGTTTTCAGGACTCCTTCGGCATCGTCGACATCATGACCGCAGGCGGACCGGCCAACGCCACCAATCTGATGGTCTACAAGATTTATTCCGACGGCTTCAAAGGCCTCGATTATTCGGGCGCCGCCGCGCAGAGCATCATCCTGATGTTGCTCATCGTCGCACTGACCATCGTCCAGTTCCGCTTCATCGAGCGGCGCGTCCACTATCGTTGAGGCCGGCCATGGTCGAGCGCACTCCGATCCTCAATTTTTTCACGCATCTGATCCTGTTTGCCGGCTTCGTATTCTGCGTGGCGCCGTTCGTCATCGTGGCGATCGCCGCCTCGCACAATCTGAAGGACGTCAACGACGTGCCGATGTCGCTGCTGCCGGGCAGCGATTTCTGGGTCAACATCAAGACGGCCTGGGTGACGGCCGATCTCGGCCCGAAGCTGCTCAACTCGTTCATCATGGCGTTCGGCGTCGCCGCCGGCAAAGTGATCGTGTCGGCGCTGACGGCCTTCTCGATCGTCTATTTCCGCTATCCCGGCCGGACGCTGATCTTCTGGCTGATCTTCATCACGCTGATGCTGCCGCTCGAAGTGCGCATCGTCCCGACCTACGCGGTGGTCGCCAACGTGCTGGAGCCCTATCAGACGATCATGGATCTGACGGGGCTTTCCTGGCTGATCGAGAAGATATCAGGCGTTCGGGTCCAGCTCAGCCTGGGGCTGCTCAATTCCTATAGCGGCCTGATCCTGCCGCTGGTCGCCACCGCCACCGGTACTTTCCTCTACCGCCAGTTCTTCCTGACCGTGTCTGACGAATTGACCGAGGCCGCGCGCATGGACGGCGCCGGCGCGCTGCGCTTCTTCGTCGATATCCTTCTGCCGCTGTCGCGCAACAACATGGCGGCGCTCGGCACCATCATGTTCCTGTGGGCCTGGAATCAGTATCTGTGGCCGTTGCTTATCACCACCGACCAGTCGCATGCGATGGCGGTGACCGAGCTGAAGCAGCTCATCCCCAATGTCGGCGGGGCGCCGGAATGGCATATTGCCATGGCCGGCACGCTGATCGTCATGCTGCCGCCGCTGATCGTCGTGCTCTTGATGCAGCGCTGGTTCGTGCGCGGCCTGATCGCCACCGAAAAATAGGGAGACAAAAATGGCCTCCATCACCATTCGCGGCGTCAAGAAGAACTACGCCAAGACGCAGGTCGTGCACGGCGTCGATCTTGACTTCGCCTCGGGCGAATTCGTCGTCATCCTCGGACCGTCGGGCTGCGGCAAGTCTACGCTGCTCAGGATGATCGCGGGACTGGAAGAGATTTCCGACGGCACGATCGCTATCGACGGCACGGTGGTCAACAAGCTCGAGCCGCGCGAGCGCGGCTGCGCCATGGTGTTCCAGAACTACGCGCTCTACCCGCATATGAGCGTGGCCCAGAACATCGGCTATTCGCTGAAGGTGGCCGGCGTTCCGCCGGCCGAACGCGCCCAGCGTGTCCAGGCGGTGGCGCGCGTCCTGGAGCTGGAGCACCTGCTAGACCGCAAGCCGATGGCGCTCTCCGGCGGCCAGCGCCAGCGTGTTGCCATGGGCCGCGCCATGATCCGCGAGCCCAAGGTCTTCCTCTTCGACGAGCCGCTCTCCAATCTCGATGCCAAGCTGCGCGTGCAGATGCGCTCCGAGATCCGCAAGCTGCACCGGCGCCTCAACGCCACCTCGGTCTTCGTCACGCATGACCAGGTCGAGGCGATGACGCTGGCAGACCGGCTGGTGGTGATGAATGGCGGCCGCGTCGAGCAGGTCGGCACGCCGGCGGAAGTCTACAGCCGGCCGGCAAGCCGCTTCGTGGCGACCTTCGTCGGCGCCCCGGCGATGAACATGCTCGAAGGCACGGTCACGCTGGACGGGCTGTCGCTGCTCGGTGGCAGCCGCAAGCTCAACGTGTCGCGCACGGGCCTGCCGATCGGCGCGAAAGTCGCGGCCGGCATCCGGCCGGAGGCGGTGCGCATGGTGGCGCCGGGCGCGCCCGGCGCGCTCGCGGCGACCGTCGACCTCATCGAGGAGCTGGGCGCCGGCCGCGTCATCTATGTCGATCTCGACGGCGCGCCGTTTTCCATCGTGACGTCGGAGACCGTCCATCCCGAACCCGGGAGCACGATCGGCCTGCAGTTCGCCGAGACAGACCTGCACTTCTTCTCCTCGGAGACAGGCGCCAGGCTCGACGTGTTCAAGGCCTCGGTGCCGGAGCCGGCTCTATAAGGCGGTTGGCGGCTTCGCGAATTCGATTGAGGGTTACGGAATGAAGATCATCCAGGTGACCGACGTCCATCTCGGCCGTCGGAGCGAAATCCGCTACGGCGCCGATCTGCATGAGCGGCTCGTCCGCTGCATCGACCATATTAATGCCCGCCACGGCGATGCGGCGCTCTGCATCTTTACCGGCGACCTGACGGATGCCGGCGAGGCGCAAGCCTATGCCGACTTCAAGGCGGCGCTGAGCCGGCTCACGTTGCCTTACAGGCTGCTGCCCGGAAACCACGACCGGCGCCCAAACCTCATCGCCGCCTTTCCCGAAAACGGGACCGACGGCAACGGTTTCGTGCAGTCGGTTTTCGACACGCCGGAAGGGCGCTTGCTTTTCCTCGACAGCCTGGCGGAAGGCCGCGTCACCGGCGAGTTGTGCGACAGCCGGCTTGGCTGGCTCGACGCGCGGCTTGGCGAGGCGGCAGGCAAGGCCGCCTATGTCTTCCTGCATCATCCGCCGGTCGAGCTTGGGCTTACGCTGCTCGACCCGCTCGGCCTCGAACAGCCGCAGCGGCTGATCGATGTGCTGACGCGCCACGGCAATGTCCGCTCCATCTTCTTCGGCCATGTCCACCGCGACATAGCCGGCACCGTCGCCGGCATCCCATTCTCGGCGCAGCGCGGCCTGCATGCCCGCTTCATGCTCGATCTCATCGGCGACGAGGTTGTCGAGCAGGCACCGCCCGCCTATTCGATCATCCTGATCGAGGGCCAGCGCGTCGTCATCCACAGCCACGATTTCCTCGAGAGCTGGCCGCTGTGGTCGCCGGCAACTGGGCAGCGCGTGCGTTGAGGCATGTCGATATTCAGGTGAGGCCGGCCTGCAAACGGCGGTTTCCTGTGCTTCCGGTGCTCACGTACTCCAAGTACGCTCCGCTCCGGTTCTCGGAACCCGCCGTTTTCGGCTCGGCCTGACCTGAATCCCGACACGCCTCAACCCGGACCTAAGCAAAGACATGCGCCTTGCCGGTAACGGTGAGGCGCACGATCTCGCCGACCGCTGGCGCGTCCATGCCTGTCTTGCGCAGGATGAGCGGGGTGTTGCCGATGGCGGCCGCATCGGGCGGATCGGGGCTGTTGAGCAGCCGCACCGCGACGGTGCAGACCGAGCCGGCGAACTCGCAGTCCGTCACTTCGCCGAACAGCATGTCCGGTGTGCCCGACATGCCCTCGCGCGAGGTCCGCTTGAGAAGGATTTGCTCGGGTCGCAGCATAATGCGCGCGACATCGCGTCGTTCCTTTGTGTCGACCGCGATGCGGCCGAGCGGCGACATGGCGAAGCCGTCGGCGATTTTCGCCGGCAGGATAATGGCGTCGCCGAGGAACTCGGCGACCATCCTGTCCCTGGGCTGGAAATAGAGCTCGCGCGGCGTGCCGACCTGCGAGAACAGGCCGTCACGCATCACCGCCACCTGGCTGGCGAAGGACAGCGCCTCGGCCTGGTCATGGGTGACCAGGATGGTGGTGATGCCCGCCTCTTCCAGAAGCTCGGCCACCGCCTTGCGCATGGAGGCGCGAAGCCCCGTATCGAGGGCCGAGAACGGCTCGTCGAGCAGCATCAGCCTCGGCTTCATCGCCATGGCCCGGGCAAGCGCGACGCGCTGCTGCTGGCCGCCGGACAGCTCGTGCGGCCGGCGCTTCAGGACCGCCTTGTCCAATCCGACGATGTAGGCGAGCTCGACGATGCGCTCGTTGCGCCTGTCTTCGCTGCGCGCCATGCCGAAACCGATATTGTCGGCGATGCTGAGATGCGGGAAGAGGGCGCCATCCTGGGCGACCACGCCGATGCCGCGGCGATGCGCCGGCACGGCGGCGCCGCCATTGGCCAGCACCTTGCCGTCGAGCGTGATGCGGCCGCGGTCCGGCGCCTCAAAGCCAGCGATCAACCTGAGCAAGGTGGTCTTGCCGCAGCCGGACGGTCCGACGATCGCGGTGCGGCTGCCGCTTTCGACAGCCAAGTCGACGCCGGCGAGCGCCGTTACCAGGCCGTAGCTTTTCGCGACGCCGCTGAGTTCGAGAAAGCTCATCGTCCGGCCATCCGCTTCGACTGGATGTAGAGCCACCAGGTCATCGGCAGCGACATCGCCACCATGATCAGCGCGTAAGGGGCGGCGGAGGCGTAGTCGATCTCGCCGCTATAGGACCAGAAAGCCATCGCCAGCGTGCGTGTGCCGTTGGGAGCCAGCATCTGGGTGGCGGTGAGCTCGTTGGTGATGCCGAGCGCCACCATGGCCATGCCGGCCGCGGCACCCGGCGCCGACAGGCGCACGGTCGTCGACCACAGCGCCTTGACCGGCGACCGGCCGAGGCTGGAAGCGGCGCGCTCCAGCTCCACCGGCGCCTGCGCGATCGAGGCGCGCAGGCTGACCAGCGCGCGCGGCAGGAACATCAGCGTGTAACCGAACAGGATGGTGAACAGGGTCTGGTAGAGAGGCAGCGCGACGCGCACGGTGATTGTCACCAGCGCCAGCGCGGTGACCACGCCCGGCAGCGCGCCGACGATATAGTTGCAGCTCTCGAGCAGGCGCTGCAGCGGCCCTGGCGCGCGGATCGAGATCCAGGCCATCGGCATGGCGGCGAGCGTTGCAAGCACTGCCCCAGCAATGGCGAGGAACAGCGTCTGGCCGAGCGCCAGGCTGATCTCGTCCCAACGCCAGACTTCCGTGCCGCCGGCAAGCAGCCAGCGGCTTACGGTGACGAAGGGCACGCCGAGCGACAGCAGCGCGACGCCGGCTGGCAAAAGCAGGCATGGCAGGGTGGCGCGGCCGAGGCGAGCACGCTGCTGCTTGCGCGCGGCGCCGGAGCCGACGCGGGCGTAGCGCTCCTCGCCCCGTATCATCACCTCGAGGGCGAGCAGGAAAAGGCAGCAGACCACCAGCACGGCGGCCAGCATGTTGGCGGCCGGACCGTTGAAGGTCGACTGGAACTGGTCGACGATCGCGGTGGTGAACGTGTCGAAACGGATGAAGACATAAAGGCCGTATTCGGCCAAGAGATGCAGGCCGACCAGCAGCGAGCCGCCGCAGATGGCGAGCCTCAGCTGCGGCAGCACGACACGCGCAAAAACCCGCCACGGGCCAAGGCCAAGCGCCGCGGCCGCATCTTCCAGCGCCGGATCGAGCCGGCGCAGCGCAGCGGCGATCGGCAGATAGAGGAACGGGAAATAGGCGATCACGGAGACCAGCACGCCGGCCCAGAGCCCGTGCAGGCCCGGAACGAAGCTGATCCAGGCATAGGAGTGCACGAAAGCGGGGATGGCGAGCGGCGCGACCGACAGCCAGGACCACCAGCGGTTGCCCGGCAGGTCGCTGCGCTCCGTCAGCCAGGCCAGCGCCACCGAGAGCACGATGGCGATCGGCACCGTGACGAGGACGAGGAGCACGGTGTTGACCAGCAATTCGCCGACGCGCGCGCGGAAGATCAGCGCCGCCACGGTGTCCCAGCCGGTCTGGATCGCGACCCAGACGATGAAGGCGAGCGGCAGCAGCGCAACGAGCGAGATGAGAGCCGCTGCGAGCGTGATCCATGACGTGGGCCGACGCTCCTTCATCCGGGCCGCAGGCAATCTTGCCGGCATCATGTCGATCGTCGACTGCATCAGGCAGGCCGCTGGGTCGCCTCCGCCTGCCGGCGGAAGCGGTGCGATGTGCCACTCAGGCGGGTCGAAGCGCAGTCGACTGTCATCGACGAGGCGATCTCCAAACAAAAACGCTCCCGCGGAAGGCGAATTGCCGCGGGAGCACGGTCGTTCGCCCTTTTAGGACGAACGCGAACTAAAGCAAGCCGGCTTGCGTCATCAGCTCGATGACCTTCTTGGAATTCAATCTCGCCGGATCGACTTTCGGCGCCTGCAGATCGGCCAGGGGCACCAGCTTGGGGTTGGACTGGGCATCCTTGCCGACCGCATATTCATAGGACGTTCCGGTCTTCAGCACGTCCTGGCCGCCCTTGCCGGTCACCCACTTCAGGAACGCCTGGGCTTCCTTCGGGTGCTTGCTCGACGCCAGCACGCCGCCGCCGGAGATCGAAACGAAGGCGCCCGGATCCTGGTTCTTGAAATAATGCATTGCGAGATTCCGGCTGTTTTCGCCGGTCTTGGCCTGATCGCCGAAATAGTAATAGTGGTAGATCACGCCGCCATCGATCTCGCCGGCATTGACGGCCTTCATCACCGTTGAGTTGCCCTTGTAGGCGGTGAAGTTCTCCTTCATCGCCTTCAGCCAATCGGCGGTGGCGGCTTCGCCCTTGAGCTCGAGCAGCGCGCTGACGATGGCCTGGAAGTCGGCGCCGGACGGCGAGGCGGCCCAGCGGCCCTTCCAGCTCGGGTCGGCGAGATCGAGCAGCGACTTGGGCAGTTGGTCTGCCTTCAGCTTGTCCTTGTTGTAGGCAAAGACGGTGCTGCGGCCGGCGACGCCGACCCATTTGCCAGTCGACGGCTGGTATTCCTGCGGGACCTGGGCGAGGGTCTCGGCATCGACCGGCGCGAACAGGCCGGCCGCCTCGACCAGCGCCATGGCCGGTGAGTTCTCAGTCAGGAAGACGTCGGCCGGCGAGGCCGCGCCCTCGGCGACGATCTGGTTGGAGAAGTCGCTGTCGCCGCCATTGCGCAGCGTCACCTTGATGCCGGTTTCCTTGGTGAATCCCTTCGCCCATTCCTTGGCCAGGCTCTCATGCTGGGCATTGTAGACGATGATGCCTTGATCCTCGGCCATGGCCGGGCCGGCGATCAGGCCGAGCGCCAGCGCGGCGCCGGCAAGCATGGAAAGGGCAATTTTCATGGGCAACGTCCTTAAAACTGGAACCGGGTTTCAGGTTACGGCCGCACTTATCAATACCTGATTGTCTTAGTCAACATTGTGGCCCTGCTTCAATCCGTCGCCGCGCCGCAAACTTTCGTGATTTTGCGGCAGTTTGGCTTGGACATTATTTGACCGGCCACGTAACAAACCAGGGCCGAGACGCGAACATTGGGGGTAAACTCTTGTGACCGGCAAGGACGAGGCCGAGCTTTCCCGGCTGCTCAGGGCCGCGATCGCGGGAGACGAAAGGGCTTATGCCGACTTTCTGCACCGCATCGCCGCCCTCGTTCGCGGTTTTGTCCGGCGCAAGATCGTTCAGGGCGGGGTCGATCCCGAGGATATCGTGCAGGAAACCTTGCTGGCCATTCATGTCAAACGCCACACCTGGCGGCCTGACGCGCCGGTGCTGCCCTGGGTCTATGCGATCGCCCGCTTCAAGCTGATCGACGCGTTCCGCCGGCGCGGGCGGCGCATCGAGGTAGAGATCGACGAGATCGCCGAAACCTTCGCCGAGCCGGAGACGGAAACGGTGAGCGAGCGCGACATCAACCGGGCGCTTGACGGGCTGCCGCCGGCGCAACGCTCCGTGGTGTCATCGATCTCGGTCGACGGGCAGTCGATCGGCGAGACGGCAGCGAAGCTCGGCATCAGCGAGACGGCGGTGCGCGTGTCGCTGCATCGCGGCCTCGCCGCGATCGCCAAACGGTTTGGACGAACAGCGACATGAGAACAGAGGATCTCATCAAGGCGCTCGACGCCGATGCCCGCGACAAGGCAATGCCGCTCGGCAAGGCCTGGTGGCTGGCGGTCGGCGTGGCCGTGGTGATCGCGGGGGCGGTCTTCTTCGCGACCATCGGGCCGCGTCCCGACATCATGCCGGCCATGCACACGATGCGCTTCATGTCGAAATTCGTATTCACGCTGGTGCTCGCGGCCAGCGCCTTCGCGCTGATCCGCGCGCTGTCAGTGCCGGGCGCTTCGACCGGGCGGGCGATGGCCTGGATGATCGCCGCGCCGCTTCTGGTGGTGCTGGCGGTGGTTCTGGAGCTCTTCGTCGTGCCCGAGGCCGATTGGGGCAAGCGGCTTATCGGCTCGAACATGATGATCTGCATGAGCTTCATCCCGCTGATCGGCATCGGTCCGCTGGCTATCTTCCTCGGCATGCTGCGCTATGGCGCTCCGACGCGGCCGGTGTTGGCGGGCGCGGTGGCCGGCCTGCTCGCGGGCGGGCTCGCGGCAACCTTTTATGCCGCGCATTGCTTCGACGATTCGCCGCTCTTCGTCGCCACCTGGTATACGATCGCGATCGCCTTCCTGACGCTGCTCGGCGCGCTTGGTGGGCGGTTTTTCGTCCGCTGGTAGGATTTTACACACCGATCATTCGGTACAGTTTTGACACAATACCTTAATCATACCGGCAATTGTTCGCCGGTTATCGGAGCGGCCGCTGCCGCTCACGCAACCATTCCTTAAAATCGATCCGCCAGGGTGTGGCAACGCGCAGTCGCGCATTGGGTGGGATCGCATTGTGGCGTGGTGGTTGAGTTGGAAAGGTCGGCGGGCCGGCAAGCGCGCTGTGCCCGTCTTGATGACAGCAGGACTCGTTGCCCTGACTGCATCGATCCTGTTGCCGGCGCTGGAACTTGGCCCGGACGCGTTGAAGGTCTGCCTGCAGATATCCGTTGCCGTCGCGGCCGTCACGCTGTTTGTCTCGGCGCTGTTCATCCGCAAGATCATCGACGACCGCCGGCAGATTGCCGAGAGCGAGCAACGCTTCCGCAGGGCCATGGAGGATTCGGCGATCGGCGTCGCCATTGTCGGCCTCGATGGCCGCATCCTTCAGGCCAACCCCGCCTTCGCCGACATGCTGGGATACACCCGCGTGGAAATCGAGGCGCTGACCTTCTTCCAGATCACGCATCCCGACGATCTGCAGATCGGCCGCGAGACGATGACGAGCCTGAAGGAAGGCAAGATCCATTCCTTCCATTTCCAGAAGCGCTATCTGCGCAAGGACGGCACCCCGGTCTGGGCACAGCTTGCCGGCTCGGTCATCCATGAAGAGGAGACAGGTCGTCCGCTCTATCTGGTGTCGCAGATCGAGGACATCGATGCGCGCAAGCAGGCCGAGGCGCGCATCGCCGAGGCCGAGACCAGGTGGAACTTCGCGCTCACCAGCACCGGACAGGGTATCTGGAGCCTCGATATGCGCAAGGGCGGCACCACCTATTCCGAAACCTGGGTGAAGATGCTGGGCTATGCCGATGGCGAGCTCGACGGCGACCCCGATCGCTGGCTGACCATGATCCATCCCGACGACCGCGAAGTTGTCGCCGAGGCGGATCGCGCGCACCTTGCCGGCGAGACGCCCTTCTTCGAGGCCGAGTTCCGGATGCGGCACAAGGACGGGCACTGGGTCTGGATCCTCGACCGCGGCAAGGCGATCGAGCGCGACGGCGAGGGCCGGCTGATCCGGGCCATCGGCAGCCTGACCGATATCACCGAGCGCAAGGAGGCGGAGGCGCGGCTGATGGTTTCGGCGGCGCTGCTGGCCGACGAGAAAGAGCGCCTCAGAGTGACGCTGCACTCGATCGGCGACGCTGTGATCTGCACCGACGCCGCCAACCGCATCACCTTCATGAACCCGATCGCGGAAAAGCTCACCGGCGTCGAGGTCGGCGAGGCGCTGGGAAAGCTGCTCGGCCATGTCTATTGGGCGGTCGACGAGGAAAGCGGGCACAGAATAGGGCTGACGCGTCCTTCGGCGGGCGAACGCCCGCACTGCGACCAGAACACGCGCGCTGTCCTGGTCCGGCGCGACGACACCCGATGCAGCATCCGCCAGGTGGTGTCGCCGATCATGAACGACCGCGAGGAGTTCTGCGGCCTCGTCATCGTCTTCCAGGATTTCAGCGACGCGCGCGCCCTGCAGCGCCAACTGGCCTATGCCGCCGCTCATGACGCGCTGACCGGACTCGCCAACCGTTCGAGCTTCATGCGCACTATGGAAGATCTGGTCGACCAGTGCCGCCTCAATGGCGGTGAGCATCAGTTCATGTTCGTCGATCTCGATCACTTCAAGGCGGTCAACGACACCGGCGGCCATGCTGCGGGCGATGCGCTGCTCAAGCGCGTGGCCGACACGTTGCGCAACGTGCTCGGTGCGGAAGACATCGTCGCCAGGCTCGGCGGCGATGAATTCGCCGTCATCCTCAAATCGGGCGCCGCGGAGCGCGGGCCGATCGCGGCGCGCTCGATCATCGACGCCATCCGTAACCTCAACTTCAGCTGGGACGGGCGCCTGAATTCGATCGGCGCCAGTATCGGCCTCGCGCCGATCCGCGCCGGCTGCGGCGAGGTGGACGAGATCATCGCCCGCGCCGACGCCGCCTGCTACGCCGCGAAAGCCGCCGGCCGCGGCTGCGTTTCTGCCGCGCCCGACGAAGCTTTGAAAGATTTGGCGCCACTGCCGCTCGCCGCGGCGTCCTGAGCCGCGTCGAAGGGTTCAGCCGCGGAAGATCAGCGCGTCGGCACCGGATGGTCGCCGCGATAATCGTAGAAGCCGCGACCGGTCTTGCGGCCGAGCCAGCCGGCTTCGACATATTTCACCAGCAGCGGGCAGGGGCGGTATTTCGAGTCCGACAGGCCCTCATGCAGCACCTGCATGATCGACAGGCAGGTATCGAGCCCGATGAAGTCGGCGAGCTGCAGCGGTCCCATCGGATGGTTGGCGCCGAGCCGCATGGCGGTGTCGATGGCATCGACCGTGCCGACGCCTTCGTAGAGCGTGTAGATCGCCTCGTTGATCATCGGCAAAAGGATGCGGTTGACGATGAAGGCAGGGAAATCCTCCGAGACGGTGATGGTCTTGTCGAGGTGCTTCACATAGGTCTTGGCGGCCTCGAAGGTCTGGTCCTCGGTGGCGATGCCGCGCACCAGCTCGACCAGCTTCATCAACGGCACCGGGTTCATGAAGTGGATGCCGATGAAGCGCTCGGGACGGTCGGTCTGGGCGGCAAGCCGGGTGATCGAGATCGACGAGGTGTTGGTCGCTAGAATCGCTTCCGGATTGAGCTGCGGGCAGAGCTGCGCGTAGATCTTGCGCTTCACCGTCTCGTCCTCTGTCGCCGCTTCGATCACGAGGTCGGCGGCGGCGAGGTCGGCCATGGCCGGAGCGGCGGAGATGCGCGCCATCGCTTCGTTGCGCGCCTTCTCCTCGAGCTTGCCGGAGCCGACCTGGCGGGCCATGTTGCCGCTTATGGTGGCGATACCCTTCTCGATCCGGTCAGGCGATATGTCGTGGATCAGGACCTTGTAGCCGCCCAGCGCCGAGACATGGGCGATACCGCCACCCATCTGACCCGCGCCGACAATGCCGATCGTCTCGATCTTGCTCATGACCCCGATCCCGTCCGGAGCAGTTCCGCTTCCTTGAAGCAGGAACGCTCCTGTGTGTTTGTTTCTCGCAATCCCGGCCGCAATCCGCCGGAATGGCTCAGACCTTTTGCGGCCTGCTTTTTGTGCAGTGCAAACTAAAAGGGCGGGGCGACTTCGTCTACCCCACCCTTTGGATTTTAATATGCCAGAACCGGCGACGTCAAAGCGCCTTTTGCAGCTCCGGCAGGATGACGAAGAGATCGCCGACCAGACCGTAGTCGGCAACCTGGAAGATCGGCGCTTCCTCGTCCTTGTTGATGGCGACGATGACCTTTGAATCCTTCATGCCGGCGAGATGCTGGATCGCGCCGGAGATGCCGACCGCGATGTAGAGGTCTGGCGCCACCACCTTGCCGGTCTGGCCGACCTGCCAGTCGTTCGGCGCGTAGCCGGCGTCGACCGCGGCGCGAGAGGCGCCGACCGCGGCGCCGAGCTTGTCGGCGACCGGCAGGATGACTTCCTGGAACTTCTCCGAGGAGCCGAGCGCGCGGCCGCCCGAGATGATGATCTTGGCAGAAGTCAGCTCCGGACGGTCGTTCTCGGAAAGCTTGTTCTCGACGAAAGACGACAGGCCGGGGTTGGCGGCGGCGCCGACCGTCTCGACCGGGGCGGAACCACCTTCCGGCGCTGCCGAGAACGATGCGGTTCGTACGGTGATGACCTTTTTGGCGTCGGTCGCCTGCACGGTCTGGATGGCATTGCCGGCATAGATCGGCCGCTTGAAGGTATCCGGCGAGATGACCTCGATGATCTCGGACACCTGGGCGACGTCGAGGAGTGCCGCCACGCGCGGAGCGACATTCTTGCCAGACGAAGTGGCCGGCGCGACGATCGCGTCATAGGAGCCGGCGAGCGAGACGACCAGCGCCGCTGTCGGCTCGGCGAGGCGCTCCGAAAGCTCGTCGGCCTCGGCGAGCAGCACCTTGCGGACGCCTTTCAGCTTGGCGGCGGCATCAGCCGCGCCCTTGGCGCCCTTGCCGGCCACCAGCACGTCGACATCGGAGCCGATCTGGAAGGCCGCCGACAGCGCCTTGGCGGTCTGGTCGGAAAGGCTTGCGTTGTCATGTTCGGCGATGAGGAGAATTGCCATTTTCTTTGTCCTTTCCCGATCGCTCTAAAGCACGCCGGCTTCGTTCTTCAGCTTCTCGACCAGCTCGGCCACCGACTTCACCTTGACGCCCGCCTTGCGGCCGCCCGGCTCCTCGGTCTTGATCACCTTGAGGCGCGGCTTGACGTCGGCGCCGTAGTCGGCCGGGCTCTTCTCGTCGAGCGGCTTCTTCTTGGCCTTCATGATGTTGGGCAGCGAGGCATAGCGCGGCTGGTTGAGGCGAAGGTCGGCGGTGACGATTGCCGGCATCTTCAGCTCGACCGTCTGCAGGCCGCCGTCGACCTCGCGCGTCACCTTGGCCTTGTCACCGGCGAGCTCGATTTTGGAGGCGAATGTCCCTTGAGCCCAGCCGAGCAGCGCCGCCAGCATCTGGCCGGTCTGGTTCGAGTCGTCGTCGATCGCCTGCTTGCCGAGGATGACGAGGCCGGGCTTCTCGGCTTCGACCACGCCCTTCAGCACCTTGGCGACGCCGAGCGGCTCGGTCTGCTCGTCGGTCTTGACCAGGATTGCGCGGTCGGCGCCCATGGCGAGCGCGGTGCGCAGCGTCTCCTGCGCCTGCTGCGGGCCGACCGAGACGACGATGATTTCTTCCGCCTTGCCGGCTTCTTTGATGCGGATCGCTTCCTCGACCGCGATCTCGTCGAATGGGTTCATCGCCATCTTGACATTGGCAAGCTCGACGCCCAGTCCGTCGGCCTTCACCCGGACCTTGACGTTCGCATCCACAACCCGCTTCACGGGCACAAGGATCTTCATTTTCCTGTCACCTCTCCTGAGATAGTCGGGGCGCTATAGCAGCGTGGGCCCTGTCAGAGTTGTCGAAAGCCGACATTACGGGCGGAATATCCGCCCAGCGGTGCCGTTTCCGTAGTGGCGGCAAACGGGCGCGTCAATATCCCACGGCGCACCCAAATCGGTTCAATCCCGGGGCGTCGCTGCTCCACGGCCCCATTGCGAGGCCGGCTGCGCCGGATCGCTGGCGGCGGGCTCGACGGGGACGGGCGGCTGCTGGATGTTGGGCGTCGGATCCGGCTCGCCGTCGGCGCCGGCCAGCAGCGGCACGCCCCGGCTGCGCAGCACCAGCACCAGGATCGAGCCGGCGATGATGCCGCCGATATGGCAGGCCCAGGAGATCTGGTCCTCGCCGGCCGCGGCGAACATCACGATCTGGAACAGGATCCACAGGATCAGCGGAATGAAGGCCGGGATGCGCAACGGAATGCGGGCAAAGGCCAGCACCCAGACCTTCACCCGGGGATAGAGGATCAGATAGGCGGCGACGACGCCGGCGATTGCCCCCGAGGCGCCGATCAGCGGCACCTGCGAATCCCAGGCCACCAGCCCCTGGAAGAAGGCGCCGGCGACGGCGCAGGTGAGGTAGAAGATCAGATAGCGTATGTGGCCGAGCGCATCCTCGACATTGTCGCCGAACACCCAGAGGAACAGCATGTTGCCGCCGAGATGGAAGATGTCGGCATGCAGGAACGAGTAAGTGAGATAGCTGAGGCTCTCGGGGATGACGACGAATTCGGGCGACAGCTCGACCTTGTCGTGAACCACCGACGGAATGAAGCCCAGGCCGAGAACCGCGGCACTGGTGAAGTTCTCACCGCCGAGCGTGGTCGCCAGATAGACCAGCGCATTCGCCACGATCAGGCCGATCGTGACATATTGCAGGCGGATGTGGCGCAACCTGTTGGTGTCGTAGAGCGGGATGAACATCGGACCCTCCCGCCTGCGGATTCAGCGGTTCTTGCCGGGAACCCATAGCACGTCGGCCGTTCCATTGTCATTGACCGCACGGGCGGCGACGAACAGGAAATCCGAAACGCGGTTGATGTATTTGAGCGCCTCGCGGTTGACATGCTCGGCCGGATCCTGCGCCAGCGCCACCATCAGACGCTCGGCGCGGCGTGCCACGGTACGGGCAAGATGGAGCGCGGCTGCGGCCGGCGTGCCGCCGTTCAGCACGAAGGATTTCAGCGGCTGCAGTTCCTTGTTGAGCGCGTCGATATCCTGCTCGACGCGGTCGGTCTGGGCCGCGACGATGCGCAGCGGCTCATATTCCAGGGGCTTGCCGTCGTCCGGCACGGCAAGGTCGGCGCCCAGATCGAACAGATCGTTCTGGATGCGCGACAGCATGGCGTCGATCGCGGGATGTTCGGCGGCGGTGTGGATGCGGGCCATGCCGATGCAGGCATTGGCCTCGTCGACGGTGCCGTAGGCGTCGACGCGCAGGTCGGATTTCAGCCGCCGCTCGCCGGTGCCGAGCCCCGTCGTGCCGTCGTCGCCGGTGCGGGTGTAGATCTTGTTGAGCTTGACCACGCCGTCCTCTTTAAGATCCTCTATTTGCGTGTGAAATAGACCACCAGCAACAGCAGCGCCAAGGCCACGGCCTGCAGCATGATGCGCGCCTGCATCAGCTTGTTCGATGTGATGCCGGAGCCGCCGCGCATCATGTTGATCAGGCCGCGGACCAGCACGATCACCACGGCGGCCATCGCGACGATGGCAAGGATTTTCAAGGCGATGAGCATCTGGCTCGCTCCGGTTCAGGTTCGGTCAGGCGCGCCTGGCGAGCACGCGATAGAGCAGGGATGCCGGCAGGATGCGTTTCAGCGCCGCGCCGATCCTGGCCGGCACCGTTACCACATAGTGCGGGCGCGGGCGCTGTGACAGAAGCGCGTGGCGCAGAGCCCTGTGCACAATCTCCGGCCCGGGCTTCAGCTTCGACGCGCTGCCGCCGGCCTGAAGCCGCGCAAGCTGCGCCTGATAATCGGCGCGGTGGACGGAATTTTCGATGTCGATGTTTTTCAGGAACCAGGTGAGGCCGTTGCTGGCGATCTTCGACCTCACCGGTCCCGGTTCGATCAGGGATAGGTGGATGCCGCTGCCTTCGAGCTCCTGGCGCATGCAGAGCATCAGGCCTTCGACGGCGTGCTTGGAGGCCGAATAGGCGCCCCTGAAGCGGACCGGGGCCAGCCCCAGAATCGAGGAGCAGTGGACGAGCCGGCCATGCCCTTGCCTGCGCATGACCGGAACGATCCGCCGGGTGAGGTCGTGCCAGCCGAAGAAATTGGCGTCGAACTGCTCGCGAAGCGCTGCGACCGACAGGTCCTCGACGGCGCCGGGCTGGGCGTAGGCGCCGTTGTTGAAGAGCGCGTCAAGCGTGCCGCCGGTGCGTTCCAGCACCGCATCGACCAATGCCGCGATGGATTGGGGCTCACGGTAGTCGAGGTAGAAAGCCTCCAGGCCGTCGGCCTCGAGGGCTGCGATGTCGGCCGGCTTGCGCCCCGTGGCAAAGACCCGCCAGCCTTCCGCTTTCAAAGCTCGCGCGCAATAGGCGCCGATGCCGGAGGAGGCGCCGGTGACGATGACGGTGCGCAACTCTTCGGCGGCGGGGCGCATTGTGGGACCTGGGGTTGCCATTTGCCGCAATCACTTCCCATATTCGCGGCGTTGACACAATCGAGCGGAGCGCGGGCCCTTGCTGCGGAATATCGTCGCCCTCAAGCGCGTGCTCTACGATGCGATAGGCCACTTCAACACCGATGACGGCTGGGCGATGGCCAGCCATCTGGCAATCACCTCGCTGATGGCGCTGTTTCCGTTCCTGATCTTCGCCACCACGCTTGCTAGCTTCCTCGGCGCGCGCGCCTTCGCCGACACGGCCGTGCATCTGGTCTTCGACACATGGCCGGAGCAGATCGCCAAGCCGATCGCGCATGAGGTGCTGAACGTGCTCACGGTGCGCCGCACCGACCTTCTGACCTATGGCGTGCTGCTTGCGGCCTATTTCGCTTCCAACGGCATCGAAGCCCTGCGCACGTCGCTCAACCGCGCCTATCGGGTCACCGAGACGCGCGGCATCATCCACCGCCGGGTGCAAAGCATCATCTTCGTCCTGATCGCCACCGCCTGCTTTCTCGCCATCAGCGTGCTTCTGGTGTTCGCGCCGCTGCTCGCGCGGCTGGCGGAAGCGCATCTGGAATGGATCAAGCCCTATATGGGCACGATCACCATCTGGCGTTACGTGATCGCCTCGACGGTCATCGTCATCGGGCTGTTCTCGGTGCATATCTGGCTGCCCGCCGGCAAGCGCCGCTTCGTCTCGATCATACCCGGCATCGTCTTCACGCTGGTCGCCTGGCTGGTCGGGTCGACGATCTTTGCCACCTATCTCGACCATTTCTCGTCCTATGTGACGACCTATGCCGGGCTCGCCTCGATCATGATCGCGGTCGTCTTCCTCTACATCATCTCGGCGATCTTCATCCTCGGCGGCGAACTCAACGCCGCGATCAGCCGCTATCTTGAGGCGCGCGCCCGCGTCGGCTGAGTCCCATTGGATCGCGCCGTCGCCAAGGCGACGCCAAGCATGGCGATCGCCATGCCGGCGATCTGCAGCAGGTTGAGCTGCTCATTGAAAAGCACCCAGGCGATGACCGCGGTTACGGCCGGCACCAGGTAGAACAGCGAGGCAACCTTCGACATCTCGCCGTCCCTGATCATCACCATCAACAGGAATATGGCGCCGACCGACAGCACCAGGACCAGCCAGGCCATGGCGAAGATCAGCTCGCCATTGACGGTGACGGCGCGCGTCTCGAAGGCGAGCGAGCCCAGGATCATCACGACGGAGCCGCCGACATATTGCCACATCGTCGCCGACACCAGATCGCCGCCGGAGGCATAGCGCTTCTGCCAGATGGTGCCGGCGCTCATGCCCAGCACCGAGACGAGCGAGGCGGTCAGCGTCGCCGGCGTGACGCCGCCGCCCAGCATGCCGAGCTTCGGCCAGAGCACGATGACGACGCCGAGCAGGCCGACGGCAAGGCCTGCCCAATGGCGCGGCAGGATCGCTTCGCCCAGGAATTTTCCGGCGAGCACGGCGGTGATCAGCGGCTGCAGGCCGACGATCAGCGCCGAAAGGCCCGCAGGCATGCCCCTGTGGATCGCCCAGAAGACGGCGCCTAGATAGACGCCGTGCATGAGGACGCCGGCCACCGTCGCGTGCAGCGCCTCATCGCGCGTTGCCTTGCGCGAGCCGAGCAGAATGGTGAGGCCGGCAAATAGGATGGCCGCCATCGCGAAGCGGATGGCAAGGAAGGTGAAGGGTTCCGCCCAGGGCATGGCGTAGCGCGCGCCGATGAAGCCTGTCGCCCACAGAACGACGAAGGAGGCGGGAATGAACCGCTTGATGCTCTGCATGGGGGGGAAGCTGCCGGGTGAACGGTTGATGACGGCAATTGCTCTAATGCCGATCAGTCCCGCAAGCAAAACGAAACGGTTGATCCATAAGCTAAATCGAATTCAACAAACCGTGCCAACAGGGGCATGGCGCATCGCCGCGCCATGGTGGGGCATGTTTTTGCATCTGGACACGACCTGGCTGTTGTTGGCCTTCGCGATCATCGCCGCCTTCGGCTTCTTCTTCGGCACGGCGCTCGACGCAATCATGAGGGAGAGCGGCTTCGGCCCGACCGGCAACACGCTGCTGTTCATCTTCGGCTTTTTCGTTGCGGTTGCGGTCGCCAACAAACAAGGTATCAGCCTGAGCGATCTGAAGCTGGCGGTTGCCTGCGGGCTCGGCGGCGCCTTTGTCTTCATCAGCGTGCTGGCGCTGATCAAGGCCGGGATGGCGCGCCTCTAGCCAGCTAAAAGCCGATCGATCTTCTGACGTCCTGCGGCGGCATGCCCGCCGCCCGGAGGGAGGCAAGGCCTGTGTCCTTGAAGCTCTTGGACAGTTTCCTGCCGTCCGGGCCGAGGATCAGGCGGTGGTGGAAATAGCGTGGCTGCGGCAGGCCAAGCACTTCCTGCAGCAGGCGCTGCACGCTTGTCGCCGAATAAAGATCCTGGCCGCGCACGACATGGCTGACACCCTGCAGAGCGTCGTCGACGACGACGGCGAGATGGTAACTGGTCGGGATATCGCGGCGGGCGACGATGACGTCCCCCCAGGCCCGCGGTTGGGCTTCGATCGCTCGCGTCGCGGACATCGTCTCGTCGGTGAACTCCACCCATGACAGGCCGGCCGTGACGCGCGCCATCGCCGCCTCGACATCGAGCCGCCAGGCGAAGGGCATGTTGTCCGCGATGCGCCGCTTGCGCTCCCTCGCCGACAGGGCCTTGTCGAGCGGGGGGTAGAGCGGCACGCCGTCCGGATCGCGGGGCCAGTCGCGGCCGCCCGTCTCGGCGATGAAGGCGCGGATCTCGCCCCGGCTCATGAAAGCGGGATAGACCAGTTCCTCGGCGATCAGCCGCTCGAGCACCTCCCGGTATTCGGCGAAATGCTCGGACTGGCGACGCACCGGCAGTTCCCAACACAACCCCAGCCATTCCAGATCGCGAAAAATGCCGGCCTCGAATTCGGGCGTGCAGCGCAGGACATCAATATCCTCGATGCGCAGCAGCAGGCGCCCACCGGCCTGCGCCGCCATGCGCTGGTTGAGCAAGGCCGAGTAGGCATGGCCAAGATGCAATTCGCCATTGGGGCTCGGCGCGAAGCGGAATGTCAGGAGTGTCATCTCTCGGGCGGTATTCGGGTTGAAAGGCGCTTCCGCCGGTTGCTAGTTAGCCATCAATTGCCACTTCGCGGGCGCCCTGGGAACAAGCAACGTGCAACGCATCGCCTCGCTCGACGACATTGCGGCAGGGCTCGACGCGCTCTGCCGGATCGATCCGCGGCTGGCGACCGTGCGCGACCGAGCGGGCGAAGTGCCGCTCCGGCTGTCGGAACCTGGCTTTCAAAGCCTGGCCTCGATCATCGTTTCACAGCAAGTTTCCCGCGCCAGCGCCGACGCCATTTTCGGCCGGCTGTTGAAGCTCGTCGACCCGCTGACGCCGCAAGCAATCCTTGCCGCGGGCGAAGACGTGTTTCGCGAGGCCGGGCTGTCGCGGCCGAAGCAGCGCGGGCTGCTCGCCGTCGCCGAAGCGGTGGCCGGCGGGCTCGATCTCGATCACCTGTGCACGCTTGACGCCGGCGACGCGATCGCGGAGATGACGGCCGTGCCCGGCATCGGTCCATGGACGGCCGAATGCTACCTTTTGTTTGCAGCCGGCCACCCGGATGTGTTTCCCGCGCGCGACGTCGCGCTGCAGACGGCGGTCGGTCACGCGCTGGGCATCGACCCGCGTCCGCCAGAAAAAATGCTTATCCGGCTGGCCGAATCATGGAGCCCGTGGCGGGGTGTCGCGTCGCGGCTTTTCTGGGCCTATTACCGGGAATTGAAGGGCAGGGATGCGGCGCCCTCCGCCGAAATGACCAAAAAACCCTGAAAATCATGCGGTTTTAGCGATTTCGACGCGCGACAATCCGCTTCACATCCCTGTCATGTCGGGCTTACAGTATCCGCGCCGTTCGGTTCTAGAAGCAAGGAGGCGAAGGACGTGACGGTTGCCGTATCTCCGGATGGGCTTCCCGCGCTGGTGCTGAATGCGGACTACCGCCCGCTCAGCTATTACCCCCTGTCGCTCTGGTCGTGGCAGGATGCCATCAAGGCTGTCTTCCTCGACCGGGTCAACATCGTCGCCGAATATGAGCACGCCGTCTCTTCGCCGACCTTCTCGATGAAGCTGCCGAGCGTGGTGAGCCTCAAAGCCTATGTGAAGCCGTCACGGCATCCCGCCTTCACCCGCTTCAACGTGTTCCTGCGCGACCGCTTCCAGTGCCAGTATTGCGGAACGCCGGAGGATCTGACGTTCGACCATGTCATCCCGCGCCATCGCGGTGGGGCGACGACCTGGGAGAATGTCGTCGCCGCCTGTTCGCCCTGCAACCTTCGCAAGGGCGGCATGATGCCGGCGCAGGCCAAGATGTGGCCGCTGCAAAAGCCCTATCAGCCGACGGTGCACGACCTGCACAACAACGGCCGCCTGTTCCCGCCCAACCATCTGCATGAAAGCTGGATGGATTATCTGTATTGGGATGTCGAACTCGAACCTTGAGATCGTTCGAGAATTCGTGAGGCTGGCCGTCTGGAGCGATTGTCTGCGCTTCCGATGCTCACGGACCTGAATGTCCGCTGCGCTTCGGTTCTCGACAATCATTCCATACGACTCAGCCTGACGAATTCTTTGAACGATCTCGCGCCGGTGCTTTTGCGTGGTCAGTCGCGGAACAACGCGCTGCGGAAGGCGACGGCGGCGAGGATGAGGCTGGCGATGGCGTTCCAGCCGGCGAGCGACAGGCCGAGGATGCGAAGCGCGGCCTTGTCGCAGGAGGGCGGCACGAATTTGTCGAGCGCGTCGAGCACGCCCTTGCCGCCGGTGTCGACCGGGCCGGCGCCGGCGGTGCAGTCGGCCGGACCTTGCCACCATGCCCATTCGACACCCGAATGATAGACGCCGAGATAGAGGCCATAGAGCATCAGCAGGCCGCCGATCGCGAGCAGCCCGCGCGTCACCCAGGCCGGCGCACGCAGCATCGAGGCGATCGCCGCCAGCAGCATCAGCGGCGCGCCGATATAGTAGGGCGTGCGTTGCTCGAGGCAGAGATGGCAGGGGATGTAGCCGCCGATATATTGGAAGGCGAACGCAGAGCCGACCGTCGCGGCCATGGCGACGGCGAGAAAGAGCGCCGCGCGCGTGCGCTGGCGTCCGGTGTCGGCATTCATAGTCGCGGTCATCTATCGGGTCCGTTGCTGCGTCGCTATCCGTGGGCGTATCTGACGAGGATATAGAGCAAAATCAGGGCGGCGGCGCCGGCGCCGACAATCAATCCCAAGCGCTTTTCGATGAATTCCCTGATCGGTTCGCCATAGCGGCGCAGCAACCAGGCAAGCAGCAGGAAACGGGCGCCGCGCGCCACGATCGCCAGCCCGATGAAGAGCAGGAGATTGACGCCGATGACGCCGGACAGGATCGTCACCACCTTGATCGGCGGCAGATGGGCCGCGCCCGAGGTGACCAGCATCAGGATGATGAAGCCGACGCCGGACGAGGTGCGCAACTGCTCGAACTCGTCATATTTGCCGTAGAATTCGAGCACCGGCTTGGCTACCGCCTCATAGGCATAGTGGCCGATGAACCATCCGGCGACGCCGCCCAGGACCGAAGCGACGGTGGCGATCAATGCATAACGATAGGCGCGCTCGGGTTTGGACAGCGCCATCGGCAGGAAGAGCACGTCGGCCGGCACGAGGAAGACCGAGCTTTCGACGAAGGCGATGAAGGCCAGCCACCATTCGGCCGATTTCCTCGCCGCCAGCGACAGGGTCCAGTCGTAAAGTCCGCGAAGCATCGGCTCTCCTAATGCGGTTGACGCAATTCCAGACGGAAAACCGCTGCGCACTTTTCCTGGAATCACCTAATGCATGTCACCCCAAACGGCGCAGCGGTTTTCGGCCACCGGCATGCACGAAACAAGGACCCAAAGCGCCGCAGCCGCCATTATCGACCGGGCACCTTAAAACATTCGCCTCTCTAAAAAGATTTCTCGCGGCGCACAATGTCCGGCGGTCCGCACAAGACCGCCGGATGCGGGTTGACCGAAGCGGCGCCGGCAAATCCGCAACAGGCCAGTTGACGAAAGGCCGTCCAACCGTATAGTCCGCGCCCATCCAGGCCGCCCGGCCTGAGCCCCTATGGCGGAATTGGTAGACGCGCTCGACTCAAAATCGAGTTCCGCAAGGAGTGCTGGTTCGATCCCGGCTAGGGGCACCAATGCTTTCTTCAGGCATTGATTTTCCTCGCTTTTTTCGCTGTTTTTGTCCCACTTTTTCCAACCGCCTTGCCCGGTGGGACAATTTTGTCCGGGTTTTGTTCCGGCACGAGCAGGTGCGCGGCGGCGCCGGCCATGCGGCGGCGCTGGGCTTTTCGGGTGTAGAGCGTCGTCTGCTGCTTGGTCGTCCAGCCGAAGATCGCCATCAGTTGCTCGTCGGTCGCGCCGTTCTCGGCCGCGATCGTGGCGCCGGCCTTTCGCAGGCCGTGAAGGCTGCATTGGGGAAGGCCAGCCTGGTCGCACCAGTCACGCATCTTGTTTCCAAGCGTGTTGACCGTGAAGGGAGTTCCCCATTCGGAAACAAGGAAGGTTAGGTCGCCGCATGGGCTGGCGTCGATGGTCGCCTGCAGTTCGGGCAGGATCGGCAGCTCCACGTCGACACCGGAGGATTTCGTGGTCTTCTTCGGCTTGATGTGCAGCCAGCCGTTCTTGAAATGCTGGCGCCCGAGAATCGCGAGGTCCTCACGGCGCAGGCCGGTGAATAGGCCGAGGTGCAGAGCCAGACGCGCCTTGCTGCCCAACGGATGCCGCTCTTCGAACTGACGGACTTCCTCGATCGTCCAGGTGTGGAAGCCGTCGCCGGAATAGAGCCGTTTGATCTTGAGGGCCGGATTGACCTTGGCAACTTCATTGTCGACGGCCCATCCGAACATCGCGGACACCACCTTCACAACCTCGTTCTGCGCTCCCGGCGTGTCGCGCAACTCGTCGCGAATCTCGAGGACGTGCTTGCGCTCCATGAAGGCGAAGGGAAGTGTGCCGCGTTTTGCGCCCTTTTTCGGACCTGCCTTAACCTTGCTCTCGCAGATATCGTCAAGGATCGTCGCACGGCGCGCCAGCACGCCGGCGCTGATCTTGGCGCGCTTCTTGTACTGCTGACAAAGCCAGCGGAACGTGCCTTCAGCCGCAGGCTTGCCGATGTCGGAAGCGGCCGCAGATTCAGTATCGGGCTTGACGTAAGGAATGCCGAGGCGGGCGCAGGCCACCTCGTCTTCGAAAGGTTTCGTGCCGGGTGTCTCGCGCAGCCTGACCTTTTCGCGGCCCGCCGCGCGGTAGTAGAGCCGCACGTTGCCGTGGCGGTCGCGGTCGACGGTTACGCCTTTGGGGAGTTTCTTCGGCATCAGCCCCAAGGGTTAGCACCCTGGCCCTTGCCGTCAAGCGAATCAGCCGGTTCCGACCGGTGCGGGATCGCGCGGAACGCCGCGGCGACTTCGACCACGTCCCAGACCAGGCGGCCGCGCAGGATGCGAGCGTCCGGCATCAGGCCTTCAGCGATCAGCCGATCGAACAGCGTCGCGCTGACGCCGATATAGGCCGCCGCCTGTTCGCGGCTGATGCCGACGGGCGGCAGCGAGTCCGGCAGGATCGAAGATGGGCGGCGGGTCATGGCGTTCACGGCGTTGCCTTCCGGACGGCGTTGCCGCTGGTGATCATGGCGAAACCGTCGGCGAACTCGACGCGGATCGAATTGAAGCGCGCCACGGCAGGCTCGCCGAAGCCTGGTAGAGCAAACGTTCCCGCCGCGGCTTTGCTACGCGCGGTGAGAGCGCAGCGCTGGCCTTTGCGACCGTGGCGATCCCAGCGGTAGCGATAGGGAAAAGGTGTCACAGCGAAAACTCATAGAAATGCGGTTGATAATCCGCGTGCAGACACACGCTCGGATTGCAAGCTGCAACAGTTTGGTGAATGCTCTGAAGCGAGGTGGAATCACGCACAATAGCCAGGTTCCGAAACCCCGTCGAACCACGCAATTGCCGAGGAGCTTCCCGGATGAGTGAATCAACATGGCAGGCAAGCAAGGAACAGCGTCCGTCACCGCCCCCGCCCCCCCCCCCC
>NZ_JAIUHK010000040.1:0-52854 GCF_020165075.1 Mesorhizobium sp. CA4
CCAGTCGCTCCGGTCGAGCCGGTGGCACCAGTCGCTCCAGTTGCGCCGGTATCGCCGGTCGCACCTGTGGCTCCGGTCGAGCCGGTGGCACCAGTCGCGCCAGTCGCGCCAGTCGCTCCGGTATCGCCCGTGGCTCCGGTTGCTCCCGTCGAACCCGCTGCTCCAGTCGAGCCCGTCGCGCCGGTCGCACCCGTGGCTCCGGCCGCCCCGGTCGAGCCCGTGCCACCTGTCGAGCCAGTCGCTCCGGTCGCGCCTGTGGCTCCGCTTGCTCCCGTCGAACCAGTGGCGCCCGTAGAGCCAGTCGCCCCGGTCGCGCCCGAGGCACCTGTCGCGCCCGAGGCACCTGTCGGACCGGTGGCTCCGGTGGCGCCCGTGGCGCCTGTTGCACCCGTCGCGCCCGTAGCTCCGGTCGCCCCCGTTGGACCTGCCGGGCCTGTCGCACCTGGGGCACCGCTGGACGTGACGGTCAGAAGGCCCCCGGTAAAGTGGTTGCCATCATTTCCTGAGCCCCCGGGGCTGTTGATAGCCGTCGTCGTAAAAGTATAGGTTGGAGGATTGGTGGCAGGAACAACAGGCGTAAGTGTGCCGTATAGATGAAATCCGGAATCGTAGATAAGGTACGTATGAGTGGCGTTTGGGACAGTTATCGTTATCGAGAAGTTTGGCGCTGCTGAATTAGCCGCTGACGGAAGATTGAAACTGCCAACGACTGTGTCGTCTGTGGTAGCTTCCGTACTATTAGTATCAATAAGGTAGTATGTATTGATATTTTTGCTGGACCCAGAATCTATAGTGCCGTTGAGCGTCAGGTCGCCCGCAGCAAGGACCCCGGCATATTGCGCCAACCCGTTCGAGGTCAGCGGCGGCAAGGGAGTGGACGCGCTGGCGGACAGCTCCCAGGCGCCGCCCAAGGCGGCCGCGCCAACCGGCGCACTGGATGCGCGAATATCCGCCCCGACCGCTGCTTCCAGCGCCGCAACGAAAATCT
Source organism: Mesorhizobium sp. CA4 (assembly GCF_020165075.1). Taxonomy (NCBI): domain Bacteria; kingdom Pseudomonadati; phylum Pseudomonadota; class Alphaproteobacteria; order Hyphomicrobiales; family Phyllobacteriaceae; genus Mesorhizobium; species Mesorhizobium sp. CA4. The sequence goes on from NZ_JAIUHK010000040.1 coordinate 989, forward strand.
GGCCCGAACTGCCCGCCGCCGTTCGACAGCTCCACAGCCGCAGCTCGCCCTCGGCAGTGAGCGCCCTGCCTATTGCGGTGAAATCCGCGACGGCATCTTTCAGCGTGGCGGTGGACCACTCTCCCGCGGTGAATTGAACCCGTCCCGGCGCGCCATGCGCCATGATATGAATCGCATCTAGTGCTTCCTGCCCCACGAGCTCAGCCGCGATCTGCTGCGCCGCCGGGCGGCGGCCATCGAGCACGACCGCCCGAACCTCAGGCCTAAGATTGCCGAGAACGGTGTCGAGATCGGAGATTGAGGGGTCCAGAAACAGAATTTCAGAGGCACGGGCCATGACTGGCTCCTGTTGGCTTTGAATTCAATTCAATGGAAAATCGCCCGTTGGCGCGGCCAGCGAGCGCTCGCGAAAAGGGGCTTGGGAACAGTCATCTTCCGGATGGACCCACGGCGCCGCCAGGATGCCCGACAGCGGGAGTTTCTACACGGAGGAAGCTGACGGCCTCAAAATTCCCGCCATCGTCAAACGTGCCAATAGCGAGCGATCGGGCGGTGCTTGGGACTTTCACGGTGAGCGCAACGGCCAGGCTTCGCTTGACGGCCTTAGGAAGGACAACCTGGCCAACGATCGCGCTCTTGGCGGTATCGAGAATGAAATAGGTTTCATTCTCGGTCATATCGCCGATGGGCAAGACGCCCCGAACGGTAACTTCCATTACCGCAAAGCCTGCCGTGTAGCTCATCACAGTCCTCCTGATTGGCCGGCGGCTGCGCCGCCGCATTTACTGTTTCGTACCTTGATGTTTCAGTCGGTGCCGCGGGCCCGCGATCGAACCAGGCGGCTCGGGCTCGCGGATCCTGAAAATCGGCCAATTCCAAGGAGTGATTTCACTCGTTGGAGCGCGTCAGCGAACGACCGACTGACGGCTGCTCGCAAGTCGTTGGGAGCTGAGAGATTCGTATCAATGGGGGGTGCAGCCAGACGGATTGCCGCATCGGTACAGCGTCGCTGGGCGGGGGATATCACTCGAACCACCGTGGACTCCATCACGCGCATCGCAATCTTTCGACTACGACTAGTGAGGGAACCGACCCGCTTGCGAGGGGATACTTAATTGGAAGCCACCAAGGAATGACAACATCCTGGTCAACCACGATGCTGCGCCCTCACGCATCAAGTGGCTGTACTCCCGAACCCAAGCTTCGCAGACATTCGCACCGACGGTCTCCCGCACGGCCGCGATTACCCTCTCCTTAATTAGATATTAGTAAATTCGAAAATTATAAACTTGTAAATAGCTTCGTTAATAAATTACGAATTGCACGAGAGCAGCAACAGCCATGCGGTCAACCTAGCAATGCAGTCCAAAGCCCAAACGTTGTGGGAAATCCGGCGTTTAGATCGAGCCGCTCCCGTGCAACCAAAAAAATGCGGCAAGGTCGGAACACGGCCCGCGGACCAGCTGGTGCCGGTCAGCTCAGTTGGCTCCACCGGAAGTTGCAGCGGGCCTGTCCAGAGCGCGATGCCGCCGCAGGATGTCTCAAGAGCCGCACGGAAGGAGCGAGAGCGGAGCGGATCGGGCAAAACCGGTCCAGCGCTTTTACGAAATCATCCAAACGACCGAAGCAGCAGCTCGGGCGTTTCGTAAGGATACGGATGGTTGCGCATCCGAATAAACCGCTGTCTCATATGACACCGCGAGACAATCACCAAAGCCTCTGCTCACAATGTTCCGTGGAGTCCAGAGTCAGCGAATGAGTACCGCAAAACGTCTCTGCCTGAATATGATCGTCAAGAACGAGATGGCCAATCTTGAGCGCTGTCTCGGCGCGGTTGCCGATCACATTGACTGCTGGGTGATTGGCGACACCGGCTCGGCCGATGGGACGCAGGATTTCATCCGCTCTTTCTTTGCCGCCCGCAACATACCCGGCGAGTTGCATGAGTTCCCGTTCCACAATTTCGAGCAGGCGCGCAACGCGGCCCTCGAGCATGCCTACGCCTCGAGCCTCGGCTACGACTACTTGCTTTTCGACGACGCCGACATGGAGCTCATCGTTGAGGATCACAGGTTTCGAGAACAGCTCGATGCGCCGGGCTATCGGCTCCTCCAAAAGTCGGATTCCGGCCTCGCCTACTGGAACACGCGTCTGGTGAGGCGCACATCGGGCGCGCGCTATCACGGTGTGACCCATGAATACATAGACGTGCCCGATGGCGTGCACGAACTGCGGGGTATCTGGTACAAGGACCATGCCACAGGTTCGAACCGCGTTGACAAGTTCGAGCGTGACATAAAGCTTCTATTGGGAGCTCTGGACAAGGATCCGGAAAACCATCGCTACTGGTTCTACCTGGCGCAATCCTACCGTGACGCCGGGCGGACGGCGGAGGCGGCGGTGGCGTATGCCAAACGCGCCGCAATGGGCGGCTGGGACGAGGAGGCATGGAACGCCCGTCTCCAGGAGGCTCGGTGCCTTAAAAAGATGGGCGACGATGCCGGTTTCATCCAACAGGCCCTCGCCGCGTTCAACGAGCGCCCGCAGCGCGCCGAGCCGCTCTATGACCTTGCCCACCACTATCGCGAGAAGGGCATGAACGACGCGAGCGTGCTGTTTTCGGAAGCCGGACTGGCAATCAAGCGACCCGAGCAGGACATCCTGTTCCTCGAGGACTTTGTCTACACCGCAGGACTGTGGGAGGAGTATTCGATTGCCGCGAACTACGCCCGCGATCCGGCGCGCAAGGACCGCGGTTTCGCGGCTTGCAACTGGCTTGCGCTTAATCGGGAAATCGGCGACGGGCCGAGAGACTTGGCGCGATCCAATCTTTATTTTTACATGCGGCCGGCGAATGAGATCATGCCATCCTTTAAGGCGCGACGGATCGGTTTTGCCGCGCCAGTGGGTTATGTGGCAACCAACCCTTCGGTAGCGCGCCTGGGCGATGGAATCGTGCTGCTGCAGCCGACCGTCAACTGCACGCTGACGAATGGCGGCCAATACGCAACGCCCGCGGGCGCGCCGATCACCACGCGCAATTTCCTCCTGCGCCTCGACAGCGATCTCGTCACGAAGGACGCAAGCGAAGTGCTGCAGCCGTCCGATCTGCCGTCGCCCCCCTACGATCGGGTGCTCGGTTTTGCGGACATGCGGCTGTTCGCCTGGCGCGACAAGCTTTGGGGAATTGCTTGCGTGCGGCAGCTCGCGCCGGATGGATCGTGCGAGCAGGTACTGGCGAGAATCGAAGACACTGGCCTCGGATCGCATATCCTTACCGACTGGCGCGTCATTCACCCGGCCGGCCAACGGCAGCACGAGAAGAACTGGATGCCGCTGGTCGAGCCCATTTCTGACGGCAGCGACCGGCTCCGTTTTGTCTCTCTGTGCGGTCCCACGAAGATACTGGACGAGAACGGGCGTACGGTTTCGGAGCAGGAGCCGATGATCGCCGCGCCACAGTTCAGCGGCAGCTCGCAGGCGGTTGTGTTCGACGGCGGCTGGCTGGCGCTGCTATACGAGGCACGTGCCGGGCCAAACGAGGGCCTGCGTTATCACCAGCACCGCTTCGTCTGGTTCGACGATGCCCACCGGCTGGCCAAAGTTTCGCGGCCCTTCTACTTCCATGACAAGGGCCCGGAGTTCGCTGCCGGGCTCGCCTGGCATCCAGACGCCAAGCGACTCATGATCTCCTACGGCGCAGGCGACAGCGAGTCTTGGATTGCGACAGTGCAGGCCGACCAGGTCACCGTATTGCTCGACGACGTTGCGGAGCTGGCTTCGGGGGTGAGCGTTGCCGGTGCTGGCGTCAAGCCGTCGCCATCCCTCAACTCGCCTGGCGCCGGAAATTCCGGCCAGATCGGGTTTGACAGCGGCAGCGGAGGCGCGAACGGCGCCGGCGCACCCGTCGAGCCGACGTCTTTCGCCTTCCGTTCGGGCGGGACAACAGAGGAATTCTTTCGCAAGTTCGCGCCATTCCTTGAAGCGGTCGACTCGCCGGCGGAACGGCAAAGGCAATCGCGGGATTTCGACCGGCGCATCCTACCGTTCATCAGCAACGGCACGGCGCTGCCGCAGATCCACTGCTTCTATGAGGTGCTTTCCGACAAGGTCGAGCACAGCACTCTGATCGCCGCCACCACCTCGATGAGGGCGGCCGGCCATCCGGTGCGCGTGTGGAGTTATTCTCCGAAGAGATTGGAGTTCCTGCTGCCGCATGGCGTTGAGGTCAGCGCCGCCGACGACATCATGCCTCGCACCATGTTCGAGCGCATCGTCTCCAGTTCCGAGATCAGGTACTTCAGCGATATCTTCCGCTACGCCGTGCTCTACGAGCATGGCGGGCTATGGATGGATTCCGACGTCGTCATGCTGCGGCCGTTTCCCTTCAGCGGCGATCATTTCTTCAATCTGCAATGGCGTGGATCGCACAAGGGTCATTTTGTTTGCGGCAACGTTATCTACGCCAAGCCCTACAGCCGACACCTCAGGGCGCTTTATGAAATGTCCATCGAGCGCTTCCACGCTGCAGCGGGCAAGGAATTCGGTGACATCGGACCAAAGCTGCTGTCCGACTACATCGCCTCGGATGCCGGCTCCGAGTTGCACGGCCAGGTATTCAGCCCGATGTTCTTCAACTCGATCGACTGGACGGAGACGGACAGGTTTGAAAAGCCGATCGCGGAACTGGCAGACTATTTGAACGACGATCGCGTTTTCGGCATCCACCTTTGGACGGCGCGCAACGAAGCCCGGACCAACGGCGATGGGGAGCCCTTGATCTCGCAGCTAATCACACCTGCTGATGGTTTCCCGGCACTCACAAATCTCGCCGACCGCTTCAACACTGACAAAAACCGGCATATCGGCAACCGTCATGCATACGCCAGGATCTACGATCGCCTGCTGTCGAGCCGCCGGCTATCCTTGCGGAGGCTTATGGAGATAGGGCTGTGTCGCGTGATGTCGGAGGGCCAGACCGAGACGCCTTCCGTTGCGCTGTGGCAGAACTATTTTCCTTTCTGCGAGGTGATCGGCGTTGACCTGACGGATTTTTCGCGGCTCAACAACGAGAGGTTCAAATCCTTCGTTTGCGATCAGTCCAAGGCGGAGGATCTTCGCGGAGTGGCCGCGAAGCTCGCACCTGCCTCATTCGACGCGATAATCGACGACGGCAGTCACGCATCCTTCGACGAACAACTGACACTGCGCGAGTTCTTTCCGCTGCTTCGAGATGGCGGCTGGTATTTCATCGAGGACCTCGACTGGCAGCCGCCTGGCGAAGACATCACCAAGATCACGCCTACCAAGACATTGTTGCAGGAAATCAAGGAATGCGGGGCCGTGCGGTCGATCGATCCGCTCGGTGTCAGCGCGGTTGCCGGCCAATTCGCCGAAATCCTGTTCTTCGATAGCCACTATGAGCTCGACCGGGCGCAATTGCTCGGCGGGCTCGTAGCCATCCGCAAGCGCGCAAGTCTGGAATTTCGACATGACAAAGTCGCACAGGTGGGGACGGCGCCGTGAAAGTCGCAGTCTACACCATCGCGTTGAACGAAGCAGCCAACGCGGAACGCTGGGCCAATTCCGCCGCCGACGCGGACTATCGGATAGTCGCCGACACCGGTAGCACCGACGATACAGTGGAACGGCTGACCGCTGCTGGGGTCACGGTGCACAAGATAGCAATCCGCCCCTGGCGCTTCGATGATGCCCGCAATGCCGCCATGGCGCTGCTCCCCGACGACGTCGACGTGTGCTGTACGATGGACATGGATCGGTTTCTCGAAGCCGGCTGGCGACAGAAGCTCGAGGCTGCCTGGACCCCCGACACCACGGCCCTCTATTGCCAGACCATATACAGATCCAGTGTCGACGACCCGAAGCCGCTGCGAGGCTGGTCGACGAAGAATTTTCATCACCGATGGGGATATCGCTTTAAGCGCCCGGTCCATGAGGCACTCGTCTTCGCCGGGGAGAAGGAGGTGACGGCGAACAGCAGCGACATTGTGATGTACGAGGTGCAAGATTTATCCAAGCCGACGCGCAGCAACTACCTGCCGCTGATGCAAGTGGCGCACAAGGAAGATCCCGAAGACGCGCAGATCTGTTTCTGGCTCGGACGGGACTTGATGTGGGCCGGCCAACAAGAGCGGGCGGTCGAACTGCTTGAGCGCTACCTAGCCCTGCCGACAAGCAGATGGGACGAGGAGCGGTCGGAGGCGATGCGCTATATCGCCCGCATGCAACCGGAGCAAAGGTTGGCTTGGCTGGACAAGGCGCGGATGGAAGCGCCGCACCGGCGTGAGATCTGGCTTGACCTTGCCGAGGAGCTTCATGGCAAGGCCGACTGGCTCAATCTGTTCTGGGCCTGCAGCAACGGGATCGAGAGGACGCGCCGCACTGGAAGCTATCTGGATGACGCGAGTTGCTGGGGTTTTCGATTATACGATCTGGGGGCGATTGCATCGTGGCGCCTGAATGTCATGGACCGTGCTGTCGAATGGGGGCAGTTGGCGCTGCAACTTGACCCAGGCAACGAGCGACTTAAGAGTAACTTCGATTTCTTCGTTCGGCGGCGCAAAGAGGATCGAGAAAGCGACCTTAGCTCATCTCTTGGCCCGGAGAGCCAGATGAACTCATCGGAGACCGGAATAGCTTAACCGAGGTGGAAGACATCTCACCTGGGCACCTCATGTATTGATGCGCACCGACTCTTCGGGCTGTTCGTTGCTGATCACAAGCGGTGGGAGGCAGACATATGCCTTCAGCGAAGGCATGACTCCGTTCATCAGGCAGTCTATTCCCGTGTTGCTTAATCTGAGGCCAAATCCGGCAAAATCCACGATCATGGGGCGTATCGGCAAGCACCAGTCGAGCAATGCCCGCGCCCCACGGGGGGAAATCGAGTAACAAACGAGCCCCAGAAGATAGCGTGCGCGAAGAAGGCGGGGTTCGGTTTGTGCTTCTTGGAAATTTTGGATGTTACCCATCACTTCACCGGAAAAAAATTCGAGCCTTGCACCGGTTCCTCCTGGAAGGGCGTCTAGCCAAGCATAGCACCGTAAACTTGCGCTCCACAGGATGAAGTCCCAATCAGCTTTGACGGAGGCCACAAGCGAGTGCATTTCAACTTCAAAGTGACGCGAAAAAATCGCGTCGTCCTCTGCGATGGTGATAGGCTGATCTCGTTGCACTGCCTCCTTCCACAACGCGATGTGAGACACGGCGCAGCCCAGGCTGCCAGCCGTGTATTCCAGATCCTGTGATATGATGTTTTCCTCGACAAGCCGACCGCGATCCAAGCTGCGTCCATCCGCACCGGCAAATCTCTCCACATTTTTCAGATGGGCGTTCACTGTGCGAAATTTTGCCAGTCGATCCAAGCTGCGATCGAGATTGATCACGCGTACGCGGTCCATGATCGACTGCTCACCCCTGCCTCTTGAAGATCCTCGATGCTATTCCAGTTTCGGCTTGTCCGATATCGGGAATAACAGTGTTAAGGCGAGATCTTGTTCGGATACTTGGCTCGGTGGCCGGCAGTTTGGTTATAGCGGCCTCCACCGCTAAAGACGCCTTTCGAAAGGTCCCCTATGCGATGGTGGCAAACGGGCTTCATGACAGTCGGTCTCCTACCCTCCTCACCGCCCCGATCGAACTCGCTGGCGATTGGGGGCATATGCTTCCGCGCGCGGCCGAACAGGTCGCTGATCGCATGCGTCATGCTTGCCTTGATGGTGTCCGTCTTCTTTCCGACCGCCAGCCGGCGCGGCTTCGCGTCGACGAGCACACTTCAGGACAGCCTGCCATCTGGCTTCATCCGGACGGCAGCAGCATGGCGTGGATCATCGTCGATATCGGCGAACGCGACTGGTCGAAGCTGGCCTATCAGTTCGGGCATGAGCTCGGCCATGTCTTTGCGAACAGTTGGCAGGCCGACGCCAAGCCGGCGCCCCCATGCCAATGGTTGGAAGAAGCGATTGTGGAGGCTTTCTCGCTGCGTGGCCTAGGGCATCTGGCGAAGGGCTGGAAACAAAACCCGCCCTTCGCCGGCGATAACGCCTTCGGCGATGCCATTGCCGAATACCGCCAGAACATCATCAAACGCTATGAGGCACTCGCCGACACGCAGGGCCTCACCCGCGACCCCGCAGCATGGTTTGCCGGTCACCGAAGCGAGATCGAAATTCCGGGTCTTAATCCATTCGCACAAGCGATGTCCTTGACCGTTCTAAAAGAATACGAGCAGGTTTCAGAATCCATCGAGGCAATTGCCGCCCTCAACCGCTGGCCCGGCCGCAGCGGCATTCCGGCCGACGAATATCTCCAGCGATGGAAAGACAGCTGTGCCGAGTTGCATGCCTCGCCTCACTTGCCGGTCCGCTTAGGCGAGCTTTTGGGAATACCGCCTGGCACCAAGTGAGGAGCATGCCGGGATACTGAGAACCAATCGCGGTAGCGGATTTGGTGCGCCTTGGGCCTGGGCGACTGCTGGAAGCGCCAAGCCGCACTCCCTGATTTGCCCCAGCCGTGATGCTCGCCGCCGCGGTCTATGGCTGCGGCAGCACGACATGCCGGGATGATGCCAGGCTTCTTTAGCGCCGGCTCTGCCCTCTGGTCGCTGGCAAGCCAGGCGGCGCGTCGGGATGCAGATGCGCATCGAAGATGGCGAGCTTAAGTCCATATGTGAGGCGAGTTTGCGTGTTGCAGGCGTCGCAGATGAAGACCTTGGCGCTCTTGATCCACGATCCTTTTCGGACCACCGCAGTTTCACACCCGGGGCAATGGAAAGTTAGATCAGTCTCGAACAGTTCGCGTGCAAGTGTCATCGTTTCGCCTCCGCCGCTGGAGGTGAAGCAAAATTTATGCCGAGCTTGGTGTTCGAGGCTGATACACGTCATCCGTTCACATGGCGGAAACATCAGTGACTGCTGATAAAATTGCTTAGCCGGCGGTATGCCCAACAAGCCTGCGTCGGTTAGGCCCGGCTCGTGGTCTACCCCGCTACCGGCCGGGCCGCCCGCGCCAAACATCGCATCCGCCACTGCGTCTCAAGCGTCACAGCGGGGCTGGCGGCCAACGCGGACAGTTCGGAGAGCTTGAATTCTTCGCGCGGCAGTCGGGCAGATCCCGGTCGAACAGTGCGATGACCCCCAATCAGAATGGGCGAGCCTGGCCACGACAGGCAGGGCTTTCCCAACAGAGAAACGGCCTCAATTCCAACGTTGGGGCTGATCTGGCGATCAATGGCGGCGAGCGCCACGAAGGTCTTTAGAAGCGTTATCTCGACTGTTGGCTGGCTGTCTTTTAACGGCCTGTGCGCCCGGCTGGTCAATGCGCGGGTTTTGGTATGTCAGGCCGATAAGCAGCCCGAAGTACCCCACCTGCAAAAGCAGTGCTGCTGCTACGGTCCAAACGCCGGCAAACCACACTGATCCGGTAGCAGTGAAAACCCACGCTGCCACGGCGGCGAGTGTCGCGACCATCCCAACGAAAAACTGCGGAAAATACATCTCCTGCACATTCCCCAACGGAAGAGCACGTCGTATTTCATTATTTTATAAAATACGCAAGTATCTTCGCTACCCACTTGGCTGCCCCTTTGCGCTCGCAGCCGCGACACCGATCGACACAAGACGGTGCGCGTCTGGAGCTGTCGCATCATAGAGCGGTCCCAGAGACCGGGCCGGCAACGCTCGCGAGAGCGGCAACCTTGTCGATCATGGCTAGAACCGCCTGCGGCTTGCTTTGATGCACCATATGTCCGGCGTCCAGGACGATATCCAGCAGTGAGTGGCTTATCTCGGTTTGTAGCCGCAGCGCCTCGGCCTTGGCGTCGAACAGCTGATCGCCGGCGCCGGCAATTATCCCGACAGGAACGGCGATCTCTGCGTACCGGCGATTTGGGAACAGTGCCGAGGCCAGCATCAGGAAGGATTCCGCAGAGATGGACCACAGCTGCGATGGCCGGCTCGCCAATCCCCTTGTCGTTGCCGCGAAAGGCGTCGCGATCGTTGCCGGGTGGAAAATCTTCTTCATCGCCCAGCGCCAGTTCAGCCTGACCAGCGAAGGCAGTATGGCGTGACGCAACACGGTCCCGATCAGGGGCGCCGCCGGCAGCGCGGAGATGGCAAGCGCCAGCCTTGGCGGCGGGTAATGATAGCCAGCGACAACGACCACACCGGCGACGGATCGGGGATGCCGGCGCGCCATCTCGAGCGCTACGGCGGCCCCCCAGGAATGGCCGACAACGATGTAGCGCTCGACGCCGAGTTTTTCGGCCGCGGCCTGGATGAGATCGGCCTGGGCGCCAGCGGTCCAAGGCCCGCCCGCCGGGCGTGGGCTCAGGCCGAAGCCCGGCCTGTCGAAGGCAAGCACGCGATACCTGGCAGCGGCTTCGCCGAAGATGCCGCTTGTCGTGAAATCCTCCGCCGAAGCGCCGTTGCCGTGCAGGAGCAGCAATGATTGCCCATGGCCCGCCTCCAAGAAACGCAGCTTCGTTCCGCGGAGATGGATGAAGCGCCCGAGCGGCCGTCCGGCCAATGCCCGTCTCGCCAGGAGATTGTTGTAGAGCGCCAGCCCAGTCGTCGCCGCCGCAAGCAACAGAAGCAGTTTTCGCCTGGACTTTGCCGTCATGGGAGCAGTCGGGTCGCTGCTCGCCGCGATCAGGCCGACCCTTTCTGAGGCAGCTTTGTCTCTTCCTCGACCTGATCCCGCAGGGTCTGCTCGGGTTCCTTGTTCTCAGCCCCGGACGGCTGCTTTTGCCGGGCGAGCTCGCGATCCACAATTTTGCGCGAGCCTTCCGCGGGATCTTCTTGCGGCGAATCCCTGTCAGTCCCTGTATGCCGGCCGGTCCGGTCGCTGCTTGGGGCCGGTCGCGCGGGACCGTCGTTTTGATGGGGCTTCGTCATCGGATACCTCTGCTGACCAAGTGTCTGCGGCTTGCGGGAAGCAGCTCCAAACCTCTGCGGCCCGCCTTTGTTCCGCGAGCGGCCGGGACGCGTCGCGCAGCCGCCGCTGGCTCCGCAAGCAGGCGGAACCGGTAGCTGCTTCTGAAACAAATGTTGTTGAGGCCGGATTGCTGCGCTCCTAGGAATGCGGCGCGCGCCCGGTTGCGTTGCGTCCGCTCGCGACGGAGGAATAATGTCTAGCGATTCCCCACTCAGCTTGTTGGAATTCGAAGCGCTCAAGCAGGCTGCTTCGAAGCTGTCGAAGGATCACGGCGGAACACTCGACAGCTGGGTTGCCTCGCTGTTCGAAGCCCTGCGCGAGGGAGAAACCTGCCCGAAGGCGCTTCTGGACGCGGTGGTCGCGAGCTGGAGAAGGAGAGCCGCTAGCCAGCCGGCTTCGGGCGGCCCTCTGCGTCGCCCGAAGTCTCGGGCTCGGCGGCTTCCAGGGCATCGACAACCGGCGCCAGTGAATTCCCCTCATCGGGACTGGATTCCACCTCTCCGGTTCCCGCGGCGGTTTTATCGAGAGCGCGTTGGATCGCGTCCTCGATATTGCCGACCTCCTGCTCGCGCACCTCGCGACCGTAGCCGGCGGCGTCGGCATCCTGCTCGAATTGCTGCGCCAACATCGCAACGCTGACCTCGGTATCGGCAGGCAAGTTGCCGACATTCTCCTCCAGCCAGCTGCGCAAGAATTCCTTCGTCGTTCATGGAGCGCCTCCTCGCAGCGAGATAACCGGACCGTGGCGCCGAGGTTCCCGCAACGCCGAAACCGCGAGGGACGAATGGATCGATGGATGATCGCTCGGCATGAGCGACATCGCGGCTGGCGGCGCGCCGCGCGATCCGTATCGGCTGGGCCGCAGCCACGGCCCTGCTCTCGGCAGCCGGGCATGGCGAGGAAGGCCCCACCTCGAAGTTCGTCACGGTGGGCTTCTGGATCTTCCTCTTGCCCATCCTCATCAAGTTCTCGGCTCTCTTTGCCCCTTACGCTGTCCTCTCCAAGGCGACATAGCGGTCATTCCATCTTCGAATTCAGGTCTGGCGTAACGACGCGCTCAAAAGCAGATGCTTCAGCGATTGAGCACGATGTAGATAGATAGATAGATAGATCAGCTTCATTGCCGAGGTTTTCTATGAGCGAGCAAAATCGATGTTCCTGGCGGGAGCGCATGACGATCCTCGGCGATGTCGAGGCGGCATCCTGTCTTCCCTGGATCGAGCGTCATGCCGCCAAGCTCGGGCTCACGCAGGCAATATGCGTTGCCGGTCCCGACCGCATTGAACTCGACATTGCCGGTCCGGCCGAGCTCATCGACATGATGGAAATGGGGTGCTCTCTTGGACCAATCGATGTCTGGGTCGAGACCATACGCCGGGCGCCGATCGAGAGCGAATCGGGCTAGGTTTCTGGGCCTGCGGCCCTCTGCCTGCCGAGGTGTCATGCACCTTTTTTAGGCATTATTGCCAGTGAGGAAATGTTGTGCAAACGTAACCGGGCGTATTAGCATATCCTTGACCGCGAAGCTTCTCGCGGGAAGATGCTGGTGCCGTTTTGAAAGTTGATGCATGCCGCCTTATCCCACCGGCTCATGGATGCCTGTTGCCCTCTCCGCGGACTTGCCGGCGGGAACCGTAATGCCGGCGCAATCTCCGGCCGGACCGGTTGCCCTTTGGCGAACCCGCTCCGGCCGTGCGGCGGCCTTCGCCGACAGATGCCCCCATCGCGGCATGCGCCTTTCCCATGGCTTCGTACGCGGAGAGACCCTGGCCTGCATCTATCACGGCTGGAGCTACGCCAAGGCGGGAAACTGCCAGCGCATTCCGGCCCATCCGGCATTGACGCCGCCGGACACGATTCGTGTCGCGACGCAGCACGTCGAGGATGGCGGCGGCATCATATGGATTTCGGTTGGCGAACCCGCCGCCGGGCCGCCGCGGTTCGAGGGCCTTGCGCCGCTCCGCTCCATGGTGGTGGAAGCGGGCATCGTGGCGCTGGAGGCGGCCGCGGGCACGAAGGCCGCTGGAGGTCTGCTCGACTACACCCACGATGACCGGGCCGTCCGGCTGCTGCTTGCTCCCGATGGGCAGGCGCGCACGCTGATGCATGTTCTGGTGGACGAGGACAGCAATCCGGACGAGCGTATCGCCGCGTCGAGGGCCGCCGAGGCGCTGCGGCGGGCGGCCGAGGATATTGCACGCGCCGGGATCGCCCGATGACCCGCGACACGATGATCGACGGATGGTACCCTGTCAGCCTTGCTAGCCAGCTCGATGCGCATGGGCGCAGGACGGCCCTGATGGGCGAGCCGATCGCGGTGAGGCGCGGCGAAGACGGAAACGCGAAGGTCACGGGCGGCAACGGACGTGACCTGCCGGCCTGCATCCGCTATGGCCATGTCTGGTCATCGCTCGGTGATCCACAAAAGCCGCTGTTTGCGATCCCCGAGGCCGATCAGCCGGGCCGCCGGCTCGTCGAAGTCGGGGTGGTGCGCGTGCGCTGCTCGCCATTGCGTGCGGTGGAGAACTTCCTGGACATCGCGCATTTTCCTTTCGTGCATACCGACATACTGGGGGCCGAGCCGTATACGGAGGTGCAGAACTACAAGGTCGATATCCGAGAGGACGAAGACGAGGTTTGGGCCACTCAGGTGAAGTTCTACCAGCCGCAGGCCGCCAAGTCGGCGGAAGGTGGCATCACCACGGAATATATGTACCGCGTGCCCGCGCCGACCTGCTCGGTGCTCTACAAGACCTGCCCGCCTCGCCCGGCGGAATGGGATGTCATCACGCTTTTCGTGCAGCCACTTGCCGAAGACCTGTGCGACGTCTGGCCATGGATGGCGCTGTTCGATGACGAAACACCGATGACCGACCTGATCCATTTCCAGCAGACGATCTTCGTTCAGGACCGGTCGATCCTCGAAAACCAGATTCCGAGGCTGCTGCCGCTCGATCCCGGCATGGAGATTCCCACGCGCGCCGACCTTACCTCGGTTGCCTACCGGCGCTGGCTGAAACGCCACGGCTACACCTACGGCGCGCAACTGGTGGCGCAATGAAGCTCTACGACTACGCGCTGTCGCCGAGCTGCTACAAGGTGCGCCTCATGGCTGCGCTGATCGGTGTGACGCTCGACATCCGCCCTGTCGACTTCCATCCCGGTTGCGAGCATCGCGGTCCTGAGCTCATGGCGCTCAATCCGGCGGGTTCGATCCCGATCCTGGAGGATGGCGACCTCGTGCTGACCGAATCCTCGGCCATGCTGGTCTATCTCGCCGCGAAGGCGGCACCCCAATGGCTGGGCAATGATACGACCGGGCGGACGGCGCGCGTCCAGCAATGGCTGTCCTTCTCGCACCGGCTGACCGCGAGCCTTGGGGCGGCGCGCTTGCACGAGATGCTGCTGCGTCCGGGCAATATCGCCGCCCTTCGGGAGCAGGGAATAGCGGCTCTGCGGGAGCTGGAAGCCGGCCTCGTCGAACAGCATATCCGCGGCCAGCGCTTCCTCGCATCGGATCGACCGACGATCGCCGACGTTGCCTGCTTTCCCTATGTTGCGCTGGCGCCGGACGGCGGCGTTTCGCTCGACCCCTATCCCGCGATCCGGCTCTGGTCACGGGCGGTCCGCAGTCTCGAGGGCTTCATCGAGATGCCGGGCATCCACCGGCTGCACGAACTGACACCCGCGCCCGTTCTCAAAGTCGGCGAGGCCTGACGTGGCGGGCTATTTGCTGAAGGGCTGCGCTGCGGTCATCGTGGACGAGGGCAACGGTCCCGACATCCGACGCAATGTCGATATCTTGACCGACGGCCCGGCAATACGGGCCATCGGCGCAGGCCTCGACAAGGCAGACCTGCCCGTTGGAACAATCACGCAGGACGCCGCTGGCTGGTTCGTCTATCCCGGCCTCGTCAACACCCATCACCACTTCTTTCAATGCTTCGTGCGCAACCGGGCCGATCTGGACTGGACGAAGCTGTCGGTCATCGAATGGCTCGACCGCATCTATCCCATTTTCTCGCGGCTGACTGAGGAATGCTTCTACCACGCATCGGTCACGGCGATGGCCGAGCTGATAAAGCACGGCTGCACGACGGCATTCGACCATCAGTATTGCTTTCCGCGGCAGGCGGGCAAGCGGCTGATCGACCGGCAGTTCCAAGCAGCCGAACTGCTCGGCATGCGCTTCCATGCCGGACGTGGCGGCAACACGCTGCCCAAATCGGAAGGCTCGACCATCCCCGACGCCATGCTGGAAACGACCGACGAATTCATCGCGGACTGCGCCCGGCTGATCGACGCCTACCATGATGCCGGTCCCTTCGGCATGCGGCAGGTCGTGGTCGCGCCTTGCCAGCCAGTCAACTGCTATCGCG
Organism: Mesorhizobium sp. CA4; assembly: GCF_020165075.1. Classification (NCBI taxonomy): domain Bacteria; kingdom Pseudomonadati; phylum Pseudomonadota; class Alphaproteobacteria; order Hyphomicrobiales; family Phyllobacteriaceae; genus Mesorhizobium; species Mesorhizobium sp. CA4. The sequence goes on from NZ_JAIUHK010000040.1 coordinate 16,321, forward strand.
ACACCTTCGTGGAATCGGTGGCGCTGGCGCGCGACCGCGGGGTGCGCATGCATACCCATGTCGGCGAGGGCGAAAGCCCGGTAATCGAGGCCCGTCACGGCATGCGGACGGTGGACTATTGCGCGGATATCGGCTTCTGCGGGCCGGATACCTTCTATGCCCATTGCTGGGAACTGACCCACGACGAGCTGCGCAAGATGGCCGCGAGCGGCACTGGCATCGCGCATTGCCCCGAACCGGTCTATCTCGTCGGCGCCGAAATCACCGACATTCCGGCGATGTCGGCCTTCGGACTCAGTGTGGGTCTGGGCTGCGACGGCGCCGCCTCAAACGACAATTCCAACCTGATGCACTGCATCCATTCCGCCTACATGCTGCAGTGCCTGTCGGCGTCGACGCGCGATCATCCGGTGCCGCCGCCGGCCGATTTTCTCGGCTATGCGACGACCGGAGGCGCGGCATTGCTCGGGCGCGGCGACATCGGCAGGCTGGCGCCCCGCATGGCCGCCGACCTTTTCGCCATCGACACGCGGCGCATGGACTATGTCGGCACGCGGCACGATCCGCTGAGCCTGCTGGCCAAGGTGGGCATCGGCGCGCCGACCGACATGACCATGATCAACGGCCGCATCGTCTGGGCCAAAGGCGAATTCCCGGGGCTCGACGAGGCCAGGCTGTTTGCGCAAGCCGAGGCGGCGCTTGCGACGGTGGAATTTTAGAAACCAAAACAAGGGGAACCGACATGCTGATAAATCTTACCCGCAGAACGTTGCTGAAAGGCGCGGCCGCCTCTGGGCTCGTCGTGGCAGTGGGCGGCCGCGCGCTTGCCGCCGACGAACCTCTGGGCATCGTGCTCGTGGTCCCGTCGCCGGTCGGCGATGTCGGCTGGGGCCGTGCGCTCGCCGACGGGCTTGAGCCTGTGAAGGCAGCCTACGGCGACAAGGTGAAGGTGACCATCATCGAGAACATACAGGAAGGACCCGATGCCGACCGGATCATGAACAAGGCGGTCGCCGACGGGAACAAGTTCCTGATCGCCGGCTCCTTCGGCTATCAGAACGGCGCCCTGCAGATCGCACGCCGCAATCCCGACGTAACCGTGCTGCACGCTTCCGGTTTCCAGGTGGCGCCGAACTTCTCGCCCTTCGCGGCCCAATATTCCCAGGGTACCTACCTTATGGGCATGGCGGCAGCCGCGCTTTCGAAGACTGGCAAGCTCGGCTCGGTCTCTGCCTTCGCCATTCCCGAGCTGATCACCTCCATCAACGCTTTCACGCTGGGAGCGCAGGCGGTGAAGCCCGATGTCGAGGTTTCGGTCGTATGGGTGAACTCCTGGTTCGATCCGGCCAAGGAGCAGGAGGCCGCCAAGGCGCTGCTAGCGCAGAAATGCGACGTGATCTTCTCTAACGCGCAGGACACGCCCTCCGTCGTCTCGGCCTGCGAGGAGGCCGGGGTTCCCGCCTTCAACCTCAACTCGTCAATGAAGAAATACGCGCCCAAAACCTATCTCGGCTGCGTGGCGACCGACTGGTCGCCCTTCTTCAAGGCCTCGGTGGACGCCCACATCGCCGGCACCTTCAAGGGCGCAAACGCTTTCCTGGGTGTCGGCGACAAGGTGGTCGAGGCCGTTGACTGGAACCCGGGAGTCCCGGCCGACACGATGGCCAGGATCAAGGACGTTGAAGCCAAGATCGCCGATGGCAGCTTCTCGCCCTTTACTGGTCCGATCGTCAAAGCCGACGGCAGCGAGGGCGTGCCCGCCGGCAAGACGATGACCGGGGCCGAGATCGTTGCCATGGACTGGCACGTCAAGGGTGTCACCACGCCGCTGCCCAAGTGACCGTGACCGTCCCGCTCCTGTCGCTGCGCGGCATCTCCAAGAGCTACGGCCAGATCCATGCCAATCGAGACATCGATCTGGATGTGGCTCCACGCTCGATCCATGCGATCCTCGGGGAAAACGGAGCGGGCAAGTCGACGCTGATGAAGCTGATCTACGGCGTCGAGCAGCCGGATGCCGGAATGGCGACCTGGAAAGGAGCCCCCCTGGCCCTCGCTTCCCCCGCGGATGCGAGGCGCAAGGGGATCGGCATGGTCTTCCAGCATTTCTCCTTGTTCGAAACACTGACGGTGGTGGAGAACATTCGCCTGGTCGTGCCCAAGGGCAAATCGGATCTCGCGGAACGTATCCGCGCGCTCGGCCGCGACTTCGGACTCGAGGTCGATCCGCTTGCCCATGTGCACGCGCTCTCGGTAGGAGAACGGCAGCGGGTGGAGATCATTCGCTGCCTGATGACCGAACCCCAGCTCCTGATCCTCGACGAACCGACCTCCGTCCTGCCGCCGCAATCGGTGGACAAGCTGTTCGAGACTTTGCGGCGGCTGCGCGACGGCGGCGTTTCGATCCTGTTCATCTCGCACAAGCTGGAGGAGATCCGGGCGGTCTGCGACCGAGCGACCATCCTGCGCGGCGGGCGCGTCACCGGCCATGTGGACCCGCGCGACCATGACGCGCACGACCTCGCCCGCATGATGATCGGCCGCGACATGCCGCAGCCCATGCCGGCGTTGGCGCATTCCGGCGGCGAAAAGCGCCTCGAAATCATCGGCCTGGACCATCAGCCTCACGATCCCTTCGCCGTGCCGCTTTGCGACGTCAACCTGACGGTGCGTGCCGGTGAGATCCTCGGCATAGCGGGCATATCGGGCAACGGGCAGAGCGAACTCGCGGCGCTGATCTCGGGCGAAACGGTGCTGCCGCGCGCAAAGTCCGATTGCATCTGCATGATGGGAAAGGATGTCGGCGCGCTCGATGCGGCTGCCCGCCGTCGGCTGGGCTTCGCCTTCGTTCCGGAGGAACGGCTCGGCCGCGGCGCGGTGCCGGAAATGTCGCTCGTCCTCAACAGCCTTCTGACCGCCCATCCGTTCGGCCTGCTGAAACGCGGCCTTGTCGACACAGCCCGGGCGAAGGCTTTCACCGAGAACTGCATCCGGCAATACGACGTGCGCACGCCCGGTTCCGAAGCGGAGGCCGGCGCGCTTTCAGGCGGCAATCTGCAAAAGTTCATCGTCGGCCGCGAGATCATGCTGTCCCCGAAATTGTTGTTCGTGGCGCAACCCACCTGGGGCGTGGACATCGGCGCGGCCTCCGCCATCCGCCGGCGCCTTGTCGCCCTGCGCAACGAAGGCATGGGCATCCTCGTCATCTCGGAGGAGCTGGAGGAACTGTTCGAACTTTGCGATTCGATCCAGGTGATCCATCAGGGCCGGCTGAGCCCGCCGCTGGTGACGCGCGACACCAGACCCGAGGAGATCGGCCGCTACATGATCGGCGCGCATTCAACGGCCAGCAAGGTCCCGGCATGAGCGCTCTTTCCAGGCCGTTCCTTCCGGTTCTGGTTCGCCGGGAGCATGCCTCGCTTCCCGTCAAACTGATCGCCCCGCCCGTCGCGCTCGGCCTGGCGACGCTGCTTAATCTCGGCCTCTACATCCTGATGGGCCGCGATCCGGTAGCCGTTTTCCACGCGATGCTTCTGGAGCCTTTCCTGTCCTGGGCCTCGTTCTCGGAAGTCCTGTTGAAGACGGGGCCGCTCCTGCTGATCGCGCAGGGGCTTGCGATCGGCTTTCGCGCAAAGGTCTTCAACATCGGCGCCGAGGGCCAGTTCATCCTCGGCGCGATCTTCGCATCGGCCATTCCCATCTGGTTCCCGCAGGCAACGGGCCAGTGGATCTGGCCCTCCATGCTCGTCATCGGCGCGCTGGGCGGCGCGCTGTGGGCGTCGCTCACGGCCTTCTGGCGCGTGAAGCTCAACGCAAACGAGATCCTCGTATCGCTGATGCTGGCGCTCGTTGCCGCGCAATTGCTCAACTACCTGCTTCTTGGCCCCTGGAAAGACCCAAACGGCTTCAACTTCCCGCAATCGGTGATGTTCCAGTACGACGCGATGGTGCCGATCCTGATCCCCGGCACCCGCGTCAACGTCTCGCTGCTTGTCGCCTGCGCCTTCTCCCTCGGCGCCTGGGTGTTCATGCAGAGGAGTTTCGCGGGTTACAAGCTGCAGGTCGGCGGCCTCGCGCCGCGCGCCGCCGGATACGCCGGCTTCAACGAAGGACGCGCGATCTGGCTTTCGCTCCTCGTCGGTGGCTTCGCGGCAGGCCTCGCCGGAGCGGCCGAGGTGGCCGGGCCGCTCGGACAGTTGCAGCGCTCCATCTCGACCGGCTACGGCTATGCCGCCATCATCGTCGCCTATCTCGGTGGCCTTCACCCGGTCGGCATCGTCTTTTCCGCGTTGCTCATGGCGGCCCTCTATATCGGTGGCGATAACGCCATGGTCTCGGCAAATCTGCCGGTCGCTGCGGTCAGGGTCTTCCAGGGCAGCCTGCTGCTTGCTTATCTTGTCGCCATCGCCTTCGTCCGCTATCGGCTCGAATGGCGCCATGCCGCCCACGGAAGCACGCCATGAACGCCGTGGAATTCGTCCTCGCCGGGATGGTGGCGGCGGCTACGCCGTTCCTTCTGGCGGCGCTCGGCGAACTGGTGGCCGAGCGCGCCGGGGTCCTCAATCTCGGTGTGGAGGGCCTGATGGCCCTCGGCGCAGTCATCGCCTTCATCATCGTCTATCAAGGCGGCGGGCATCTCCTGGGTTTCCTCGCCGCTGGTCTCGCCAGCGCCGCTCTTTCCCTTGTCTTTGCCGTCGTGGCGCTGGGATTCCGCGCGAACCAGGTTGCGACGGGCCTCGCCATAGGGATCCTCGGCCAGGGCCTGTCGGCGCTGTTCGGCAAGAGCTTTGAGAGCCTCACGGTCAAAGGGCTTCCGAAGCTCTCATTGCCCTGGCTTTCAGATATCCCGGTCATCGGCGGCTTGTTCACCCAAGACATTGTCGTGTGGCTTTCGCTTGCTGCGACCGTCGCCATTTGGGCGATGTTCGCCTACACCAAGACCGGCCTCGTCATCCGCGCCGTCGGCGAGAATCCCAAGGCGGCCCGTGCGCTCGGCTATCCGGTAATCGCCGTGCGCTTCGCCGCGGTCGCTTTCGGCGGCGCGCTGGCGGGTTTCGCCGGTGCCTACGCGGCCGTGGTCTACACGCCGCTCTGGGCCGATGGCATGATCGCCGGGCGCGGCTGGATAGCGATCGCGCTCGTCGTCTTCGGTACTTGGCTTACCAGCCGTATCTTCCTTGGTGCTTGCCTCTTCGGCGCCGTGTCCCTCGCAAGCCTCGCGGCCCAGACAACTGGGGTCGACGTTTCCTCGCAACTTCTATCGAGCCTGCCTTATCTTGTGACAATCATCGTGCTGGGCGTCATTTCTTCCAACCGGCGTCTGCTCAAGCTCAACGGCGTGGCTTCGCTGGGAGAGCCTTTCGAACAATAGTGCCGCCAGGGCGCGCAATAACCCGACATCTGAGCTCAGGTCGCGCCATACCTGGGGCATGAAGGGCTGCACGCAATCCTCAGTCCATGCCTTAAAATGCTGAGCTGATCCCATTCCGCAGGTCAAGGCGATCACGGAAGAGCTGTGCGGGCATGCCTTCTCCGCCTCGTCGATCTCGGCCATCAACAAGCGGCTGGACGAAAGCCTGAAGGCCTTTGCCGAGCGCCCGCTTCAAGAGCCCTTGGCCTACCTCACCACCGTAAGGCGGGATGCGGGACAGCCCCCGGCGAAGGGCGCCATATAACTCCGATGTGCGTCGCGGCTGCCCAATTGCAGACGCTTAGTAACAGCATGGCGAATGTCGTGAGTGGGGCCGAATGCTGACCGGCGGTTTTCAGGGCCGGAATGGCGAAAGCGAACACTTAAGCTGCATGTGCTTTGCCGAGCCCTCACCATTGCGGTAGTCTGCAAACATGCTTAATCGCTAATCGACCATTTCGCTGAGGGGCGAGACTTCATGGAGATGCAGCAGGTCCGCTATTTCTTGGCCCTGTCTAACACGTTGAATTTCACGAGAGCGGCCGAGGAATGCAACGTCACTCAGCCGGCTCTTACGCGTGCAATCAAGACGCTTGAAGAGGAACTAGGTGGAGAGCTCCTCAGGCGCGAGCGTCAGCACTCGCACCTCACGGAACTCGGGCGCCGCATGCTGCCGTTGCTGCAACAGTGCTATGATGCAGCCACTTCCGCCAAGTCACTAGCCAAGGCGGTGCAAAGCAGTGACGTTGCGCCGCTCAACGTCACCATTTCCAACAGCATCAATATTGCGCTGTTGGTTTCACCATTCACCGAACTCTTTCGGGCCTATCCCGGTGTGCATCTCAAGATCCACCGCGGCTCGCCGGCAGCTGTGATAGAGGCGCTGAAAGGCGGCGAAGTGGAGTTGGCGATCGCCGGTCCGCTCGGACAGGCCTGGGATCGCCTGAACGTGTGGCCGCTGTTCCAGGAAGGGATCGAACTCGCGGTAAATTCGGATCACCCGCTCGCCCGGCGAAACAAGGCTGATGTCGCGCTGGCGCAGCTCGCCGCTGAACCCGTGCTCAGTCGGATTGATTGGGAGACGAGCGAGGAACTCGCGCGTTGTCTTTCCGCCAAGGGATATACGCCCAGGACTGCGCATGAAGTCGAGACCGACCAGGATCTCCTTGCGCTGCTGGAGGCCAATGCCGGAGTGGGCTTTGTCACGCTTACCGCACCGCGATCCTCGACCACACGCCGGCTTAAGCTTCGCGATCTGGACGTCTCGCGGGTCGTTTCGGTCTATGCGGTTGCGGGCCGGCAGCGCTCGCCTGTCGCGACGACTTTGCTTAATCTGCTACGGGCGGCCGACTGGACATCCTTCGGCGTCAGCGAGCCCGCCTGAGCGCCGCGATCAGGTCGTCGATGTCCATGCGACGGCGGTAGTCTGGATCGACGAAGCGATCCGTGATGATTCCGTCAGTTCGGACAACGAAGGTGGCTGGAATGGGCACAAACCAGCTGGAGTTGCCCTGATAGTTGGGGATGTCGAGCCCCAGGCCCATAAGCCGCTCCATTTCGGCGCCGACCCAGATCGCGAGGTTGAGCGACAACGCATACCCGTTGTCCATGTCGATCAGGAACGGGAACTGTGCTCCGACCGAAGCCTTCATCGCCTTGGCGAACCTGCGCCGCTCCGGCATGATGGCAATCACTTGTCCGCCCAATTCCGCGATCTCGCGCTGCACCTCGACAATCCCGATGGCGTTCAAGCGGCAATAAGGGCACCAGTGACCGCGCTGAAAGGTGATGACGGCTGGCCCCTTGGCCAGGATTTCCGCGAGGCTGACAAGCCTGCCATCGTCGTCAGGCAGCAGGAATGGCGGCATGACATCGCCGGATTTTGGCGCCGCCGCTCCGGCACCCTGTTTCTCCAGGCGTTCGACCAGTCGATCTACAGCGTCCGCGAACTCCGAGTTTAGGCGGCGGACCGCCGCGGCAACCACCGCCAGCCGTTCATTGAGAGGCGCATCAAGTTCGATGGCTGCCTGGACGGACTGCTCGAATGTCATTGCCTGGTCGGCGGCCATGTCTGCACTTTCATACGTCGCACACAGCCTACCACCGTAACCCCTCGGCAGTTGCCATGCTTTTCCTGCATGGATTTGATGCCCCACCTGCATCGACACATGCCAGGTCTGTGTCCGACTTCGCTGGCCCGAGGCGAGGCGTTACATCATGTTCTTGATATCCGCCGTGAAGGTCGGGAAAGCGCAGACCATTTCAGACAGCTCTCGTGCCGTGATGCCGTGCTTCATCGCGAGCGCAAATATGTGGATCAGCTCTTCGCCGGCATGGCCGACCAGGTGAGCCCCAAGGATCCTGTCTGTCGTTTCCTCGACGATGATCTTCGACCATGCGACCGGCTCGGCATAAGTCCTGGCCGAAAGCCAGCCTTGCATGTCGTTCGAGTGGACGTTGATGATGAAGCCGTGTTCCCTCGCCTTGGCCTCGGTCAAACCGACGGTTGCCACTACCGGAATGCTGTAGAGAGAGGCGGGTATGTGACTGTAGTCGGGCCGGTGTTTCGGGCCGTCGACGATGTTGCGGCCGACGATGCCGCCCTCGTAGGTCGCTATCGGCGAAAGCTGCGGAGAATTCCACACTGCATCGCCGCAGACATAGACGTCCGGATTGGAACGGGAACTCAGATGATCGTCGATCTCGATGCGGCCTTCGCGATGCACGATGACGCCGGCGCCGAGATCGAGGCCCTCGACATTGGCAACGCGCCCGGCGCAATTGACGGCCCGATCTGCGTCCACCCGGTATTCGGCGCCATCCTTCGCGAAGCTCACCCGCAGTCGCCCGTCGACCTCCTCGATCTTCTTGACCCAGGCCTTGGTATGGATGCTGATACCCAGGCGCTCGCTCTCGGCACGGATTTGGGCGACGGCATCCTCGTCGAAGCCTCCGAGGAGTTGCGGCAGCGCCTCGAGGATGGTGACTTCGACGCCGGCGCGTGCATAGACGTGGCCTAGTTCGAAAGCGATAATGCCGCCGCCAATGAACACGACAGCGCGAGGCAACACAGGATCGCTCAGAACATCGTCGGATATGGTCAGAAATTCCGAACCTGGGATCGACAGCGGGCGCGGCTTCGAGCCGGTGGCGATGACGATGTTTCTGGCCTCGATCTCTCGGGTGCCGACGCGAATGGCGTTGCTGGCGACAAAGGCGGCCTCGCCGTGGATGACATCGACGCCGCGCTTTGCCATCAGTCCGGACAGTCGGGATGGAATGTCCCGGATGATGTCCTTTTCCCGCTCGATCAAGGCTCGCCAATCGAGCCTCGGCGGATCGATCTTGATTGCATGGGTGCCGACTCTTCCGATCTCGTCGATCGCGTGGGCCGCCGCAACCAGCACCTTCTTCGGCGTGCAGCCGCGATTGGGACAGGTTCCACCGAGATCGCGAGCCTCGATCATGGCGACGGAGAGTCCGGCGGCGCGCGTCGCGACCGTGGCGCCCATTCCGGCATTACCGCCGCCCAGGATCACGACGTCATACTTTTCCATCGCATCGCCTCCGCCGCGCTCAGTGAAGCTTGATCCGCGGTTTGACGCGCCTGACGATCATCTCGCCGATCGAAGCAAGCGTTGTCTTCGCGAAGCCGTGAACCGCCCTGAGATGCATCTTGTGCAGCGAGCGATAGACGAGCCTCGCAACGAGACCTTCGATCTTCAGTCCGCCGATCAGGCTGCCGAACGCACCGTAGTCGGCAAGTGAGACGAGGGAACCATAGTCGCGGTAGCGATACGCCGGCGGGGCCCGCCCTGCGAGACGTGCTGCAATCACCTTGGCCATGTGGTCTGCCTGCTGATGGGCCGTCTGGGCTCGGGGCGGCAAGGCGCTTTCCTCGCCCGGCAGCATGCAGTTCGCGCAGTCGCCAATCGCGAACACATTCTCGTCTGCGACCGTCCGCAAGGTTTCATTGACGATCAGGCGGTTGATACGGTCGGTTTCGAGACCATCGAGGCCCTTCAGGAATTCCGGCGCCTTGATTCCGGCCGCCCAGACGACCAATTCGGCAGGGACAAAGAGCTTTTCGCCCAGCCGGATGCCGTCTTCGGTCACCTCAGTGACCTTGATCCCGCAGCGTATCTGCACGCCCAACTTTATCAGCAAGCGTGCCGTGGCGCGCGCCATCTGCTCGGGCAGGGCAGGCAGAATCCGCGGCCCTGCTTCGACGATAGTGATGCGGATCAGCCGTTCGAAATCGATGTTGTCGAGATTGTGCGACGCAATTTCCCGCATCGACTTGTGCAGTTCCGCCGCCAGTTCGACGCCGGTGGCGCCAGCGCCGACGATGACGCAATGAAGCTGACCAGGCGAAAGCGGCTCATATTGCGCGTTGGCGCGCAGGCATGCGCCGATCATCCGCTTGTTGAATCGGGCGGCCTGCTCCGCGGTGTCGAGCGAAATGGCATGGTGAGCGGCGCCCGGCGTGCCGAAATCATTGCTGACACTGCCGACGGCCATGACCAGCGTGTCGTAGCCCAGGACACGTGGCGGGATGACCTGGCGGCCGTCATCGTCGAAGCTGGGCGCGACGAAGACCTGGCGCTTGGCACGATCGATGCCGACGACCTCGCCAATGCGGTATCGGTAGCCGTGGCGGCTGGCATGGGCGATGTACTCAACCGCGTCGTGCGAGGCGCTCAAGGCGCCGGACGCTACCTCATGCAGAAGCGGCTTCCAGATATGGATGCGGCTCCGGTCGACAAGCGTGACGGAAAGCCGCCGGCTGCCGAACTTGCGGCCAAGGCGCGTCGCCAGCTCCAAGCCGCCCGCGCCGCCGCCCACAATGACCACGCGATGCAGTGACTTGTCCGCATGCGAGGGAGTCTCCGGGATCGTGCGGAACAGCGCAGCATTGTTGGCGAGCACGGCTTCCGGGATCAACCGCATGCCGGGGGTGACGATCTGCATCGGTGGTCTCCCTATCTTCCTCGGCGCGGCGCATCACTCTTGGGATTCATGGATGACGATGCCTTGCAGCATGTCGACCTCGCATTCCCAGGGCTTGTCGGCGAGGACGCGCTGCCCATGCTCGTATCCTGCCTGCCAGCGCGTGCGGATGCCCGAGCGGGTGAAGTCGATGTCCTTAGTGTGGTCCTCGCCGTCCAGACGCGGCGAAAGCAGGCGCACGAGGTGCATCACCGACGGGCAGCCATAGGAGGCGAGTTCCTTGAACATCGGATCCTCGCGGCGCTCCTCCGGCACGAGCCTTCCCATTTCGCGCACGACATGCCGCAATCGATGCAGTTGCTCCTGCCGCGCAACGTGGCTCCGGCCGCGGCTGGCGTATTGAAGGTCCTTCTGCCGCCCCATGACCTGCCAGATCGATTTCGGCTCGGTGGCGCGGGGCTGCCACATGTTGACCGCGAAGATCAGCGCGTCTCGCCTGGGTCGCTCATCCAGCACGACCTCGATGGGCGTGTTCGAATAGATGCCGCCGTCCCAATACGGCTCGCCGTCGATGCAGACCGCCGGAAACGCTGGCGGCAAGGCGCCCGATGCCATGATGTGCGCCGCCGACAAGATCATCTCGCGCGTGTCGAAATATTTGAGCTCGCTGGTGTTGACGTTGACCGCGCCGACCGTCAGCCGTGTGTGGCGGCCATTGAGGTAGTCGAAGTCGACCAGATTGTTCAGCGTCCTTTTGAGCGGATCTGTGGTGTAATAGGATGCGTTCTCGACACCGACCTCGCGGTTCACTCCAAACATGGCGCTCGGGTTCGGTTCGAAAAATCCTGGGATGCCGCGCATCACCGTGCCCATATTGGCAAAGATGTTGCTCGGAACCATCATGCGGAAAAACTCGTCAAATGGGCTGCTCCGGCTCACACCATCCCAGAATTCCTGAAGCCTGGGCAGACGATCGCCGGGCTCGTTTCCGGCAATTAGCGCGGCGTTGATGGCGCCGATGGAGGTGCCTATGACCCAATCCGGTTCGATATTGCCTTCGACCAGCGCCTGGTACACGCCGGCCTGATAGGCGCCGAGCGCGCCGCCACCTTGAAGGACAAGGACGGTCTGACGCTTGACTTCGCCCTGATGGCCGATCGCCGGTCCTGCTTCCGGGGCGGATAGGTTTTGCGTGATCTTGTTCATCACCTTCGCTCCTTGTGCGGGTCTAGTGAGCGGTCCAACCGCCTTCGATCGGCATGACGGCGCCGGTGATCGAGGCCGCGTCGTCCGAAGCCAGGAAAAGGCAGAGCGCGGCAACCTGCTCGACCGTGACGAAGTGCTTGGTCGGCTGCGCAGCCAGCAGAACATCCTTGATGACCTGCTGCTCGGTGATCCCGCGCGCTTTGGCCGTGTCGGGTATCTGCTTCTCGACGAGCGGCGTGAGCACGTAGCCGGGGCAAACGGCGTTGACTGTGATGCCCTGTTCGGCAGCCTCCAGCGCGACGGCCTTGGTCAGGCCGGCGAGACCGTGCTTGGCCGCGACATAGGCGGACTTATAGGGAGAGGCGACGAGCGCGTGCGCCGAGGCCACGTTGATGATGCGACCCCATTTGCGCGCCTTCATCGCCTGCAAGGCGCGCCGGATCGTATAGAACGAGGACATCAGATCGATGGCCACGACCGCTTCCCATTTCTCGATCGGGAAGTCATCGATCGGCGCGACATGCTGAATGCCGGCGTTGTTGACCAGTATGTCGACGGCGCCGAACTCGGCGATGGCCTTGTCCATCATCGCCGTGATCGCGTCGCCCTTGCTCATGTCAGCATCGTCGTATCGAACGGCGACCCGATGATCGGCCGCGAGCTTTGTCCGCAGGCGTTCGATCTCGGCTGCGTCGCCGAAGCCGTTCAGAACGATGTTGCAGCCCTTGGCCGCGAAGGCTTCGGCAATCCCTTGCCCGATGCCGCTGGTCGAACCGGTGATGAGCGCTGTCTTGCCATTGAGCATCGTCTTGTCCTTCTGATTGAGCCCCACACGCAACAGGGTGCGTGCCGGCTCTGGATGTGACGACAAATATGACGAACCTCCGCAAGCTGCGGAAATGCCGTTGAGACATGGATTCGATAGCCGACGGTCAGACCGTTGGCCTCAAGCCCCGCATGTCGATCGAGCGATCGGGTTGTTTGACGCGAGGGCAGCTAGTAAGATTGCCTGGCAACGCGGGTCGTGCGCCATGCGCGCGCCCAAGGGGAAGCGTGCAGTGGAGATCAGCCAGGTCCGATATTTCTTGGCCGTTGCCAAGGAGCTGAATTTCACCAGGGCAGCCGAGCAGTGCAATGTCACGCAGCCCGCGCTGTCGCGCGCGATCAAACTCCTGGAAGATGAATTCGGCGGACCGCTTTTCCACCGTGAGCGCCGCTTCACTCACCTTACCGAGCTCGGCCGCATGGTGGAGACCTATCTCGAGGGCGTCTTCGAGAACTCACGCCAGGCAAAGCAGATTGCCGAGCAATATGTGACCCTGAAGAAGATGCCCCTCAAGGTCGGCATCATGAGCACGATCGCTCCGGACGAGATCATCGAGCTCATCGCGGCTGTGCGCGCGCACCACCCAGGCGTCGAGTTGCATCTTTGCGATGCGGACGCGGTGAGCCTCAGGAAAAGGCTGCTCGAGGGCGAGCTTGAGGCTGCCATCTACGCGTTGCCTTCAGACGCTCCCGACGAAGAAGTACACTCCCTGCCGCTGTTCCAGGAGCAGATGGTGATGGCTGTTCACCTGACCCATCGCCTTGCCAACCAGCGCGTGGTGCGGGTGAAGGATATGAGCAACGAAAGCTACATCCACCGCAACAATTGCGAGTTCGCCGGCTACGCCGATGCCATCCTTGCCGAGCAAGGCGTGACGGTCAGTCCGGTCTACTGGAGTGATCGTGACGACTGGACATTGGCGATGATCGCTGCCGGCCTTGGCTTCGGCTTCATGCCCGAGCATACCGTCAAGCATCCTGGCGTGGTGCCTCTGCCGATCACGGAGCCGGAATTCTGGCGCGAGGTCAATCTCGTCACGGTGCGCGGCCGCAGGCATTCGCCCGCGGTCGGCGCATTGGTGCGAGAGGCCACACAGAAGAAATGGTTCGGCGAGCGGGTGAAGGCGCTGTCCGCCGCCGAGTAGGTTTGCCGGGACAGGCAGCATGCGTTTCATGCCCCTGGATATCCGGCTACCTCCCCGTCCGTCAGTTCTTCTTGACGGTTGAGGTCACAGACTGGATGACTTCGGTCGCCATCTTGAACTGCGCGGGACGATCCGTGATTCCATGCCGCCTGGCGATCCAGTCGAAATCACTGTAGGCGGCGTAAACCGAACCGTCCGCGGTCTGATAGACCAGCACGCGCACAGGCCAGTCGAGCCCGGCCTCGGGATTGGACGTGATGAAGGTCGTGCCGAGCGCCGGATTGCCGAACATGACGAGCCGTGACGGCCTGACGTCGTTGCCGGCATTCTTGCCAAGCTGTGCCTGGTCGATGACGCCAAAGAACTTGATGCCTTTCTTGAGCACGTCCTTCTTGATGCGAGCGACGGTTTCGGCGACGGAATAGTCGCTCCTTACGGTGACGACGCCGTCCGAAGCGACGCCCGGGAGGGCAGTAGCCATCAGCATGGCGGCGCCTGCAAACAGAGCTTTGATATGGTTGGTCATGTCGGTCTCCTTGGTTGGATAGCTAAGTTTCGATTTCAGGTCTCAGGCCTTCGGCTTTGCAACGCGCGCGCGATCGCAATCGCGCTGGCGAGAACCGCGGCCAGCACGATCACACATGCGGTCCAGCCGACACGGTCGTAGATCTGCCCGACAAGGAAGCTGCCGGCGAGTCCGCCCGCGTAGTAGGACGCGAGATAGATACCGCTCGCAGCGGCGCGATCGCGCGACGCGGTCCGGCTGACATGTCCCGTGGCTATCGCCTGAGCCAGGAAGGTACCTATGGCAACCAGCGCCATCCCGGCGAGGACGATCGGAAGACTGGGTGCGAGGAGCAGAAGCAAGCCGACGATCGCCAGCGCAAGCGTCGCTCCGATCCCTCCCCTGGGGCCAAGGCTCGCTGCGATTCGGCCAGCAAGCGGGGTCGTCAGCATCGATGGCAGGAAGACGAAATAGACGGCGCCCAAGGCCATCGGCGTGAGCGAAAGCGGCACCGCGACGAGCTGAAAATTTACATAGGTGAACGTGCCGATAAAGACGAATAGGATCAAAAAACCGATCGCGAAGCAGGCCCGCAGCTCAATGTTCCGCAACGGGGCTTCCCAGGCGGCGCGGGAAGGCTGGCCGTCCAGGTCGGCGCGCATCATTGCCGAGGTCTTTTGCAGCGTGAACCAGACAAGAGCGGCGCCGAGCAGATTAAGCGCAGCGAAGGTCAGGAAGTTGGTGGAGATGCCGAACGCATCGGCCACCGCCGCCGACATCAACCGGCCGAAAAAGTTACTGGCAACATTCCCCGTCACATAGGCCGCAAGCGCGCTCGTCGTCTGCCGCGCCGAAAAATGCTCCGCCAGGTAGGCCATGGTGAGCGTGAACGCAGTCGACATGCAAAGGCCTTGCACCACGCGCAGCAGTGCGAAGACCACAATATTGTCTGTCTGCGACAGCAGCGTCGTCGGGATCGCCAGGATGGCCAGGCTGATCCAGATGCCGTTGCGGCGATCAATACCGCGCCCGAAAAGCGCGACGGCGATACCAGCCACCGCCATACCGAAGGTGCTGGCATTGACGGCGAAGCCCATGGTGGCGCGGCTGACGCCGAATTTCACCACCAGCGAAGGCAGAATGGCTTGGGTGGCGAACAGGTCGACGAGCGTCAGGAACGCAATCAGCGCGATCAGGCCGAAGCGCCAGCTATCCGCGGCCACCATGCGAAGCCGCATCGGTTGGGAATGTTCACTGGTCGTCATGACGGGCTCCGTTGCCACGTCCTCAGGCATCGCCCGAGGACGCGTTTTTTGGTTTCCGATGCCGGGATATCTTCACCGCGACGAGCGGCTTACATCATGTGATCGTCGTGCATCGCGGGAGGCAGCACGTCGGCGGAATAGAGGACGGCCGGGACCTTGCCGTTGTTCTTCCACCAGTGGGCAAGCTGGCCGAACTCGGCGGTCACGTCGCCGGCCGGATGCTCGATGCCGACCTTGCAGGTGCTGGCGTATTCAGTGATCGAGCCTTCGACGACGATAATGTTGGCAGGGCGGACATTGTGCTCATGCCACGGCACGACGCCGCCGGGCTGAACGACGAGCTTGCGAAGGCGCAGCATGTTGCCTTTCCAGGCGTCGCCCTTGCTGCTTAGATCGATTGCGGAAAGCACCGTGTCGGTCACGCCGACCGGCTTGCTGGGATGTTCCTGGATATCGGTGGTGGCGGCCTGGCCGGCGGGGCAGTCGCCTGCGAAAGCCGGGGCCGCGGAAAATGCAGCGGTCGCGGACAGCATGCCCAGCGCGAACGCAAGGTGGAGTTTCTTGGTAGCCATCTGGTATTTCTCCTTTGTCGGTGCCCAATCGCGGGAAGCGGGGCATGACGAGGAGAGTGACCGGAGCGTCCTCGAAAGAGAAATGCTGACTGGCTCTTAAATCGATACCTGAAAACTATCGTGGATCATCATACCGCCGCGGGAGCTCGTGCCACGACATAGATCATGGCGTCGGTTCTTTTCTTCGACTTGCTATGCAGCCGTTTTCCTTACCGACAGATCGATGCCGCTTTCCGGCCAGCTATGCGCCTTGACGCTGTTGACGAAGGTTGATGTGGCCGGCGAGAACCGGCGACCAGCCACAACGACAAGCGATACCTCCCGCCAAACCTCCGGATCTATGACGGGCCTGATCTGCAATCCCGGGATCACGGCGCTGAATTCCGGGATGAAGCAGATGCCCAGCCCACCGGAGACCATGTTTTGAATCCAGTCTTCGCGTTCGCTGGCGTAGGATATCCTGAGCTTCACGCCACGTTCATTGCAAAGGCCCGCAAGATAGTCGCGATATTCGCAGTTCAGGCGCCTGAGATAGTTCTCGCCGTCGAGCTCCGAGATGGCGACATTGTCGTTTCGGGCCAGCCGGTGCCCATTGGGAAACGCAAGCACGAACCGCTCGCGATAGAGAGGCGTAACATCGAACCTTTCCGGAAAACTGTCGCTCGACGCCATGATGGCGACATCGATCTCACCCGCTTCCAGCAGTTGCGACAGGGACGCCGGCACTCCCTCGACAAGCTGCAGCTGAATGCCCTGCTGGCGCCGGTTGAAATCCGTCAGCAGGCCGGTAAATCGACGCGGACCGATCGTGCACATCACGCCAACCTTGAGATTTGCATTCTCCAGGCAAAGAAATCTCGACGCCTCCTGGCGCACGCCGGTCACCTCATCGAGAATTTGCTGAAATCTGGGGCGGAGCAAAGCGCCTAAATCGGTGAGGTGTGTCAGGTTCCGCTCGCGGCGAAACAGCAGACCGCCGACCTCATCCTCGAGCTGCTGGATGGCGCGCGAGAGCGCCGGCTGTGTAACGTTGCACTTCTCGCCCGCGCGCGTGAAATTCCGGGTCTCGCAGACGGCCAGGAAATAGCGGATGTGATGGATGTCCATGCGTATCGTCCCTCGGCTGCACAAATGCATTTGCCGGCTCGAAGATTGCCGCAATGAACCGGATCACGCCAATGCGCGGCGGCTATGAAGTCGATAGCGTTTCGTCATGCGACGATGGCGGGCCAAGGCCCGCCATCCAACTGTCCGATTGTGGCTGATGCCGAGGGGTATCAGCTGTGATGGCCCAGGGCAAAGAGCTGGGCGCAGAACTGCGCGTGCGGCTTGCTCATGGCGGCGTCGTTGCATTCCTTCATCATTGCGCCCTGCGTCGAGTTGGGGGTCGCCTTCCACGCCGTCTCGAAATCGGCGCTCGACTTCATCGTCTTCATGCCGGAATCGGTGAAGAAGGGCTGCATGTTGGAGGGCTCGTCGAGCGCGCCGGCGAAGGCCACGCTACCAAGAACGGAAAGGGCAAAGGCGCCGAGGCAGATAGCTTTGAGATTCATTTTCAAGTCCTTCTCTGGTTAGGTGGTCGTCCTGTCGACTACCGTTTGATTGCATTGACAGCAATTCAGAATTACTGGGTTCCTCCTTGCTGGTGTGAACCTTGCCGCAATCGCCTGACAACTCGCCAATGCCATCTGCGTATGAAGACTATGCCGCTTCTGCATCCCGCAGATGCTTTCCGGGCGCACTCGTTAGTTGGCTCCGCGCAAAGCAAGCACGTTGGCGCAGAATTGTGCGTGGGACTTGCGCATCGCCGGGTCGTTGCACGCCTTCGTCATCTTGACCCGGTCATGCTTTGACAGAGCAAGCCAGGCTTTCTTGAACCCGGCCATCGGTTTCATCGTCTTCATCGTGGCGTCTGCATAGAAGGTCGGCAATGCAGCGAGGTCGCTGAACGGATCAGCCGACGCCGGGCCCGCGCCAAGACAACCCGCAAGCACAACCCCACACGCAGGTTGTCTCATCATCATTCATCTCCCTTGCAGGCGCGGCTCCGGCAATGGTGCCAGCCTGACCGGGATGAAGATTGCGGCACGTGAGGTCCGGCAGCCAATGCAATCTGCCTATGGACTTCATGCCACCTTGGCATTTCGGGTGAACAAGAAGATACGGCAGTCTCTGTCCAATCGCCTTTGCTGGCGATCTTGGGATGGAGACCAGACCATGCTTGCCCAGTCCGCCGTGAGCACAATCCAATCGATCACGTCAGCGACGGATTTTAATGCCAAGGCCCGGACGATCGAGATCGTGCTGGCAAACGACGCGCATGCCGCTTTCGTCTGGGGTGTGCTCGACCGGCTGCTGGACGAGCCGAACTGCAGCGTGAGCGGGGTTACCGCGTCGGGCTTTGCAGCGATGCAAGCGGCGGTCTTTGCTTATGGGCTGAGCGTCGGCGGAAGGCGCGGCGCGCGGACGGCGCTCGCCAACTTCTGGCGGCGTGTCAGCCATGCCTCGATGTTGGCCATCGACAGAACGAGCCTGCTTCGATCGATGCTGGAACAGTCAATCGAGCTCAAGACTATCCGTGACGACGATTGCCCGGTGAAGCTGCGCGTGGCGGCCGTCAACGCTCGCACAGATGCGGTGAAGATATTCTCGGGCGAACAGTTGTCGGTCGAGGCGATCGTGGCGGCAGCCACTGTTCCGTTCCTTTCCGCGGCCATTGAGATCGACGGCGATCTCTATTGGGGCGACGGCGACATCTCGCAATTCTCGCCTGCGGCATCGATGGGAGTCTGCCATCGTGTGATGGTCACCGGCAAGCGGTCGATATTCATGGCGCGGTGTCCGGATCGCAGCCTCGGCGCCACCCAATGCGTACCCGGATGCGCCCCGGTTCACAGCATCTTCGACAGCCACTATCGAGCTGGCACTCCGCTGCTTGTGAGGCCCTGGATCGACTGGGGCGAGCTGACTGACATTCGCGACAGGGGACGGCAATGTGCCGAAGACTGGCTTGCCGCTGATCTTTCCAGCACCGACGAGCGCCCGGCTAACGACTGCAGAACCCAATACATCTAGGCGCATCCCTCCCGCCTAGCCGCGCCTGCTTCGCATACTCCCGAATGCAGGCGCCAGGCCCTCCGGTTCCCGGCCGGAGGGCCTTTTCGCGCCGCCCTCCAGCACATAGTGGCCCGCTTATCAATTCCATGCCGAGACAGCATTTCAGCTCGGCAGGGCGATCGTGGAAACTGATCTGCAGACGGGCCTCAGGGCCGGTCTTTCCGTCGAAACGCCAACCAGGAGACAAGCCTGTGATCAACACCAAGACCCTTATCGGCTCGGCCCTCGCGGCCGCCACCTCGCTCGCCGCCACGGCGGCATATAGCGGCCCCGCCGCCAAGCCCGGCTTCGCCTTCGAGAAGTGCTACGGCGTCGTCAAGGCCGGCCAGAATGACTGCCAGACCGCGACCCATTCATGCGCCGGCACTTCGACCGCCGACAACCAGCCTGACTCCTGGCTCTACGTGCCGGCCGGCAGCTGCGCGAAGATTTCCGGGGGCAGCGACAAGCCCAAGGCCTAGCCGACTTTCCACCTCGAGCAATCAGACCAGAAGGAGGAGACCGATGTCCAATATGTTTTCGCCACTCGCAATTCCCGCATCGGCGGGCATCGGTCTTCGCTCGCCCCATATCGCTGAGATGCTGACGCGGCGCCCGTCCGCGGGCTGGCTCGAGGTCCACGCCGAGAACTATATGGGCGACGGCGCCGGCGTCCAAGCGTTGGAAAAGCTGCGCCAGACCTACCCGCTGTCGGTGCATGGCGTCGGGCTGTCGCTAGGCAGCGCGCAAGGCCTGGATCGCGACCATCTCGAAAGGCTACGCAAGGTCTGCGAGCGCTTTGAGCCCGATCTGGTTTCCGAGCACCTCGCCTGGAGCGTCGCGGACGGCGCCTATCTGAACGATCTCCTGCCGTTGCGCTATGACGAAGAGGCGCTGGCGATCGTTGCCCGCAATGTCGAGACGCTGCAGGACACGCTGAAGCGATGTGTGCTGATCGAGAACCTGTCGGCCTATCTGGCATTCGCTGACTCCTCGATGAACGAGGCCGAGTTCCTTGCGGCGCTCGTGGCGCGGACCGGCTGCGGTCTGCTGCTCGACGTCAACAATGTCCAGGTCTCCGCGCACAACCTGCAATATGACGCCAAGGCTTTCATCGACGCGTTGCCTGCGGAGGCTATAGGCGAAATCCACCTTGCCGGCCACGCGACCAACCGGGTCGGGACCGACACCGTGCTGATCGACGATCACGGCTCGCGCGTGCCGCCGATCGTGTGGACGCTCTATCGACATGCCATCGAACGGCTCGGGCCGCGCCCGACATTGATCGAGTGGGACACCGACGTTCCCGTTCTCGATGTGCTGCTTGGCGAAGCCATGTGGGCCGACATGCTGACCGCATCGATCATGTTCAACCGCAAGCAAGCCGCGCGACGTGAGCAAACGACAGAAGCCCGGGCGACGCCGATCCGCTTCCCGATCGAAGGCGAAACGACGACCAGCATGCCCGTCCTTGCGGCGTTCGCGGCTGCCAGGGCCGCGAAACCGTCCGTTTCCCCGGCGCCGCCCTCGCTTGTGGATATATACCATGCTGCCGCTTGAGCACCTGCAGACCACCATGGCGCGCGCCGTGCTGGCCATGGAACCAGCGATCGCCGCGAGATTGCTGACCGCGGGCAATGCCGATCCGCTGGCCCGCCTGCGCATCTACCAGAACAACACCCGCAGCTCGCTGACAGCGGTGCTGATGGCGGTCTTTCCGGTCACGGTTCGCCTGGTCGACGAACGTTTCTTCCGCTACGCGGCGAGCGAGTTCATCCGACGCTATCCGCCAACGGAATCGAGGCTGGCGCGCTATGGGGCCGGCTTCCCGCGCTTCCTCAAATCGATTGACACGCTGTCCGACATGCCGATCGTTGCCGAAACGGCACGGCTCGAATGGGCCATCGCCGAAGCGCTCGATGCAGCTTCCTTGCCACCCCGTAGTCTCGCAGACTTCGAGAATATGGACCTGGGCTCTTCTCTAGACATCCTGGTGCAGCCATCGCTCAGGCTGATCGTTTCGCATTGGTCGATCCTGTCCGTATGGACGGCGCATCAGCAGGACGCCTCCGACGGGCATAGTGCCTGGGCAAGACGAGCCGAACGCGTGGCGCTGTGGCGAGCGGGAGACAGCATCCGGCTCGTTCAGCTCGATCGTGCGAACCTCGCTTTCCTGTACTCCCTGAAGCGTGGCCTCGGCCTTGAACACGCCGCCGGCCGCGCTCTCGCGCTCGATCCAGGCTTCGATCTCGTATCCGCGCTCGTGCGTCTTTTCGGCGACGGGCTCGTCACCGCTATGCGAGCCGCAGCGAACTCCCACTCAAACTTATGGAGACAGTCATGATCGCAGTATCATATCATTCCTCATCTGGCGTGGCCGGCCTTGTCGGCCTCTACAGGCGCGTCATCAAGCTGCCCGAACACGTTCCATTTTCGCTCGTCCAACTCGCCGCGCGCGTGGCGGTGGCGCATGTCTTCTGGCAATCGGCGCAGAGCAAAATCGCCTCGTGGCCAGTGACGCTGCAGTTGTTTGAAAATGAATACAACCTGCCGCTTATCGATCCATCGATCGCCGCGCCTCTGGCGACGGCGGCCGAAATCGCCGGCTCGGTTCTGATCTTCTTTGGACTGTTCTCGCGCCTTGCGGCCCTGATGCTGCTCGGCGTCGTCTCCGTCATCCAGATTTTCGTCTATCCGGAAAACTGGGCCGAACACCTGTTGTGGGCCTCGTTGCTGCTCCTCGTGCTGACGCGCGGCGCCGGCATTTTCTCGCTCGACTATATCGCTGAGCGAAACCTCTCGGCATCCGCCAGGTGAACATCCCGACCTATGGCAAAGCACGATGCGCATCTTCATCGTTCATGCTCACCCTGAGCCCAACAGCTTCAACGGCGCCCTGACCCGCGCGGCTGAGCGAGCGCACGCATCCGTCTCCGCGTGACCATCGTCACCGGGGAGCTGCTTTGCGAACACATTGCTGAAACGCTGGAGCAGCGATACAGGACGCCTACTTCAACAGCGCCACCGTCCTGTCGACAGCGCTGGGAAAGCCGTTCAGCGAGAGCGGCAGGTTGGTCTCCTTTCCGCCGTCCGCAACGACCTTGACCTTGAGGCTTTTGCCGTCGCGCAAGGTCGCCAAGGTCTCGGCGTCAAAGCTCAGATCCACGATGCAGCCGCCGGGCAAGCAGGTGCGGAAGCGCAGCGGCGGCAGGGTCGGGCCGTCGTCGACCTGCAGCGTCACTCCCTGGTCCAGCGCCAGGCCGAACGGCAGCACCAGCGTTCCCTGGACGGCCTCGCCGGCCGGGCGCAGTTCCATCGCCAGCACACGCTGGCGCGACTGGCTGTCGGTCTGCTCCTGCGAGAGCGCGCAGACCTTGACGGCGGCGCCGTTCTGGGTGGCGAGGTTGCAGGAGACGGTCCAGTCGCCATGCCCTTCCCTGAGCGAGGTCGCACCTCCGGGGAGAGCCGCGGTTTCCTGCGCGAATGCGGCCGCAAGCGAGAGCAGGCTTGCGGCGATCAGCGTGGCATATCCAATTCGTCTGTTTCGTTTCATCTCGTTTCCATCTCTCAAAAAGTCGGACCGCCGGGAATGCGAACGACAGAGAATGCGCACAACAGCGCGCATTCTATTGCTCAACCAGGCTTTGCCCGGTGCCTCGCCGACGCCGCTACCAGCGCACGCTGAAGCCGAGCTTGCCGCTGATGACATTGCTGTCGCCGAAGCTCGCCAGGCTGGTCTTGGCCAGCGCCTCGCCATAGACCGAGTATTTGCCGTCGCCGAAGTCGAGCGAGCCGCCGAGGCCGACGCCGCCCCAGAATTTCTGGTTCTGGCTGGAAAGCTTCACGCCCGAGACATCGACATCGGTTCCGTCGAGGAAGTCGTAGTAGATGTTGGCGATGCCGTAGATATGCGCCCGGCTCACCTGCCCGGCGCTGTCGGCCCACTGGTCCTCGTAGTCGGCCGAGATTCCGAGGCGGCCGATCAGGCTGTCGCCGCTTCCGGGCGACACGATCGCGCCGAACCGATCGGTGAACGTGTCGAAGTCGACGGCCGAGTAGGACAGCTGCGCCTGCGGGGTCAGCGACCAGTTGGAGCGCAGCGCGATCTTCTGGCCGCTCTCGATGCTCAGCGCATAGCCGAAGCCCTTGTTGCCGTCGGCAAGCTTGCCCAGCACGGCCGAGTTGATGTCGCTGTCATACCAGGTCGCCTGGGCCTGGCTGTCGACATAGAAGCCGCTGTTGCCGAGCCAGGTCAGCGTGCCGCCGACACCGTAGCCGGTGGCCGAGATCGAGCCGGTGCCGAAGGTCGATGACACGTCCGACGAGACGGTGCCGTAATGGACGGTGATGCCGCCCAACAGGATGCCGGCCTCGCTCTCATGCAACAGCCCGTCGACGCCGGCATTGAGCTTCCAGGTTGTCACGTCGTAGTCGGTGCCGGTGGTCGAGGTCTTGGGCTCGAACTTGCCATGGGCGGCATCGATACGCGCCCAGATGGCGTTGCCGTCTACAGGACCCTGGCCTGGCACGTCCGCGCCCTGCGGCGTCGCGCCCTCGCCCCAGGCCCGGTTGCCGATGCGCTGCTGCAACGTGCCCAGTTCGTTGAAGCTCTGCAGCACGCCTTCATAGGCCTCGTAGAGCGGCGTGCTGGGCGCATAAAGCGGGCCGGTCTGATTGATCAGCGTGGAGCGCAGATACCAGTCGCCGTCGGCCGGCGTGCTCACCCCGTTCTTGTAGAGCCGATAGGCGTAGGCGCCGCCGACCACCGCCTGGTCGCCCTCAAAGACATAGTCGCCGGCGAGCGTGAAGGTGCCGGCCGAGCTGCCGTCGATGTCGACGATCTTGATGCCCTCGCTGGTCTGCGCGCCCGCGCCGCCGACATTGCTGACCGCCAGGATGCCGGTGCCCGAGGTGTTGCCATGCACGACCAGCCTGTCGGTCGCAGAAGCATCGCCGTCGAGCGCGGCATTGATGAGGATTTTGCCGCCATTGCCGACATAGTCGCCGCTGACCGTCAGCACCGTGCCGGGTGCCGCAGCACCAAGCCGCACCGCGCCGCTGTTGTTGAGCGAGGCCACCGTCTGGTCGAAGCCGGCAAGGTCAAGCGTGCCCCCGGAAGCGACCGTGAAAGCGGAGGTCGTGTTGAAGGCGCCGGCCTTGCCCGCCGCCAGGGTTCCGTCCTGCACCGTCGTCGCCCCGACATAGGAGCTGTTGCCGGCAAGGATCAGCGTGCCGTAGTCGACCTTGGTCAGCCCGGCATTTCCAACAAGATCCGATGCGATGGTCGCCTTGTAGCCGGCGCTGTCGCTGGTGCCGTCGCCGACATTGATGATTGCCGGTCCGCCGGTCAGCGTGATGGCATCGCCCTGGATGCGGTAGCCGTCGGCGGCAAACTGCATGCCGTTGACGGTGACCGGCCCATTGCCGTTGTCGACGCTCACCGTTCCGGGCGTGCCCTGGAAGACGGCGAACTGGCCGTTGCTCCACGGCGCATTGACCTCGCCGCCTGGCGTCGTCCAATTGTCGCCGGAGCCGGCCACCTGCCAGGTGCCATTGCCGCCGTCGACCACGCTGTTGTTCTTGGGGCCGGCATCGCCGTCCCAGAAGGTCAGCAGCTGCCCGGCCGTGTTGATGAGGTTGACCTGGTTGGCGATCGACGTCTGCACCGAATAGTCGGGCGACGTCAGGGCGAGCCCGTTGTCGATCAGCGAGCCGTTGTAGTTGAACACGCGGTAGACGCCGGGGCCAAAACTGCCGCCGGCGGTCGCCGTGATGTTGAGCGTGCCGTCGAGCGTCAGATTGCCGCCGACATTGACGACGTCGTTCAGCGCGCCGCCGGGCGCGTTGGCCTGCCCGAAATTATACGCCAGGCTGGTGCCGCCGCTGAGCGTCAAATTGCCGTTGATGGTCAGCGCGCCGGCGGAATTGCCGCTGCCGCCAGGGCTCAGCGTGCTGCCATCCGCCATGGTGACATCGCCGCCGATGATGCCGGTGCCGCCGAGCGTCGCCCCGCCTGCCACCGCGGTCAGGCCGGTGGCGCCGGCCTGGTTGCCATTGACGAGCAAAGTGCCGCTGTTGACGTTGGTTTGCCCGCCATAGCTGTTGGCGGCGGTCAGGATCGTGGTGCCGGTGCCGATCTGGTTCAGGCCGCCGGTGCCGGAGATGACGCCGCCGAAGGTGATGGCATCCGAACGGTCGAAGGCCAGCGTGCCGTTGTCGACGACATTGCCGGCAAGGCTGCCGAGGGCGCCGCCATTGCCGACCTGCAGCGTGCCGGCGGCGATCGTGGTGCCGCCGGTATGGGCGGCATTGCTCGTCAGCACCAGCGTGCCGGTGCCGTCCTTGGTCAGCGCGCCGGCGCCGGTGATGCCGCCGCTCAGGGTGGTTGTCGTGGCTGCATCGGTGAGGAACGTGCCGGCGCCGGCGAGCGTGACGGCGCGAGCGCTCGTGACGTCCGCGGTGGTGTTGAGCGTGCCGCCGTCGAAGCTCAGGCCGCCCGCGGCAGCGCCGAGATTGGCATCCTGGGAGATCCGCACGGTACCGCCGTTGACCGCGGTGCCGCCGCTGTAGCTGTTGGTTCCCGAGAGAACCAGCGTGCCGAGGTCGTCCTTGACCAGTTGGGTGCCGCCGGTGAGGTTGGAGGCGATGGTCGCCACAAAGGTTGCGCTGGCCGCGGTGCCGTCGCCGACACGGATGGTCGACTGCGGCCCGACCAAAGCGATGTCATCGCCCTGGATCAGGTAGCCGTCCGTGGCGAACTGCATGCCCGCGGCGCTGACCTGTCCCAGGCCGTTGTCGACGGTGACGGTGCCGGCCGCCCCGGCGAAGATGGCGAAGGCGTTGTCCTGGTAGGGCGCGTTGATCGCACCGGTCGCTTCGGTCCAGTCGTCATTGCCGGCCGAGTTCTGCCAGGTGCCGTTGCCGCCGTTGACAGCGCCGTCGTTCTTCGGTCCGGCGTCGCCGTCCCAGAAGTTGAGCAGCAGGCCGGCGGTGTTGACCAGGTTGACCTGGTTGGCGACCGAGGTCTGGACGAAGAAGTCCGGCGACGGGATCGTGCCGACATCGAGACCGTTGTCGGTCAGCGTGCCGCCATAGCTGATGACCCGGTAGATGCCGGGGCTGAAGGTGCCGCCGGGCGCGACAGCAACATTGATGGTGCCGTCGAGCGTCAGGTTGCCTGCGACCACCGTCAGGTCGTTGAGGGCGCCGCCGACGACATTGGCCTGGCCGAAATCGTAATTGAGGCTCGATCCGCCGCTCAGCCCAAGAGCGCCGTTGATGGTGAGCGTGCCGGCTGCCCCGGCCGCACCCGGGTTGATCGAGCCGCCATCCGCCACGCTGACGTCGCCGCCGATCGTGCCGGTGCCGCCGAGCGTGCCGCCGGCATCGACCGAGGTCGGGCCGGTGGCCGCCGACTGGTCGCCATTGACGAAGAGCGTGCCGCCGTCGACCACCGTCGCGCCGGTGTAGCTGTTGTTGGCGGTGAGCGTCGTTGAGCCGCTGCCGAACTGTCTGATGCCGCCGCTGCCGCTGATGGTGCCGCCGAAGGTGACGGCATCCGACCGGTCGAAGGCCAGAGTGCCGTTGTCCACGACGTCGCCGAGGATCGAGCCCGATGTGCCGTCATTGCCGAGCTGCAGCGTGCCGGCGGCAATCGTCGTGCCGCCGCTGTAGGTGCTGTCGCCCGTCAGTATGGTGGTGCCGGTGCCGATCTGGTTCAGGTTACCCGTGCCGGAAATCACGCCGCCGAATGACAGAGTATCGGAACGGTCGAAAGCCAGCGTGCCGTTGTCGCTGACATTGCCGGCGAGACTGCCGGCGGTGCCGCCATTGCCGACCTGCAGCGTGCCGGCCGTAATCGTCGTGCCTCCGCTGTGCGTGGCATCGCTGGCCAGCACCAGCGTGCCGGCACCGGCCTTGGTCAGCGCGCCTGCGCCGCTCACGGTGTTGGTCAGCGTCAGCTTGGTCGCGCTGTCGGTGTCGAAGGTGCCGCCTGCGGCATTGAGGGTTACGGCGCGGGCAGAAGTGAAGGTGTCGGTGGTGTGCAGCGTGCCGCCGTTCAGCGAAAGACCGCCGGAAGCGGCACCAAGACTGCCATTGCTGCCGACCTGCAGCGTGCCGCTGTTGATCGCCGTGCCGCCGCTGTAGCTGTTGGTCCCGGACAGCACCAGCGTGCCGAGGTCGGTCTTCACCAACTGGCTGGCGCCGATGAGGTTGGAGGTGATCGTCGCCACATAGCTTGCGCCGGCCGCAGTGCCGTCGCCGACGCGGATCGTCGATTGCGGCCCGACCAGGCCGATGTCGCCGCCCTGCACGAGGTAGCCGCCGGTGGCGAATTGCATGCCCGCCGCCTGCACCTGGCCGTTGGTGTTGTCGACCGTGACCGTCCCGGCAGCACCCTGGAAGATGGCGAAGCTGGCGTTGGCGAAGGGCGCGGCGAAGGTGCCGCTGGCATCGGTCCAGTTCTGGTCGCCGGCGGCCCGCCAAGTGCCGTTGCCGCCATTGACGATGCTGTTGGAATGGGGACCGGCATCGCCATCCCAGTAGCTGAGCTGCAGCCCGGCCGAGTTGACGAGGTTGACCTGGTTGGCCACGGAAGTCTGCACGAAATAGTTCGGGTCCGTGACGTTGAGCCCATTGTCGGTCAACGAGCCGTTGTAGCTGATGATGCGGTAGGTGCCGGGTCCGAAATTGCCGCCCGGGCTCTGCGTCACGTTGAGCGTGCCGTCGAGGGTGAGATTGCCGCCGACATTGATCAGGTCGTTGAGCGCGCCGCCGACGACGTTCGCCTGGCCGAAGTTGACGTTGAGGTTGGAGTTCCCCAGCGCCAGATTGCCGTTGATGCTCAGCGTGCCTGGAGCGTTGCCGACCCCGCCGGGGCTCAGCGTGGCGCCGTCGGCGACGGTGACGCTGCCGCCGATCGTGCCGGTGCCGCCGAGCGTCGCACCACTCGTGACCGCCGTCGGTCCCGTGGCGCCCGACTGGTTGCCGTTAATCAGCAACGTCCCGGCATTGACGTTGGTGGCCCCGCCATAGCTGTTGTTGCCGGTGAGCGTGGTCACGCCGGTGCCGAGCTTGTTGACCGAACCGGTGCCGGAGATGGCCCCGTCGAAGGCGTAGGTGTTGTTCAGATTGAAGGCGAGCGTGCCGTTGTTGACGACGCTCGGCGTCGCCAGCGCGCCGGCGACGGCGCCGTTGCCGATCTGCAGCGTGCCGGCCGAGATCGTCGTGCCGGCGCTGTAGCTGTGGTTGCCGGTCAGCGTCAGCGTGCCGGCGCCCTGCTTGGCGAGGGTCTCGAAATTGCTGACATTGGCGCCGTCCAGCGAGCGCCCCGCAGTGGTGGTCACCTGCAGCGTATCGCCCACCCCGCTCTCGCCGCCGGTGCCGGCGTCGACGCCAGCGCCAGTGAACACCGCAGTGTCGTTGAGGACCAGCGTGTCATTGCCGGCGCCGAGGTTCAGCACTGCTGCGCCGGTGGCGAGCGTGCCGCTCACATTGACGGTGTCGTTGCCGGCGCCGAGATCGCCATTGGCCCTCAGCGTACCGCCATTGTTGATATTGATCGTGCTCGCGCCCGCGTCGCCGGTGAAGGTCGAGGCGGCGCCGGCCGCGGCGCCGACCGTGCCGTTGACGGTGAGCGTTCCGGTGCCGTTCATCGCCACGGTTGCCGTGGTCAGGCCATTCACCTGCAGCGTGCCGGCGTCGACCCTGGTGGCGTTGACCACATTGCCGGCCGCGGTGAGCACCGTGGTGCCGGTGCCGATCTGCGCGATCGTGCCTTTGCCGGCGCCGCTGTCCGGCATGATCGTGCCGGTAAAGTTGAACGTATCGCTGCGGTTGAACGACAGCGTCGAAGTCGCATCGGCGATGATGACGTTGCCCGCGCCGGCATTGCCTGATGTTCCGCCATTGCCGATCATCAGATTGCCGCCGTTGATGACCGTGTTGCCGGTAAACGTGTTGTTGCCGGTCAGCACCCAGGTGCCGGGACCGCTCTTGCCGAGCGTCGTCGCGCCGCCCGAGCCGTCTGTGATCTGGCCGCCCATCGTGTTCAGGCCAGTATTGGTGCCGCCAAGTCCGATCGTGCGCGGCCCGCTGCCCGAATAGGTCACGGCGCCGGTGTTGGTGAAATTGACGGCGCCACTGCCAGAGGATTCGATCGACGTCGAGCCGGCGGCAAGCGTGAACAGCCGGTCGGTGTTGTCGCCGGCGCCGGTGTAGCGCAGCGTTGCACCGTTGCCGATCACCAGGTTGGAGGCCGCGCTGGACGAAGCGCCGAGGCTGCTCGCCTGAAGGCCGTTCGAGAGCTTGCTAACGCCGAGCACGCCGCCCGAAATCGTCGTGACGCCTGTATAGGTGCTGGCGGGATTGCTAAGGATCCAGGTGCCGGCGCCGCTTTTGGTCAGCGAGGTTTTGCCGGTGCCGTTGTCGGCCAGAAGCGCCGCCAGGCTGTTGTTGCCGGTGTTGGCGCCGGTCAACGTCACCGTCTGAGCGGTGTTCGGGGTGGAGAATGCGATCCCCCCGGTATTGGTGAAGGCGATGGCGCCGGTGCCCGAGGCATCGAGGGCGCTGGTGGCCGAGGGTCCGAGCGTGAACAGCCGGTCCGTGCTGCCGCCGGCGCCCACATATTGCAGCGTGCCGCCGTTGAGCACGAGATTGGACGCCGCATTGCTCGAGGCCCCGATCGCGCTGTTGACGCCGCCATTGGCGAGGCAATTGACCGCCAGGACTCCGCCGGTGATCACCGTGCTGCCCGTATAGCTGCTGCTGCAGCCAGTCAGGGTTTGAGTGCCCGCGGTCTTCAGCAGGCCGCCACTGCCGCTGATGGCACCCGAGAAGGGGCCCCCGTTGCTGTTCATTGTCAGCGTCGCCGAGCCCAACGTCACGGCGCCCGCGCCGCTGAGACCAGTGTTAGTTTGACTGAACCCGTTGAGATCCAGCGTCGCGCCGGCGGTCACATCCAGGTTACCTGTCCCGAAGGCTTCAGCGGCGCCCGCGCGCATCGTACCGGCGCCGACTGCGACGTTGGCAAAGTTATTGCTGCCGTTGGACAGTACGAGCGTGCCGGGACCTTGCTTGGTCACGGACCCAGAACCGGGGCCTTGTGCCCCGGTGGCCTGCCCGGTGAATTCCAGCACGGTTGCGGCGTTTGTCACGTTGATGGCCGCGTTCCCGGCCGTGAAGCCGCGGTCCGTGCTCACCGAACCGCCCGTGTAGGCCAGAGTGCCATGAATGGAGAGATTGGCAGAAGCGCTGGAGGATGCGCCAATCGCGCTCGCCTGCCCGCCATTGGCCAGGCAGTCAACGCTCAGGCTGCCGCCATTGATGGTGGTTGCGCCGGTGTAGGTGCTGTTGCAGCCACTCAATGTCTGCGTGCCAAGGCCGTTCCTGAGAAGCCCGCCAGTACCGCTGATCGCGCCCGAGAACGTACCGTTGTTGTTGCCCATCGTCAGCGTGGCTGAGCCCAGGGCCACATTCCCCGCACCGGCCAGCGCTCCGACCACC
This sequence comes from Mesorhizobium sp. CA4, assembly GCF_020165075.1. NCBI lineage: Bacteria > Pseudomonadati > Pseudomonadota > Alphaproteobacteria > Hyphomicrobiales > Phyllobacteriaceae > Mesorhizobium > Mesorhizobium sp. CA4. Next base: position 46,800 of record NZ_JAIUHK010000040.1, read on the forward strand.
ACACCGGCAACACCGTTGATGTCGAGCGTGCCTCCCGTATTCACCGTCATTACCGCGGACGGATGCCCGAAAGCCTGGGCCGATCCCGCGCGCAGCGTGCCGGCATTGACTATGGTCCCGCCCGAATAGCTGTTGGTGCCGGACAGCACGAGGGTGCCGGCGCCGTTCTTATTCAGGGTGCCGGCGCCCATTGCCGTGCCGCTCATGGAAAGCGTAGTGGCGGCGTTGCTGACATCAATCGCGCCGTTGCCGCCGGCAAGCGTGAAGCCGCGGTCGGAACTCGCGGTTCCGCCGGTGTATTGCAGCGTGCCACCGCCTGAAAGCAGAAGGTTGGCCGGATTGCTGCTCGATGCGCCGATGCCGCTTGCGACGCCACCATTGGCCAATGTGCTGATGGAAAGAACGCCGCCGGTGATCGATGTGACGCCGACATAATTGTTGGCGCCGTTGGCCAAAGTGAGGGTGCCGGTGCCGGACTTGGTGAGACCGGCATCGTCAGGACTCGTGACCAGCCCGCCGAAAGTCAGGTTGGCGCTGCCGTCCACCTGGATCGTCCGCGATGGACCGCCATTGACCAGCGTGAAGCCGCGGTCGGTACTTGCGGTGGCGCCATTGTACTCCAGGGTGCCGTTTTCGAGCACGAGATTGGCCGGATTGGCCGTTGCCGCACCGATGGCGCTCGCCGCGCCGGCATTGGCGACCGAGTTGATCACGAGCGTGCCGCCGCTCAGCGTTGTTGCGCCGGTATAGGTGTTGGCGCCAGTCAGCGTCACCAGCCCTGTGCCGGCCGCAGTGAAGCCGACCGCGCCGCCATTGTCGACGATCGTCGACTGAATTCTGTAGTTGGCGCTGCTGTTGTTCAGGACACCGAGCGTCCCGCCGCCTGCGGGACCGGTCAGGGAACCACCAGTGATGAACAGGTTCCTTGGCCCTACCGAAGACGCCACGATGATGGTGCCGTCGATGCCCAGGGTATTGCCGGCGCCGATGGTCACCGTCGAATCTGCTGCGGCCGTATATTTCAGTCCGCCCAGTTGCACACTGCCGGTCACGGTTCCGAAATACGGAGAATTGGCAGCTCCCGCTGTGTCGCTGACGACGTCGCCGTTCACCCAGGTGGCTGCGTTATCCTTGTTCGCGTAAGCGGTGAACGCCGCGATGTTGCCGCCGACCACCTGAGCGTAGTCGGTGCCGTTGACTGTGGCCCAGCCCCCCAGGGTCGAACTCGTCGTGGTGATGTTGCCGCTGGTGGGAAGGGTGAAGTTGACCAAGCCACCGGTGTGGGTGATGGCACCGAGATTGACAGTGGCGCTGCCGCCGACGCCCGACGTCGCGCTGATCGTGTTGTTGCCGGCGGTGATATTGGTGCCGTTGAAGGTCTGCGTATCCGCTTCGTTCGCCGCCCCGGTCACGTTGAGGGTCCCGCCGCTCATGTTCAGCGTCGACGACGCAGAGACCATATCGCTGGTGACCCCGCCCGCCGGCGAGAAGTCCAGCTTGAGCGTGCCGCCCTGGACCGTGGTCGCGCCCGTATAGGTGCTCTGGCCGGTGAGCGTAAGGGTACTCGTGCCGTTCTTGACGAGGCCTCCGGTGCCCGTGAGGCTGCCGGCATAGGTCGTGCTGGTCGTGCCGTTGACGGTCAGATTGGCGCCGCCGTTGAGCGCCACGCTTCCACCGGTGCCGGTCAGCGACGTGAACGCCGTGCCGTTGCCGTTGAGGTCCAGGCTTCCGCCGTTGACGGTGAGCGCCTGTGGCGCCAGACCGAGCGCCTGGGCATTGCCGAGGCGCAGCGTGCCGCCATTGACCGTCGTGTTGCCGGTCATGCTGTTGGCGGCGGTGAGCTGCCAAACATCGGCAGAGCCACCGTTCATCACGAGATTTGCGGCGCCGGAAATGACACCCGACATCGTGTTGACGCCCGCGAAGCTGCCACCGAGAGTAAGCGTGTTACCGGTCCCGCTAAACGTCGCCGCGCCGCTGAGGGTCAGCGCGCCGGTGCCGTCATTGCCGAGGCCGACACTGCCCGAAAGCGCCAGGGCCCGATTGCTGCTTGCGCCCGCACCGGTATAAACCAGATTACCGAGATTGGTGATGCTGATACCACCGTTTGCACCTGTGCCGAGTGAGCTGGCGGTCCCGGTATCCGCCAGCGAACTCGCACGCACCGTCACATTGCCGATCGTAGCCAAGCCGGCAAAGGTGTTGGCAGCGCCAAGCGTGATGCTGCGAGACGGGCTATTGCCCAGGAAGGCAAATTGCTGCGTGTTGGCGCTGCTGATCACCCCTGTCAGAACCAGGTCGGCAGTCATGGCCTGGAAGCCAGTACCGGCGCCGCCGCTCGTGGCCGCAATGTCGCCGGTCAAGGTCAACGTGCCGGTACCGGCGTTCGCTATAACCGCCCCTCCTAGGCCGTCGGATTGTAGCAACCAGTTGCGGTTGGAACTGCTACCCGCGCCGGTATAGTTTGCCTGCCCGCCTCCGCCCTGGAAAGCACTGATGGTAACGGTGCCATTCGCGACCGTTGTAGGAGCACCCAGGGCGCTCGCTACGCCAAGGTCGGCGATTGAAGTGAAAGAAATCGTACCGCCGTTAGTCGTGCTGGTTCGGCCGGTGTAGTCGTTGCCATTGTTGTTGAGCGTGACGCCGCCAGCTACATTGAGCCCGCCGGCGCCGGTGAACCGCGCCGAGCCTGCCCCGGCTCCGGCGATGGTGACGCTACCGGAGCTGAGCGTGACCACCCGGCTGGAATTCAGGGCGCCGGTGCTTTGCAATAGGGTGCCGTTCGCCATGGTGATGCCGTTGCCGGGGTTGCCGAGCGCGGCGTCGCCATTGATGTTCAGCGCGCCGCCATTGACAATGACGCCGCCGCTGAACGTGTTGGCACCGCCCAGAATCAAGGTCCCGGCGCCCGATTTCGTCAGGCCGGCAGTGCCGGCGATGACCGAATTGATAGTCGCGCTGACGCCGCTGCCCATCGTGATCGTCGGCGCGGCACCCCCAAGCGTCAGCGTATTGCCGTTGAGGGTGTAGCCTACGGTTTCGAAGGTGAGATTGTGCGCCGTTATCCCGGTTTGAAGCGTCACCGTCCCGGCGGTGCCGCCGAAGAACGCGTCGTCGAGCGCGCCGTTGTTCCAGGTTGTGTAAGGGCCGCTGAGGCCGTCGCCGTTCGGGCTCCAGAAATTCGATGTCGTGTCCCAGTTGCCACCGTTTACGGGGTCACTGACGCCCCGGCCGGCTGTCGTGCCGTTCTGGTCAAAGAACCTGCTGGCGGCGCCAGCTTGTCCGGTAGCCAGCGCGATGACCAGCGCAGCCGGCAAAAACGCAACGGCCCACGCCTTTGTCGTCCCGGTCGCCAACTGCGGCACATGCGGCGCGCAGCTCGCCACATGGCCCTTCCACTTGGTCATCCGGCCGCCACGCATCAGCCGCAGGCCGCATGCGGTGACAGGGGATCCGGTTTCCGACAAGCGCTTGCGGCGCCCGAGGATCTCGGCTGAACTATCCTGGAGCACGCTCATTCTTCCCCCTTGGCGCCAACCTGGCGGGTCTCGCGACGAGTGGTCGCGATCTGGCGCGCACATGCGATTGCAATTTGATATTCGGATCGAAGCCGGCTGCCGCGGATGCAACCGCGGGCATCAGGCGGAAATCCCCATCCGGCAAACCCTGCCCTGAAAAGCGCAACGCGCAATGATGCACCAAGTAACCGGCGCCTGAGAAAATTGCACGGTTTGGGCGTCGGGTGAGCGCCCCTGCCCCCGAAGGCGTCTGCCGGAAACCCCGCGCCTTTGGGACAACTTGCTAATCCAGGGATCTGCGGAAAGCCGTAGCATCGCCTCAGCGATCACGGTCGCAAGCGGCCGCCCGAACGGACGGCGCCCGTGCATCGAATATGTCTGCGGCTCTTCGCAAATCTGCGGCGACAGGCGCGTGCCGCAACCCGCAATGTCGGGCAAAGCTCGGCATGTCCCCCGTCCTCCTCGGCACGTTTCGGCCGCGAAGGCGCTTGGCGATGATCGCGTGCCCATGCATCAGCCGTATGAAACCCGGCATGGTTTCAATTGGCTCCAAAAGACATGATTCCAAGACTTAAGTATTTCAAGAATCTGCTGTGTTATTCGAAAACATCGCGATGACTTAGCAGCGGTTAACACCTTGTTACTTTAGATATCGCTTTAGTAAGCCAGCGGTAACTTAGCCGGCGAGATGCTCGGACCACGTTACGCTCGAGACCTGAAAGTAAACGCTGCCGCTTGCGCCTGCATCGGCGTTATTTCCCGATGCTTCTTCATCATCGTGGTGAGGTGGCTTTGGCTGGCAAAGCCGCACTGATGTGCGACATCGGCGATCGACAGCCGTCCGTCGCTCAGCAGTTTCTCGGCATGATCCAGCCGCAGATCGAGAACATATTGATGGGGTGACTTCCCGAACGTTCTGGAGAAGGCGCGCGCAAAGTGAGAGGTTGAGAGCCCGCACACCGCCGCCATCTCGGCGACCGAAAGCTTGCGGGAAAAATTCTCCGTCAAGAAGGACCGCAGGGTTCGTACGCAGCGAGCTGAGAGCCCGCCTTGAATGTTCTGTTGTGGCTGCCAGGCAGCCTGGAACCCGGACCGGGTTTCCTGAAGGTCGTCGTCGCGCCGCAAGTCGCCTCCAATGCCCAACCCGCGTTTGAGCAACCAGAACGGGTGCGATTGGTTCCTTCGACAAGAAAATGGTGATCCGAGGCGGATCTCGATCTGCCGAAATCACCCGATGCCTTCCGACCCATGACTAGGTTGCCGGCCAGACCAATGCAATCAAGGGATGTCCCAGGTGCAATCAGTTGGCCTGATTTTTCACCAATCCCTGATTTTCACCAACCACGTGAAGTCCATAAGAAAGGTCGGGGGCCTAACCAGCTCTTCACCATGCCGACAACTGCTACGGAACCTTCACGATCGCAGCGGACTTCTGGGGTTTGTTGTGAAATCTAATGAAGAGGCCCTGCATGAAAGTCACCGCAGCAGGCATCGACCGCATCAAGATCGGCAATGCGGAAGCAAGCGGCCAAGGCGCGCATTTTGTCGTTTGGCTTTATCTTCAAGTCGACGAAGGCGGTACACAGACCGGTCAGGAGCTGGTGGTATCGGTGCCATATGATGCGCAGATGACATTCGATGATCTCGCTACCCAGGCTTTTGAGAAGGCGCACGCTATGCTTCGCGCCTGCTGCGAGATTGATGAGACTATGTGGTGGAAGCAGTTCAACCGCAGCCTGGCCCCTCTGCCCGAATGGACGCCTGGCGCCCAGTAGGCGGTAGGCGCCGAACCAAGCATCGAGGCTGGCTGGATGCCCGAACGCTGACATGCGGATAGGCGTTCACTTCGCATCGTCTTCTTTGCGCACGGCGACCTCCAGCATGTCACCTGAAGTGTCCGCTTCCGGGCCGAGGCAAAGTTTGCTCAATGGCTGACATGAGGCGCAAAGCTCCCGTTCACTTCAGGATCCAGGGCGGCCCTGCAGACAACGCAAAAATGAACCAGGGGACGTCGGGTTCTCTTCAGAAAAGGCGCCGTCGCGCGCGCAGCAATTGGCGATAGCCGCGCTCGACCATCTTCAAGCCGTCGCGCACTAATCGACGCGTCTGATAGCGAAAAGCCGAGTCGTGCCAGTCGGCGGCGCTGACCAGTCGCCGACCGAACAAGGCGGTCGCGACTTCAAAATGGGATGCCCGCTCTTGCCGGCCATCGAGGCATCGCAGCATGTGAACAAGGCGCCGCCGCTGGGTTGCGGTCAAGAGTGCGTCGGGAAGGTACTGCCTGTGGATCGAGCGGATGAACCGCTCGATGGCTTGCAGCCGATCATGCGCCATGTCGTCCAGCGGTATGATGCCGCTGCCCTCCCGCGTTTGCACATCCGGCGGAACCTCGACAAGGTTCACGACCCCAGGGTTGATCTCCGGTGCAGACGCTAAATCCGAAGTTCGTATCGCCTCGCCTGCACATCAATAAGTTGCAATCGATGACCCGAAAAACCAAAAGTTGACATAAGTGGCAAGGCAGCATAGGAACTGGT
>NZ_JAIUHK010000041.1:0-45798 GCF_020165075.1 Mesorhizobium sp. CA4
CCCCCCGCCGCGAAGCTTTTGTTCCAATGCGGTGGGCGAGGAGCAGCCGCGGTGCGCTCTCTCCTTCGAGAAAAAGTCCCAACTCGGCCGGCGTGAATGCGCCCTCCGCGATTTCGTGGAGCGCAAGATCGCTCGCGCTGGCTGCCGGTCTGTTCGAACGCGGCTCCGCGCCCCTGTGAAGGGCCCGGCTGCGGGCGGCAGCAGCCAGCGTCAAGGCGAACCTGTTCGGAATTACCTGTGCGCAATCGAAGACGACGAGGGAGTCCATGACCGCACCTCATGCTGCGTTGCGTGCGAGCGGCGCGCATCGGCCGTCCGCGACCTGCCGCTCGAGCGCGAGCAGCGCCTGCTCGACCTCGTCGAGACGCGACGGCCGATTGTTCTCCGGCATGCCCTCATTGGTCGCCTGATCGATCAGGTATTCGGTCCAGGCCCAATTGATGAGTATCGAGCGCTTGGCCTCGAGCGGCAGCGCCCGATCGCGCACCACTTCCATCGGTGACGCCCAGGTTTCAGGCCCCGAAGGATCGCTGCGATTTGCAGAGCCATCGATGGCATGCCCGTAGCTCTCCTGAAGCTCTTCCAGGCCGAGCTTCTTCAGCGTCGCGTCGGAGAAGGCATGAGCAGAGCCCGTCGCACGGCGCTTGCGATCCGCCGCGGCGTCAGCGCACTGAACCGTGTAGCGGAGACCCTGCCGCTCAGCGTAGCGAATGGCCGACTCCCGGGTCGGGAAGTTGAGCTCGATCTGGGTCAACGTATCGCCACCGCCCGTCCAGCCCATCAGCGGCTCGATAAAGGGAGCTGCGCGCCGTTCGAATGTCAGCCGCCAGCCCTTCGTCCGTACCCTCCCGGACGTCATGACCGACCGGGACGGCTTGTCAATGCGGGCGACCGCATCCTGGGGGAACAGCGAGCGGCCCATCGCAAGCGGCGCCCGCCGATTATCGTTGGAGGGCCGTGTCGCAGTTGCGTAGGTCGTTCCTATATTCTGTGTCTGCCTGACATATTCGTGCATCGTTCATCCCTCCCTGGTGGCGATGGACGCAGGCCGGCGACGCCTGATTCGGCCGTCGCCGGCCCGACGCCTCCTGTCAGCTCTTGATCGCGATGCGCTTCACCTGCGACTGCGCGTTCGCGCTCTTGGGAAGCACGATGTTCAGCACGCCATTCTTGAAATGCGCGTCGATCTTGTCTTCCTCGACCTCCGTTCCAAGCGGAATGCGTCGCTCGAAGTGGCCGTAGAAGCGTTCGGAGAACTGTTTGGCCTTGTCCTCCGTCTCGGAGCGCTTCTCGCCCTTCAGCGTCAGCACGCCATCGTCAAGCAGCACCTCGATGTCCTTTTCCTCGAGGCCGGGGATATCGGCCGCCACCTTGATCTCCTTGTCGGTTTCGGAGATTTCGACGCTCGGCCAAGCTCCGCTCAAGGAGGACAGCGAACCCAATGTGGGCAGACGGCCGTCAAGGCCGCGGAACACGTCGTCAAACAGCTGGTTCACCTCGCGATGGAGCGAGAGAAACGGGTTTCGATCGTCGGCTCGAAGGTTCGTGAGAACCTGATTGCTGGAGCGGCCCCACGGGATCAGATCACGGACACTCATGGTTTATCTCCCTTCTGTTCTGTCGATTTCAAAAGCTTCCCCGTTGGCGCCTGCGTGCCGCCTGGCGCCTTGCAGAAAACCGCTGACGGGAATGCCTTTAGGCCGCCAGCTTCTCTGCCTCGATCTGCTTGGTCTCGGCCTTCGGCAGCGCTTCGCCCGAGGCGATGGCGATGCGGCGCGGCTTCATTTCTTCGGGAAGCGCGCGCTTCAGATCGATGATGAGCAGACCGTTCGACAGACTCGCGCCGACGACCTCCATGTGTTCGGCCAGCTCGAAGCGGCGCTGAAAGGCGCGGCTGGCAATACCCTGATGCAGGTATCCTCCGTTCGCCTCCTGATCGCCCGACCTCTCACCCGCCACGATCAGCATGTTCTGCTCTTGCGTGACGGTCAGCTCGTCCTGCGTAAAGCCGGCCACCGCCATGTTGATGCGGTAGTCGTCCTCACCGGACTTGACGATGTCGTAAGGCGGCCAATTGTCCATCGACGCCACGTGGCTCGCAGTGCGTCGAGCGTGCGATCGAATCCCACGGTCGATCGCAACAGAGGAGCAAAGTCGAAAGTGGTCCTCATAGCCACATCCTCCTTATGAGCAACATGGATACAAGTTTGTCTCGCGTCGCGAAGCGGTTTTCAAACCACCCAACGCTGCCGGCCCCTTCCTGGCAGCCGGCTTCCTTGATTTAATTCGAGCAATTAGCGGTTCAAGAGGCGCTGTATCCTGAGCCGTACAGCGCGAAATCAGAGTGCCTATGCTGGGTGTTTCTGTGGGTCTGACATCTCCGCCTATAGCCTTACTGGGCAGCAGCAGGGCCAGCTGGTCGCGCCCGATGAACCAGCAAGGGAGGACCATGCCGCGCGGCTCGATCAGACCGGCGCATGGGGCATTGCGGCCGCCCTGACGCCTTGCAGAACGCCGCCGCCATGGCGCGGCGGGACCTCCTAGCTTGACGAGCACAGAAACCGGCCTCTCGACCACAATCTGGTCCCTATCGCAGCCTGACGCCTCCCAACTTCTTTCCGCCCTTTAGTTAACACGCAGAGCGAGATCAGCTCCGTTCCTGCGCCATCTGCTGGGGGACCAGAAAACGGGCGGCCAGCACGCACAGCAGCACGGTGAACATCAGGATCAGCGCGACCAGCGCATTGATGTCGGGCGAGAAGCCAAGCCGCATCATCGCCCACAGCCTGACTGGCAGCGTGCTTTGCGTACCGGTGACCAAGATGGTGATCATCGTTTCGTCGAACGACAGGGCGAAGGCCAGGATGGCGCCGCCGACCATCGCGCTCGACAGGTTTGGCAGGATTACGCGCCAGAAGGTCTGCCAGGCGGTGGCGCCGAGATCATAGGATGCTTCAACCAGCGTGCGGCTCATCGACTGCAGCCGCATCAGCACGGTGCGATAGACGATCGCAAGCACGAAGACCGTGTGGCCTATAACGACCGTCAGCAACGAGCGTTCGAGGCCGATCTCGCGGAAAAAGATCAGCAGCGCCAGGCCGCTGATGATCGGCGGCATCAGGAATGGAAGGAAGATGATGAACTGCAGGATTGAGCGTCCTGAGCGGCCGCCGTGATAGTAGAGCGCCAGCAGCGTGCCGCTGACCACCGAGAGCACGACGGTGCAAAGGCCGACGATCAGCGTGGTGCGCAGGGCAGCCAGTATGTCGTGGTTCCCGGCCAGCGCCTGATAGCTCGAAAGGGTCGGCGACGACCAGTCGACGTCGCCATGCGAGATCGTGAAGAACGACGACACGATCGGCACGAACAGCGGACTGTAGAGCAGCACGGCCACCAGCGCCGTGATCGCGGCCAGGAAGAGGGTGGAGGGCCGGGGCAGGGCGATCATACTGACGTCCCCCGGTTTCGTCCGAAACGTTCGCCGATAAGGATTGCACAGATCACCACGACAGCAAGCGCCACCGACAGAGCCGCGCCGAACGGCCAGTTATAGGCCGTGCCGAACTGGCTATAGAGGATGCGGCCGAAGGTGAAGCCGCTGACCCCACCGACCATCTGCGGCGTCAGGAAATCGCCGATCGCCAGAACGAAGACGAAGCTCGCCGCCGAGACGACTCCGGGCAAGCTGAGCGGCAAGGTAACGCGCAGGAACGTCTGCAAGCCGCTCGCGCCAAGGTCGTCCGAGGCGCGCAACAGGGTCTGGGGAATTCGCTCCAGCGACAGGAAGATCGGCAGGATGGCAAAGGGGATCAAAAGCACGCTCAGCGTCAGCAGGATGGCGTTCATGTTGAACACGAAAAGCGTCGACGGCTGCTGCAGGATGCCGAGCGCCACCAGTGCCTTGTTGAGGAAGCCGTTGAGGCCAAGGATGCTGCGGATGGCGTAGATCTTGATCACGTAGCTCATCAGCAACGGCACCAGAAGCAGCATGAGCAAGGCATAGCGCCACCGCCCTTTCAGCGTCGTAAGCAAATAGGCGGCGGGGTAAGCAATCAGGATGCAGATGATCGCCACCGACACACACAGCACGATAGTATTCCAGAACACTGGCACAAAGATCGAGTCGGTGACCAACCTGACATAGTTGCCGAGCGTCGGCGCATAGACGATCGTACCCTGGTCGACGCTAAAGAAACTGTAGACGAGGAAGAGCGCCAGCGGCACGACGACAAAGACGACAGGCAGAGCGAAAGCCAACACCGCCGCAAGCAGCGACAAGCGCCGCTCCTCGATGTGTGTCGATCCAGCTTTGCTCATGCCAGCACCAGATGGCCTTCATGCGGCGCGAACGAAAGTGAGACCGTTTCGCCGCATTTCAGCGCGCTGCCGTCAATCCGGCTCGGCACGCGCAGCCGAAGCCGTTGCGCGGCGTTGTCCGTACCCACCGTGATTGTGGCGACCGTCGATGAGCCAGCGAAGGCCAGGTCGGCGATGGTCCCGGAAAAACGATTGTCGCTTTCCGTGGACCCTGCAAGGCGCAAGGCCTCGGGACGGAACACCGCGAAGGCGCTGGCGCCATCCGGCGCGGCCTTCAGAAGCGGCTGATCGCTTACCGAGCAGATCAGGCGGCCAAGTGCCGTCTCAATCGGCCGCTGCTCACCCTCAACCGCCCCGAGTTTTCCGGCCACCAGATTGTTTTCGCCGAAGAAGCGGGCCACGAACTCGCAGTTCGGCTTGTAGTAAAGCTCATGCGGCGTGCCGAGCTGGCAGATATGACCGGCCTGCATGACGCAGATCCGGTCGGCCATGCCGATGGCTTCCTCCTGGTCGTGGGTGACGAACAGGAAGGTGGTCTTGATCTCGCGCTGGATGGATTTCAGGAATTCCTGCATCTGCCGGCGCAGCTCCAGGTCGAGTGCGGCGAGCGGCTCGTCGAGCAGGATCAGGCGCGGTTGGCAGATCAGCGCCCGGGCCAGCGCGACGCGCTGGCGCTGGCCGCCGGAGAGCTGGGCTGGAAATCGATCGGCAAAACGCCCGAGCTGGACCAACTCGAGGGCTTCTGCCACGCGGCGCGCGACCTCCTTGCGCTGGACATGGCGCACCGAAAGCCCGTACCCGACATTGCCGGAAACGGTCATATGTGGAAACAGCGCATAATCCTGGAACACGGTGTTGAACGGCCGCCGGTTGATCGGCATGCGGCTGATGTCCTGGCCGTCCAGGCGGATCTCGCCTGCTGTCAGCGGCTCCAGCCCGCCGATCAGCCGCAGGACTGTGGTCTTGCCGGAGCCCGACGGTCCAAGAACGGTCAGGAACTCACCGTCCTGGATCGACAGGTCGACATCGTGCAGCACGGAAACCATGCCGTAGGATTTCGAGACGCCCCGCAGCGTCAGCAGGTCGGTGTTCTGGTTCATGGAATGCTTCCGCTTACGCTTCGGCGGTCCGAAACGTCTCGGACCGCCGTGTCTCTGAAGTTGGGACAGCCAAGTCAGGGCGTTGCCTTGACCTCGTTCCACATGTCCGAACGCTTGAGTGGATCCTCGACATTGTTGAGCCAGACCAGCTTGTCGTTGCCGCCGGCGCTGCTGGTTTGCGTCACCGTGTTGCCGAAGCCGGTGCGCTCGGAAAGCTCTGCGCCGATCTTCTTGCTCAGCATGAAGTCGATCCATTTCTCGGCCGCCGCATTGTCGCGCACACCCTTTGAAATGACCCAGTTGTCGAGCCAGGCGAGCGCGCCTTCGCTGGGATTGACGTAGGCGACATGCGCGCCGATCTTCTGCAGCGCCTTGACCTGCTGCTGGCCGTAATTGGCCCAGATCAGTGCAACGTCGTTGTTTTGATAGATCTGCTGCGCCTCGTCGGCGGTGGTGTAGAAGCTGAGCACATTGCGCTTGAGCTCGATCAGCTTGGCCTTGACCGCCGCCATCTGCTCCGCGTTTAGATTGAATGGATCCTTGTAGCCGAGCGTCAGCGCGGTGAACGAGAAATTGTGCTCGCCATTGTCGTAGGCAAGAATCTTGCCCTTGTAGGCCGGATCCCACAGGACCGACATCGAGGTCGGCGCCGGCTTGACCTTATCGGTGTCGTAGATCAGCCCGATGGAGTCGAAGCAGAACGGAATCCCATAGACCTTGCCGTCCTTGGTGACGCCGCTCACCGTGCTCAGGTCACGAAAACGTGGCAACACCTCCTTCTGGTTCGGCAGCTTGGTCAGGTCGATCGGCGACACCAGGTCGGCCTTGATGTAGCGCTGCAACTGCGCGGTGTTGACGGCGAAGACATCGAAGTCCTGTCCTTCGCTGCCTTTGATCTTCGCCCAGATCTCGTCATCGCTGCCGATAAAGACCACATCGACGCCGATGCCCGTGCTGGCGGTGAAGTCCTTCACCCAGTCCGGATCGGCGTAACCGTCCCAGGCCAGCACGCGCAGGTTCGCGGCCAGCGCCGCCGACGTCATCAGGCCGATGCCGAGCCCGATCGTCGCCATTGTCACAAACAGTTTCTTCAGACCCATTTTAATCTCCCATTTTCGTTCTGGTGGACCGTGGTTTTCAGGACTTCTGCCCTCACAGTTGGGTGGCGACGACCAGTCCCTCGTCCGGCACAGAAACCATCCGGTTGCGCAGCGGCTTTCCGAATGTCGGTGCCTGGATTTCATACTCGTCGCCGGGAACCGTCTTGATACCGGAGGCGTAGCTCATTACCGCCGCGCCGAAGAAATAGGCGTGCAAGTCGCCTGCCCTGCGATGCATCGGGTAGCGGAAATGGAAGTGTTCGAGATTGGCGATCGAGTGCGACATGTGCGCTTCGCCCGACAGAAATTCCTGCTCCCAGATGACAGCACCGTCGCGCAGAATGCGGGAGTGGCCGCGCACTTCGTCGGGCAGGTCGCCGACCAAGAGCTCCGGGCCGATCGAGCAGGAGCGGAGTTTCGAGTGGGCGAGATAGAGGTAGTTCTCAGCCTCGGTGACGTGGTCGGAGTATTCGTTGCCGAGCGCGTAGCCGATGCGGTAGGGGCGGCCATCCGGCCCGTTGAGGTAAAGCCCGACGATCTCGGCTTCCTCCGCGCCGGCGCGTGCGAAGGCCGGCATGGGCAGGTCGGCGCCAGGCGACACGACGCAGGTGCCGACGCCCTTGTAGAACCATTCGGGCTGAATTCCGATCTGCCCGGCGGCGGGCTTGCCGCCCTCCAGGCCCATGCGGAAGATCTTCAGCGAATCCGATTCCTCGGCGTCCTCGCCATGGGTCAGCACATGCATTTTGTCGCGCGCGGCGGCACTTCCGGTATGGGTCAGGCCGGTTCCGGTGACCAGGAAACGCGCCGGTTCCGGATGATCGACCGGTGCCAGCACGCGGCAGTCGCGCAAGATCTCGTCATAGTCGACAACCGCATCGCGCGTCCGCTTCTCAACCAGCGACGCGATGGACGCGCCCTGCGTGATTGCCGCTTCGGCGAGTTCCAGGACGCTGCCGGTCTTTTCGAGCGGGTGCAGGTGATTGCCGTCATCGGAAACGCGGCCAACCCGTCTGCTGCCGTCCGGCATTCTGAACTGAACAAGACGCATGAAATACCCTTTTCTCCTTGCTGCAGTACCGGTCACACCCAGCCCGCATCGACGATGAATTGTTGGCTTGTGCACATGCGGCTGTCGTCGGCGGCGAGGAACAGCGCCATGCGCGCGATATCGGAGGGATGCAGCCGCTCGGGCAGGCACTGCCTTTCCTCGATCTGGCGCTCGCCGGCCGGATCCAGCCACATCCGCATCTGGCGCTCCGTCATCACCCAGCCCGGCACCATGCAGTTGACGCGGATGCGCTCCGGCCCGAACTCACGGGCCAGCGCCCGCGTCATGCCATAGACGGCGGCTTTCGCGGTGACATAGGCAGGGCAATCGGGATCGCCGACCATCCAGGTGATTGACCCGAAATTAATGATCGAGCCGCCGCCCTGGGCCCTCATCTGCGGGCGCACTGCCTGAGCCGCGAAGAACTGGTGGCGCAGATTGACCGCCATGCGGTCGTCCCAATAGGCAACCGTCACGTCCTTAGTCTGATGGCGGTCGTCATTGCCGGCATTGTTGCACAGTACCTCGATCGGGCCGTTGTGCCGTGCCGCCTGTGCGATGGCGGCCTGCAGACCTTCGACGTTGCGCAGGTCACAGGGAATGAACAGCGGTGCGGCATGTCGCTCGGCCGCGATCGCCTCCACCAGGCGTCGTGAAGGCTCTTCCGCCAGATCGACGAACGCGACGTGGCTGCCTTGTGCGCAGAAATGGCGCACCAGGCTTTCGCCGATACCGCTGCCGCCGCCGGTAATGAAGACGCTGCGCCCCTTGAGGCTCGGATAGGTCGCGTAGGCGCCGATTTGATCCATTATCGCGCGCCTCTCTAGTGCGAATGCCGGGGGATGCCGGCGTCGCGCCGGCCGACGAGAAAGTCGAAATCGCAGCCCTTGTCAGCCTGCAGCACGCGCTGGACATAGAGGCTCTGGTAGCCGCCTTCCGGTGGTGCCGGCGGCTTCCAGTCAAGGCGGCGGATGGCGAGTTCCTCATCCGATATCAGCAACTCCAGGCGGCGCCCGGCGACATCAAGCTCGATGAGATCGCCGTCGCGCACCAGGGCCAGCGCGCCTCCCGCTGCGGCCTCGGGCGCCACATGCAACACGACGGTGCCAAAGGCGGTGCCGCTCATGCGCGCGTCCGAGATGCGCACCATGTCGGAGACGCCCTGCTTGAGCAGCTTGGCCGGCAGCGGCATGTTGCCGACCTCGGCCATTCCGGGATAACCGCGCGGTCCGCAGTTCTTCAGCACCATCACCGATGAGGCGTCGATATCCAACTCGGGATCGTCGATGCGGGCATAGAAATGTTCGATGTTCTCGAAGACGACCGCCTTGCCGCGATGCTGCATCAGTTCGGGAGTTGCCGCCGACGGCTTGATGACGGCTCCATTGGGCGCCAGGTTCCCGCGCAGTATCGAGATGCCGCCTTGCCTGGTGAGCGGATTGCTCAACGGACGGATGACTTCGCTGCTGTAGTTGGCCGCCCCGCCGATCAATTCCCCGATCGTCTTGTCGCTGATGGTCATGGCGTCACGATGAAGAAGCCCCACTTCATCAAGCGACGCCATTACCGCAGCTAGCCCCCCGGCATAGTAGAAGTCTTCCATCAGGAACCGGCCCGATGGCATCAGGTCGACAATGGTCGGAACGTCGCGGCCGAGGCGGTCCCAGTCTTCAAGGCTAAGATCAACACCGATCCGGTTGGCGATGGCGATCAAGTGCAGAACCGCATTAGTCGAACCGCCGATTGCGCCGTTGACGCGGATGGCGTTCTCGAAGGCCTGCTTCGTGAGGATCTGCGAGATCTTCACGTCGCGGTGGACCAGATCGACGATCTGACGCCCGGCCATCTGGGCAAGCACCCCACGGCGCGAATCCACCGCCGGTATTGCGGCATTGTCCGGCATGCCGATGCCGAGCGCTTCCACCATGCTGGCCATGGTCGAGGCGGTGCCCATTGTCATGCAACTGCCGGCCGAGCGGCTCTGGCCCTGTTCGGCAGCGAGGAAATCGGCAACCGGCATGCGACCGGCCTTTACTTCCTCAGCGAATTTCCAGACATGCGTGCCCGAGCCGATATCCTGGCCGCGGAACTTGCCGTTGAGCATCGGCCCGCCTGAGACGGCGATGGTCGGCAGGTTGCATGAGGCGGCCCCATCAGCAGCGACGGTGTGGTCTTGTCGCAACCGACGAGCAGGATCACGCCATCTATTGGATTGCCACGGATGGATTCCTCGACATCCATACTGGCCAGATTGCGAAACAGCATGGCGGTGGGGCGCATATTGCTCTCGCCCAGCGACATCACCGGAAACTCCAGCGGCAGGCCGCCGGCTTCATAGACGCCGCGCTTGACGTGATCCGCCAGCGCCCGCAGATGGGCGTTGCAAGGGGTCAGTTCCGACCAGGTGTTGCAGATGCCGATCACCGGGCGGCCGTCGAAGGCATCGGCGGGTATGCCCTGGTTCTTCATCCAGCTGCGGTGCATGAAAGCGTTCTTGCCTTCGCCTCCGAACCAGGCTTGGGACCGCAGTTTGCGTTTCGGTTCGCTCACGATTGCCGGCTCCGACCATTGGGGCGTTTGTTGCGATTCTCGACGCTGCGGCGCACGTCGTCCTCGGCATTGTCGATGAGTACCAGCAGTGCCTTTTGCGCACCGAGCGCGTCACCGGCGGCGATCTTCTCGGCCACTTCGCGGTGCAACGGCAAGGAATGGCGCTGCCCTTCCGGATTGTCGTTGGAGAGGCGAAAGCTCATCACCAACGCGGTTTCGACCAGTGCAGCCAGTGAGCCGATCAGCTCGTTGCCGGTCATGCGCAAAATGGTCTGGTGGAACACCAGGTCGGGCTTGGTGAAGCGGTCACCGTCATCGCTTACCGCTTCCATCTCGGCCAGTGCGGCGTATATCTCGGCGATCTGCGCCGGCGTTGCCCGCTGGGCAGCGAGTGCGGCCGACACCGGTTCGATGGCACGGCGCAATTCGAACAGCGCGCGGACATCGTCGGCGCTGACGCGGCCGGCGTAGCGCCACGACAGAACGTCCGGATCGAGGAAATTCCAATCGGAGCGCGGTCGCACCCGAGTGCCGGTCTTCGGCCGCGATTCGACGAGCCCCTTGCCCGCCAATACCTTGATCGCCTCGCGCAGGACCGTGCGGCTGACGCCCAGCATCTCGCTGGAATCGTCGGCATTGGGCAGTGCCTCGCCGGGCAGGAAGTCGCCTTGCACAATCCTGAGCCCGATTTGCTCGACGACGGTGGCGTGCAGCGCTGTGGAGCCGCTCGAAACCACGACTGCTGATCTCGACGCGCGCGCCGTGCTGAAGGCTTTTCTATTATTCATACTATTCATATGATATGTTTCTTAGATGCGTTTACGGGAGTCAAGGGGGAGGGCAGCTTTCGGCGTTGGAAAGATGCGCACGACATAAGTGCGGCGCCTGATCTCTTCCTTGAGGCGTTCCAGAATGTTGGTCGACTTCAGGTGCTTGCGGTGCTGGCGCGGCAGGCGAAAGAAGGTCAGCGTGCGCTCGATGGTCTCCTCCACCCACGTCGTCAGCCTGGGATAGCGGCCCGACCATTTGGCAAGCCACGCGGCGAGATCGGCCTTGGCCTCGGCGAGATCGCGCCGGTCGTAGAGCCATCTGAGCTCCTGCAGGCAGTCGTCGCCATGTTTCCTCGGCAGGTGATCGAGCGCGTTCTTGGGGAAGTGCACGTAGCAGCGTTGCCAGGCCGCTTCCGGGATCGCCTCGCCGATCGCCGCGACCAGGCCGGCAGATCGTCGGACACGACCAGTTCAACGCCCCTGAGGCCCCGCGCCTTGAGCGCCACGAGGAAGTCCTTCCAGGCCGAGCGGCTTTCCCGATTGGCCATCTCCACGGCCAGGATCTGGCGCCGCCCGTCCCAGTCGATGCCCACCGCGATCAGCACCGCCTGGCTCACGACGATGCCGGCCTCGCGCACCTTCTCGTAACGGGCCCTCTCAGCGAATTTGCAGAACTCCCAGCACACTACCTTGCAAGCTGTTCCGGGGTGGAGGCTGTTTCGGCGTCAAGGATCGCCGATGGAAGCTGCGCCGCTTCTTTTGTGCTGAGCCGGACTGCCGATGGCGCTTGATCTCGACGCTCTCAGAGCCGGCGTCAGCGCTACATATCGGGACGACCGTTAGCCCCCGTCATCGACGAAACGTACGGGCAGTTCCGTCGCCGCCAGTCAATGATTAGTGCTGCGCCCAAGATCGGGAGCATTCGCAGCATCCGCAATTTCTGAAGTCGCTAAGAGAGCCTTCGACAAGGCTTAGCTTTATGAATGAGTGCCCCGCATAGGTATTCTCCATCCGCCGTGGGGCGTAGTGCTTGTCGGGGCCCTCTAAGCATCTCCATTCGAGCGATGCAGAGATTGGCACGCCTGCATCGCGAAGCGCCGTATTGGCCTGGTTGCTGGGAGAGCTACTACTGCATGTCTTCACCGCCAGAGCCGTGCAAGAAGGACTGGACCTCATCCATGTCGATCTTGCCGTCGCCATTCTGGTCGATTGCAGAGAAGATCCGCCCGACAGCGTCCTGAACCTCGTTCTCAGACAATGATCCGTCGCCATTCGTGTCCAAAAACGCGAACATCAGTCGCATTCCTGCGCCGCGCATCATACGCGGGCCATGGTGTGCAGCCATCCTGTGCTCACCGGCCGGACCGCCATCACGGTTTTTATGCCAACGATCGCCATGACGATCTGCATCGTCCCGAGCGTTGTCATCCTCTTCTTGACGATTGTTGGCCAGCTCGGAGCTTCGATCCTGTTGCATCCTCTCCCGGATGGCTTGGTCAACCATCTGGCGGATCATTTCACGTGTCGGGCCGCCCGCTTGTCCGTTTACATTCGGCAACTGCCCGGCTCCGGGCTGCTCGGTCGCCGGGGTAGGCCCAGGGGTTGCGTTTGTCTGGGCGAGAGCAGGGAAAGTCGCGAATATAAAAACGGCGGCCGCAGTCGTCGTGCAGCGGGGGAATCTCATGGCATGCTCCATTCGATTGGACTTGGTCTGCCTCAAGCTGATTGAGCTAGCCCAAACTGGAGGTCTCTTCGATTGTTCCGGCCCGCGTTCCAGGTCACGAGGAAGTTACGCGAGCCGACTTCGAGCACCCTCTAGCTTCCTGTGGCGCAGCCATGGCGGATCACGGCGACCGAAGATGCTCCGTATCCGGCCAGTTCAGTTCTCGTCCCGAGATTTGGTCTAACCCTGGGGTGCTTGGAACAATGAAGCGGCCGCCACGTCATGTAGGATGCATTCCAAGCAGTCGACCAACCGCTCGCATATACCCTTCTTCACCGTCGGGCATTCGAACCGCAAAATTGAGGAATTCATCGATATCCTTCGGCAGGGGAGGATCGGCATCGTCGTCGACGTGAGGCGTCTGCCCGGGTCCCGCGCCTACCCGCAGTTCGATAGCGAACGCCTGGCTACGTCACTCGCTGAGGCGCAGATCGCCTATGAAATTGTGGTGCCGCTCGGCGGGCGCCGCGGCAAAGTGGACGAGGTTCCGCCCGAAACGAACGGCGCGTGGAGAAACCAAAGCTTCCACCACTACGCGGATTACGCGTTCTCGGCGGAATTTCGAAGCGGACTCGATCGCCTGCTCGCACTCCGGCCGCGTCGCTGCGCGATAATGTGCTCGGAGGCGGTCTGGTGGCGGTGCCACCGCCGGATTATAGCTGATTATCTTCTCGCCCATGGCGAAGAGGTCTTCCACCTGATGGGCAATGGCCGGGTCGAGAAGGCCGTACCAACGGCTGGCGCGGTTCTTCGAGACGACGGGTCAGTGATCTATCCGGCAGCGGCCACCACGATCTGAGGAAAGGCGCAAAGGCCGGGCCGAAGGCGCAGGAATGGGTCAGCGCGACCTGCTTTGTCCGCCCACATCAATCCAGGCTGGCGCGTGGTCGCTCGGCTTTTCCCACCCACGGGTCTCGACATCGACACCTGCAGCTTGAATCGTTTCCGCAAGTGACGGGCTTACAAGCAGATGATCCATGCGCAGGCCGGAGCTTCGGTCGTAGCCTCCGCGATAGGAGAAATTCCAATAGGTGTAGATGCCCTTGCCCGGATGGATCCGACGCATCGCGTCCACCCAGCCCAAGCTCACCATGCGGGCATAGGCGTTCCTGCTTTCCGGGAAGAAAACGGCATCTCCCAACCATCGCGCAGGTACTACGGCGTCAATCTCCGTGGGCACGACATTGTAGTCTCCACAAAGGACGGTGCGCTCGCCTAGCAGCGATTTGCTGTAGGTGATGAGACGTTCGAACCAGCGGAGCTTGTAATCGAACTTTGGGCCTGGTGCCGGATTGCCATTGGGTAGATAGATGCAGCCGACGACGAGTCGATCTCGGCCTCCAGATAGCGGCTGTGCGTATCATCGGGATCGCCCGGTAAGCCGCGGCGGCGCTCGACCGGATCCCTCCCACGCGCCAGTATAGCTACCCCGTTGTAGGATTTCTGGCCGTGCCAGACAGCGCCATAGCCGGCGCCTCGGATGGCCTCTACCGGAAATTTGTTGTCGGACGTTTTCAGCTCCTGAAGGCAAACCACGTCATAGCTGGTCTCGCCAAGCCACCTCAGGAGCACCGGCAGGCGGCCGTTGACGCCATTGACGTTGAAGGTCGCGATCCGAGGCATCGCTTGTCTCCCTGCGTGGCTTCCTCTGAGCTTGCAACGCGAGGCGCAGTGGTGGGTTCAACCTGGAACTGTTCGTTGGCCTGTCGGTTAAGAAATTTGGTGCCTCCCTAAGGAGGTCTGCATGCCCCGCGGCGACAAATCTAAACATACGGAAAAGCAGCAGCACCAGCCGCCCAAAGATACTGGTCAAGCAAAACGGGAAGCGGCCGCCGAAACGCCTGGCAAGACCAACGATTGGGACCGCTACGCGGTGCATGGTGACGGCAACACGGTCGGCATTAAACCCGACTCCGAATAGCTCGCTTCTTGGATCAGGGAGCTGTGCTCTTCGGAACGGCAGCGCGCGTTTTTTGCAGACCACATTGAGAGGAACGACGATCGCCGAGCGGGTGGGGGGCTTGGGGGATGTCGACGATCGTCGGAGCGCAAGGGGCCATGTAGCCAGCAAACTCCGTTGCGATAGGCCCTGGCTCAGTATGTCGTTGATTCGGCGCAGAAGTACATAACAAGTTCAGGGGGCGCTTCGCCCAATAACATCTTGCAAGCGAAAATCGTCGAAACCAGTTCAGTTCGGCCAGCGGTTGGCGAGAAAGTCGCGACGACGTCGGCGGTCTCAGCCGCTTTTCGGCGTCTTCTCATTCCATGTTGGTCAAAGAGGATGTGGCTGTGAAGAAACGCTATAAACTTGCTCCGGACGGGTCTGGGTTGGACCGCATGGTGGACGTGCCCGAGAATGCGAGCAATAGGCCGGCATCGACAATAGTGCGCTCACCCGGCTCGGTCCGCGAAAGTTGGAGACGGCGTTCGCCGGGTGCGGCCGATGCTCGGCTTCGAGTCGTTCGCAAGCGCGACTGCAACCCTGGCCGGGTCGAGATGATCCACATGATGCGCAAACGACAGGCGAGATACGCCTACAGTCTTAATCCGTCTATTGCTGAACAGCTTGAAATCATCGCCGCGGCGTAAAGCTCTTTGCGCCAGTTTCTGTGCCGGGACTGAAATTTGCAACGGAGCCGCAAGCTTGCCACGCTACGATCAGCCGAGGCTCGCCATCTGGCAAACGTTCTCGCAGGAAGACCGCGAACCGCCGCCTACATTCCGGATCAAAATCGATGCTGCAATTCCCCGTCAACGCCAGCGAAACGCGTCCAGAGTGAAGTCGGGCCACGCGCCAAGCTCTTCGAAAAGCGCGGTCAGGTCGCCGCTGTCGGCCAATATACCCGACTTGACCAGCGCGGTCGGCACGCCGGCAGCACGTCCTCCAGCTATATCGTGCTCGACGCTGTCGCCGACGCAAATCGCGTTGCCGCGCGCCGGATTCCCCGAAAGCGCCAGCGCGGCCTCATAGATCGCCGGATAAGGTTTGCCGATACGGGTGACGCTGCCGCCGAGGCGTTCATAAATATCGGCGATCTCGCCGGCGGCGAAACGCGGTCCGATCGCGGTCAGCATGATCCGGTCCGGGTTAGTGCAGAAGCACGGTATCTTCCGTGCCGCGGCCGGGCCGAGAAGCCCGCGGTAGTGATCGAGGTCGTAGCGGTCGCTTTCGCTGGCCGCGATGAGCACCAGCTCGGCGTTCTCGCCGCGCTCGGTCAGAACAAGGGGCAGGCCCTCGATTGCCGAACGGTCGCCATCGCGGCTGATCAGCAGGCATCTTGTTCCAGCCCGCAGCTCGCCCAAGTTCGTCATATTCCTGAAGACGCGCCAGGCCACCTCGCCGGATGAGACGAAATGGTCCCAGCTTCCCGCTTCGAAACCAAGCTTCAACAGCCGCCTTTCGTTGGGCTCCGCCCGCTTGCCGGAATTCGAGATCAACGTCACCGTCTTGCCGGCGCGCTTCAGCGCCGACAGCGCTTCGACCGCGCCGGGATAGGGCTGTTGTCCATCATGCAGCACGCCGAACTGATCGAGCAGGAACACGTCATAGCGCTCTGCGAGCGCTGCGATCCCGTCGAGATGTACGGCCTGTCTCGCGCTCACAGCAGCCCCGCTTCCTTTGCGCCGGCCAGCGCCAGCCTTGCCGTTCCTGCCGCAGCCTCGTCGGCGAGGGCCGGCAGGAATTCGACGCCGAGCTTGCGCTGCCGGATCGCGGTCCAGGCAGCATTGGCAGTGCCGCCGCCGACACTTCGGACCGAGGTGAGCTTCGGCGCGCCGAGTTCGGCGAGCCTCTGATAGCCGAGCGCCTCGATGGCCGCCATGCCCTCCAGCATCGCCTTGAGATAGTCGGCGTCGGATTCGGGTCGGGGCAGCAGACGCGGCTGGAGTGTTGGCTCGGCGACAGGAAAACGCTCGCCGGCCGAACCGAGCGGATAATAGTCGAGGCCGGTCTCCGTCGCGGGATCGATCGCGGCGCTGAGCTCGACGATCCGCGCGAGCGAAAAATGCTGCGTGAGCACCTTGCCGCCGGTGTTCGACGCGCCGCCTGCCAGCCAGGCGTCGCCCAGCCGATGGCTGTAGATGCCGTAGCGCGGCGCCGAAATCGGCCGGTCGGACAGGATCTTGATAGTCAGCGACGATCCAAGCGCGGTGACGCCGTCGCCGGCGGTCGCCGCGCCCGTCGCCAGGAAAGAGGCGCAGCCATCAGTGGTGCCGGCAACCACCGCGACGTCGCGCGGCAGCCCGAACAGATCGGCGGCGGCGGCCGTAAGCCTGCCGGTCAGGGTGCCCGGCCTGACGACGGTCGGCAGAAGCTCCATGCGCATGCCGGTCGCCGCGATCCATTCCGGCCAGCGACGCGCCTCGGCATCGTAGCCTGTCTTGAGGCTGTTGTTCTCGTCGCTGACGTCAAAGCGAGCCGAGAATTGTCCGGCGATCCAGTCTGCCTGATGCAGCACGGCATGGATGTCCGGCAGGCGCTGGAACCAGAGCGCCTTGGCGAGACCGGACGTAACTCCATGCGCGGCGCTTGCCTCCGGCGCCGCATCGGTGATTGCGGCGAGTATGGCGGCATCCGAAACCTTGTCGTTGTACATCAGCGGTTCGGCCAGCGGCCGCCCGACGCGATCGACCGGCAGCACGGTGCCGGACGTGCCGTCGACGGCGATCGCTCGCACCGCTCTGCGATCGATTTGCGAGAATAACTCCTGCAATGTCGTTCCGACCGCGGACCACCACACGGCGGGATCGCGGTCGTTCGCTCCGAAGCGCTCGAGCGGCACGGCGGCGCTCGCGGCGATGGAGAAGTCCGGACGCATCGCGACGGCGCGCGACCCGGACGTGCCGATGTCGATGCCTAATGCAAGCGACACCATTCGCCTAAACCGCAGTGTTGAGTTTCTGGCGATACTGCTCGGCATCCCAGTTGACCAACTCGTCATTCTCGGCGGCGGTGAGATAATTCAGCCGCGCCGTGATGTCGACCCGCGCGGTCACATCCGCGAGGCAGCGCTGCATGGCGTCCGCGCCGGAGCTTGCGTCGCCGCGCATCAGCACGCCGGCGCCCGGAAAGAGGATCGCGACAGGGTCCGTACCTAGCCGGGCAACGACGTCGGCGACCTGCTCGCCCGGTCTTGCCACCGCGGAGCCAGGGCCAAGAAAGATGACGTGGTCCGGATAGAGGCTGCCGGCCTCTGCTATGCGGCAACTGTCCGCATCGAGCGCCACTGCATGCGCCTCGGCTTCTGCCGGCAACCGGTAGCCGCTGTCACGGGCGAGCGCTCTCAGCGCCGCGGTATCCGGGATCGCCGTCTCCCGCGCCGGACGCGCCAGAAGCGATCTCACCCGATACAGCAGACGCTCCGCCTCGGCCACAGTCTCCGCCGCGACGACCAGTCCGTGATTGCCGAGGATCAGCACGTCGGTCCCGGGCCTGAGGCGCTCGGCAATACCCTGCGCAAGCGGCAGGCCCGGCCGGCGATAGGGAACATAAGCCCACGCGACGCCATCGAGACGCCGCGTGGCCTCGGCCTCGCAATCGGTCTGGACGGCGAGCGAGATCGTGTTGACACAGTGGACATGCAGCACCACCCGCTGAGGCATCAGCGCATGCACGGTGGTCTCGATCGACGGCCGCAAGCCGCGCGGGTTGAGGGCGCCGATCGCAAATGCCTGCGGCTTGTCCGCGGTCGGATCGCGTCGTTCGACCGCCTCGAGGAGCGGACCCATCGCCACCGGCACCATGATGTCGTCGGTCAGAGCGTCCTTCAGCCATGTGCCGGAGGCCTTGATCCATAGCGTGTCGCCGGCTTTCAGCGATGTGTTGCCGCCGGCTGCCTGGGTCAGATGCGGATCGGCGCCGATGGTGGCCGAAAGCGCTCGCAGGGCAGCCATTTCCTGCGCATCGGTCGTGGTCGGCATGGCTTCCTCCAACGGCTCGGCGGTCTTGAACAATTCCCCATCGCGGGAGCGCGGTTGGCGCTGATATCGCAGACCCGAGCGACTTACGTCAATAGTGATCTAGTATGATCAAATCGGCTTGCAATTCGCCCGATGTTGAGTAAGTTGCACCAAATGCCGTGCAAAAGGGCATCATCGGGAGGAAAGAGTTGAGCGACTCCGGCCGCCAGCGTCAGATCGTCGAGCTCTTGCGGGACCGCCCGTTCGCTTCGGTGCGCGAGCTGCAGGAGCGGCTTGGCGTTTCGGCGGCGACAGTCCGGCGCGACATCGACAAGATCGACGAGGCCGGTGAGGCCAGGAAAGTCTATGGCGGCATTTCGGCGCTCGATGGCGCATCGCAGGCCGGCATCGCCTATGCCAGGCCCTATGACGAGAACCGCGATCTGGCAGTCGATGCCAAACGGCAGATCGCCGCCGTCGCCGCCACCATGGTGCGCGATGGCGATGCGGTTATCGTCCATGGCGGATCGACGTGTTTTCATCTCGGCGTCAAGCTTGCCGACCGCAACATCCGCCTTTTTACCAATTCCATGCCGCTCGCTGCGTATCTCGGCGATCACGGCCATTGCAGCCTGACGATTGCCGGCGGCGATCTGCACCGCGAGCCCGGCATAATCCATTCACTCACCCAGGCCGTGCCGTTCTATGCCTCGAAATTCTTTCTCGGCGCCCAGGGACTGGGCCCCGAGGGCGTTTTGGAATCGCATCCGCTGCTGGTGCGCTCGATCATTGATCTCAGCTTGTGCGCGGACCAGATCGTGGTGCTGGCCGACAGCCGCAAGCTGTCGATTCACGCCCGCAACGTCGCGCTGCCGCTGTCGCGCATCGGCACGCTGGTGACTGATGACGGCCTTTCCGACGCCGATGCGCGCATGCTGGAGGATGCCGGGGTCGCCGTGCGCATCGCTCCTTCATCGGGGGCCGTCCAGTGAAGGTGGCGGTACTCGATTTCGGCAAGACCAATTCCAAGCTGTTCGTTTTCGGCCAGGACGGCCGCATCCTCAGCGAACAGCGCACGAAGCCCGAATGGATACGCAAGGGCGGCCTCAGTGTGCTCGACGAGGCAGCGCTGCATGATTGGGCGCTCGACGCCGTCAACCGGGCCGTTGACGGTCATGGCATCGAAAGCCTGATGGTGTCCGGCCATGGCTGCACCTTCGCTCTAGTCGGCGATACGGCGCTGACGCATCCGATCCTCGACTACGAACAAGAGCCGCCGGCCGACATCGCCGCGCGGATTGATCCCCGCATTCCCGATTACACCGAGACCTTCTCGCCGCGCCTGCCGCTCGGCTTCAATTACGGCCGCCATATGCTGTGGCTGAAGGAAGTGGAGCCCGACGCCTTTTCGGCGGCGAAGGCCATCCTCGGCTACCCGCAATATTGGAGCTGGCGCTTTGGCGGTCGCGCCGTTTCGGAAGTCTCCTATCTCGGCTGCCACTCGCATCTGTGGGCGCCGCGCAGGCGCGACTTCTCCTCGCTGGTCGACGCCGAAGGCTGGCGCGGCCACATGCCCGTCTTCGCGCGCGCCGGCGTGGTCACCGGGGAGCGGCGGCTTGGCCGGGCCGGCAGGCCGGTCGCCATCCACAATGGCGTCCATGACAGCAACGCCGCGCTGCATGCCTATCGGCGGCAGGAGCTCGGGCCGCTCACCGTTGTATCGACTGGCACCTGGGTCATCGTGCTCAACCCCGACTGCCCGCTCGAGGCGCTCGACCGTGAACGGGACATGCTCGTCAATGTCGATGTCGATGGCGGCCCGGTGCCCACGATCCGCTTCATGGGCGGGCGCGAATTCGCTGTGATCAGCGGCAATTGGCAGGGCGCGATTGCGCCGGCCTCGATACAGCGGACGATCGACGCCGGCACCATGGCCCTGCCGAGCTTTGCCCCCGGCGGACCGCTGCCGGGCCGGACAGGCGAAATCGTCGGGCCCATTTCCGATGCCGGGCAGCGCGCGGCCGCGGCGCTGCTTTATGTGGCGCTGATGATCGATCTGTCGCTCGACCTGATCCGTTCGCGAGATACGGTCATCGTTGATGGCGGACTGAATGCCGATGGGCTGCTTGCCGCTCTCCTGGCCGCACTGCGGCCGGGGCAATCCTTCATGCAGGGCGCCACGATTGAAGGCAGCGCCACGGGCGCCGCGGCGCTCGCATTCGAAAGCATCGGCCGCGAATTCGCCGCCGATACGCCGGAGCCGGTACGCGCCGCGGACTTCAGGGGCCTGGACCGCTACCGCAACGACTGGCGCGACCTCATTGCCGGGCGCCACATCGCCGGCGCGGCGGCAGGAGGTGCGCAATGAGCGCCGCCGCCCATGTCGCGCCGCAAAGGCCGGTGCTGGAGATGCGCCATATCTCCAAAACCTTCGGTCCTGTCCGGGCGCTGCGGGACGTGTCGCTCACCGTCAATGCCGGCGAGTTGCATGCGCTCATGGGCGAGAATGGCGCCGGCAAGTCGACGCTGATGAAAGTGCTTTCCGGTGCCTATCGGCCGGATCCCGGCGGCGAGATCCTGATCGACGGAGCGCCGGTCGCCACGGGCGACCCGATCAAAGCTCGCGCCCACGGCATCGCCGTGATCTACCAGGAGCTGTCGCTTGCACCCAACCTGACGGTGGCACAGAACATCTTCCTCGGCAACGAGCCGCGCAGGTTCGGCATCGTCGATCGCGACCAGTGCAACCGTCGCGCCAAAGAAATCATCGAGCGGCTCGGCGTCTCCTTTTCCGCGCGCGCCCTGGTCTCTAGCCTGTCGCTCGGCGAGCGCCAACTGGTCGAGATCGCCCGCGCGCTATCGACCAGCGCTCGCATCATTGTTATGGACGAGCCGACGACCTCGTTGACGTCGCGCGAGACCGATAGGCTGTTCGAGGTGATCGCCACGCTGAAGGCGCAAGGCATCGCCATCATCTATATCAGCCATCGTATGGAGGAGGTCTACCAGCTCGCGGACCGCGTCAGCGTGCTGCGCGACAGCGGCTATGTCGGCACTCTGGAACGCGCCGATCTCAACGCCTCGCGCCTCGTCTCGATGATGGTCGGCCGCGATCTCTCGGCCTTCTACAAGAAGGATCACCGACCGCCGGACAGCCAGCGCCGGGTTGCGCTGTCGGTGCGCGGCATGTCGGACGGCGGGTT
The DNA here is from genome assembly GCF_020165075.1 of Mesorhizobium sp. CA4. Lineage (NCBI taxonomy): Bacteria > Pseudomonadati > Pseudomonadota > Alphaproteobacteria > Hyphomicrobiales > Phyllobacteriaceae > Mesorhizobium > Mesorhizobium sp. CA4. Next base: position 21,713 of record NZ_JAIUHK010000041.1, read on the forward strand.
GCTGAAGGACTGCTCGTTCGATCTTTACCACGGCGAGGTGCTGGCGCTTGCGGGGCTGGTCGGCTCCGGCCGCACCGAGCTCGCCAGGCTCATCTTCGGCGCCGACCGGCGCAGCACAGGTGAGCTGGAGCTCGACGGCAAGCCGATCGCCATCGCTTCGCCGCGTGAAGCGCTCGATGCCGGCATTGCCTATCTCACCGAGGACCGCAAGGAACTCGGCCTGTTCCTCGACATGTCCATCTCGGACAACATCAATATGGGCGTGCTGACCAGGGATGCGCGGGCCGGCGGTTTTCGCGACTTCGCCAATGCCGAGCGGCGTGCCGCCAAAGCCATCGCCGACCTGTCGATCCGCACCCGTTCGGCGCAGGCCAATGCCGGGTCGCTGTCGGGCGGCAACCAGCAGAAGGTGCTGCTTGCCCGCTTGCTGGAGACCGAACCCAAGGTCGTCATCCTCGACGAGCCGACGCGTGGCGTCGACGTAGGCGCCAAGTCGGAAATCTACCGGCTGATCGACAGCCTCGCCGGCAGGGGCATCGCCATCCTGATGATCTCCAGCGAACTGCCTGAAGTGATCGGGGTGGCCGACCGCGTGCTGGTCATGCGCGACGGGACTATCGCCGGCGAGGTGACGGCGTCGGAAGGCAGGCCGCTGCGTCAGGAAGAGATCATGGAACTTGCGACGGGAGCGGCCCAGCGATGATCGACAGCTCAGCAGCGACGAAGGCGGCGGATCAGGCAGCGGTTAGGAGCAGGCGGCTGCGCACGGCCTTCGCCGCGCTCGGCATGCTGCCGGTTCTGCTCCTGCTTGCCGTCGGCTTCCAGTTCATCAATCCACGCTTCCTCACCGGCACGAACCTGCTCATCGTCACCCAGCAGTCGTCGATCAATATCGTGCTCGCCGCCGGCATGACCTTCGTCATTCTCACCGGCGGGATCGACCTCTCCGTCGGCTCGATCCTCGCCGCCTCGGCGATGGTCGCGGTGCTGGTGTCGCTGGTGCCGGACTGGGGCATGCTCGGCATTCCGGCCGCTATACTGCTCGGCCTCGGCTTCGGCATCATCAACGGGCTGCTTATCGCTTACATCAGGCTGCCGCCCTTCATCGTCACGCTGGGCTCGCTCACCGCCGTGCGCGGCGTCGCCCGCCTGCTCGGCGAGGATACGACAGTCTTCAATCCCGATCTGCCTTTCGATTTTATCGGCAATGGCTCGCTGTTCGGGGTTCCCTGGCTGGTCATCATCGCGCTGACGGTGGTGGTGCTGTCCTGGCTGGTGCTCAAACGCACCGTGCTCGGTACCTGGATCTACGCCGTGGGCGGCAATGCCGAGGCGGCGCGCCTCACCGGCATCAAGGTGCCGCTGGTGCTGCTCTTCGTCTACGGCGTGTCGGGCCTGCTCGCGGGCCTGGGCGGCGTGATGTCGGCGGCGCGGCTCTACGCCGCCAACGGCCTGCAACTCGGCCAGTCCTACGAGCTCGATGCAATCGCCGCCGTCATTCTCGGCGGCACCAGTTTCGTCGGCGGCGTCGGTTCGATCTGGGGCACTCTGATCGGCGGGCTGATCATCGCCGTGCTCTCCAACGGGCTCATTTTGGCCGGTGTCTCGGACATCTGGCAGTACATCATCAAAGGATTGGTCATCATCGTGGCGGTCGCCCTCGACCGTTACCGGCTGCAGGCCGGAGCAAGAACGTGATTGACCTTGGTCGCCGGCCCAGACGAGCCGGATTGTGTAACGCACCGTGAGAGGCGCGGGGCAATCGGAGGAAGCAAGTAAATGAAGACCATCGCCAAACTGCTCTGCGGCGCAGCCCTCGCGGCCCTCGTCATCGCGCCGGCATCGGCCAAGGACCTAAACAAGGTCGGCATCTCGGTCGGCCTGCTCGGCAATCCCTTCTTCGTCGCCACCATCAAGGGCATCGAGGACGCGGCCAAGAAGATCAATCCCAAGGTCGAGGTGACGTCGGTGTCGGCGGACTATGACCTCAACAAGCAGGTCTCGCAGATCGATTCCTTCATCGCCGCAGGCGTGGACGTCATCATGCTCAATGCAGTCGATGCCAAGGCGATCGCGCCCGCTGTCAAGAAGGCGCAGGCGGCCGGCATTGTGGTCGCCGCCTTTGACGTCTCGGCGCCAGGCGCCGACGTCACCGTGATGACCAACAACGTCAAGGCCGGGGAGGAAGCCTGCCAGTACCTGGTCGACCACACCGGCGGCAAAGGCAACTATGTCATTCTCAACGGCCCGGCCTCGTCCTCGATCCTGGAGCGCGTCAAGGGTTGCAAGAACGTGCTGTCGCAGCATCCGGACATCAAGATCCTGTCTGATGACCAGAACGCCGAAGGCTCGCGCGACGGCGGCCTGAAAGTGTTCCAGTCGCTGCTCACTCGCTTCGACAAAATCGACGCGGTGTTCGCCATCAATGACCCGACGGCGATCGGCGCGCAGCTCGCCGCCAAGCAGCTCAATCGCTCGGAATTCATCATCACAGCGGTCGACGGCGCCCCCGACATCGAGAAGGAGTTCGCATCCGGCACCTCGATGATCAAGGCCTCAGCCTCGCAGGATCCCTATGTCATGGCCGGTCAGTCGCTGACGATGGCGGCAGAGGTGCTTGCCGGCAAAAAGCCGGCCGAGCCGACCGTGCTGCTCGATCCGAAGCTGATCACCGCCGAGAACCTGAAGGACTACAAAGGCTGGACGGCGGCTCGCTAACGCTGCTCCCAAGGCTGGCGCGGCTGGGTCGTTCGACCCGGCCGCGCCCTATCCATCGGATGGAGATGATCATGTCGCGTATTGGAATCCACTCTTTCGTTTGGTCTGCGAGCTCGGCGCAGGCGGATCTCGAACGCACGCTGGCCAACACGAAAGAAGCCGGTTTCGACCTGATCGAGTTCTCCTATCTCGATCCGGCCGATGTCGATATCGGCAAGCTGGCCAAAAGCATCGCCGATCTCGGCCTTGGCGTCGCCATCAGCATCGGCCTGCCGGCCGAGGGCGACATCTCCAGCGCCGACAAGGCCGTCGCCGCCCGCGGTGTCGAGATCCTCAACCGCACGATCGCGCTCACGCGCGATCTCGGCGGCCAAAAAGTCGGCGGCATTCTCTCGACCAGCCACGGATTGCAAACCGAGGCGCCGACGCGTGACCAGTGGAACCGCAGCGCCGCGACACTCGCCAGGGTCGCGGAAACCGCCAAGGCGGCCGGAGTCACGCTCAACCTCGAAATCGTCAACCGCTTCGAAAGCAACCTGCTCAACACCGCCGCGCAGGGGCTGGCCTTCATCGAGGACACCGGTTCCGACAACATCTTCCTGCATCTCGACACCTTCCACATGAACATCGAGGAGGCCGATGTCGGGCTGGCCATCCGCCATGCCGCGAAGAAGATCGGTTATGTCCATATCGGCGAGAGCCACCGCGGCTTTCTCGGCACCGGTAGCATCGATTTCGCCGCGATCTTCGACGCGCTGACGGCTATAGGCTACAACGACGATCTCAGCTTCGAATCCTTCTCTTCGGAGATCGTCGACGAGAACCTGTCGAGGAAGACAGCGATCTGGCGCAATCTGTGGACCGATAATATGGAGCTTGCCCGCCATGCGCGCCGTTTCATCGCAGTCGGGATGGAGACGGCGCGCTTGAAAGCGGAGCTTGTTTCGGCATCGCAGAGGCCGTGACATATCATTCCACGGGTATTCACCTGGCCGTAGGGGTCGATCAGTGTTCAATACAGCCACAACGAGGACGACACTGTTGCCAGACTAGGCGGTGACGAGTTCGTGATCATTCATAATGGGGTCGATCAGCCGAATCGCGGGAATAGACAGGCGGCCCGTCGAGGGTGCGAACGGTCTTTCAGTGGCCCTCGACCTGACGACAGATGAATCAGCGTCGAGTTCCGAAAATCGCCTGCCAAACCAGCTCGCGATCGTGGCGGGCGAGCCGGTATAAATAACACCGCACCTGATCCGCCACCTTCGCGCGGCCGTGACGTCGAAGCCGACAATGCCTTCCGGAATAGGCTCTGACGGGCTGCGGTTCGCAAGTCAGAGGGAAACCGATAGACCTCCGTCAACCGTCAGCACATGTCCATTGACGTAAGCGGCAGCGTTAGAGGCGAGAAACACCACGGCTCCGCCGAGTTCCTCAGGCTGCGCCCAGCGGCCGGCAGGGGTTCGTGCTTCGACCCACTTGGTGAAAGCCTCATCGTTGATAAGCGCGGTATTGAGCTCGGTGGCGAAATAGCCGGGGGCGATCGCGTTGATGGTTATACCGTGACGGCCCATTTCGGCGGCGGCGGAGCGCGTCAGCCCGTGCAGGCCCGCCTTTGCCGCCACATAGGCGTGAATGGTGGGACGGCCAAGGATCGCCGCAACCGATCCAGTGTTTATGATGCGCCCGAATTTGTTTGGCAGCATGAGGCGCGCTGCATCACGCATCATGCGAAAGCAGGCCGAAAGATTGACCGCAATCACACGGTCGAAATCCTCGTCCTCCCATTCGACCAAAGGCCTGCGATGCTGGATGCCGGCGTTGTTGATCAGAATATCGAGGCGGCCGCGGCGTTCGACGATCCCTTGGAGCGCCGCCCTTGAGATCGCCGCGTCGGTAACGTCGAACGGCAGGGCTTCGGCCCCGATCCTTTCCGCCGCCGCGGAGAGGGCGTTCATGCCGCGAGCGTTGACGATTACCGTCGCACCGTTTTCCGCAAGTGCTTTGGCCATGGCGAAGCCGAGGCCGCGCGAAGCACCCGTGACCAGTGCGACACGGCCGTTGAGCGAGAACAATTCCGACATTGAAACCCCTGGAGCGAGATGAGAATGCTTCAGTTTAGCCGCATCTCGCTCCAACGAAAGGGCGGGAGTTCCTCCCGCCCAAAGCCCTATTTGGCGACGCAGGTATCCGCCGTCTGCGGAGTGCAGACGTCGAGGCCGGTGTAGGTCGGGTCAGCCGGCGGAGCCTTGCCGTCCTTCATATCCTTCAATGCCATCATCGTCTTGTAGCCCATTTCGAACGGCCGCTGGCCGACCTGGCCAAGGGAGAGACCTTCCTTCATCTGATCGATCTGGACGGGAAGCGTGTCGGCGACGACGAGGGCCAGGGCCTTCGAGGCGATCTTGTCCTTGTACGGGGCTACCGCAGCTCGGTTGGCGTCTGGGATGAACTGCGGGAAGCCACCGGTTGGGATGAATGCGTCGAGGTTCGGGTTTTTCCCCATGATGTCCTCGAATTGCTGCACCGAAAGCGGGAAATCATCGTTGGTATAGAGCGGACAGCCTTCGATTTCGGTCCAGCCATTCTGGCCCGTCAGCCGGTCCCCGGGCGAGGCTGCCGATTTGGTGCCCGAAAGCGTATCGCGAATGCCCTGCATGCGCTCATTGTGGTTGGCCGCCGCCGCGCCGCCCGACTGGATACAGATCGTGCCGCCCTTGGGCTTAATCTGCATGGCAAGCTTGGCAAGGTTCACGCCGATCTCATAATTGTGGGTCCCGATATAGGCGGCGCGAAGATCCTTGTTCTCGGGCAGGAGGTCGGAATCCCAGGTGAGGACCGGGATGCCGGCTTCCTTGGCGGCCTGCAGCGCGACTGCCATCGCCGCGGCATTCGATGGCGACACGGCGATGCCGTCCACCTTCTTGGCAACGAGGTCCTGCACGATCTGTACCTGCTCGTCGCCGCCGCCATGCTCTCCGGGGCCGATATACATGCACTCCAAGGCCCCATTCGATTCGGCTTCGGCTTTCTTGCAGCCGTCGCGTGCCTGGTCGAAGAAAGGATTGTTCATGTTCTTCGGCACCAGGGCGAAGGTGTATTTCGCCTGGGCGCCGGAAACGGCGAGCACCATTGCGCCAAGCGCCACGGCCGCCGTGAGCAGATGTTTTTTCATGGGACGTTCTCCTCCTTTGGTGTGATCCCGCAGGCCTCCCGCCGGCGGGTTTCTAACGGCTTCGTTTGGGCATCAAGGCTGCCAGCGACGCTGCGAGCATCGATCTGCCGCCGGTTTGCATGCCCAAAAGAACCGCAAGAACGATGAAGGCGCCCACGAAGGCACCCTGCCAGTTTGAATCGATGCCGGCCATCAGGAGTGCATTCCTGATCACCTCGAGGAAGGCCGAACCGATTATCGCGCCGAACGCCGTGCCGGCGCCGCCCATGAGGCTGGCTCCGCCAATGACTGTCGCGGCGATCACGCGCAGCTCATAACCTTGGCCCATGGCGTTGATGGCCGAGCCGTTGTAACCAAGCAGCAGCAGCGAGGCGAGCGAGGCGGTGAAAGCCGAGAAGACATAGGCCTGGAATTTGATCCAGTCGACCGGCACGCCGGTAAGCCGGGCGGCCTCCTCGTTGCCACCGATGGCGAACAGATGTCGGGCCCAGGCAGTGAAATTGAACACGAAGCCGACGATCAGGGCCAGAATCACCATGGTCCAGAACTGCGACGACAGTCCCGGTATCCAGTGCGGTGCCCAGTCCTGCGGCCCATGCAGTGGCCATCTCGCCTGGCCGATCGCCTTCACGATCGGAGCATCGGGCCCGAACTGGTAAAGCATCTGGTTGGCCGAGAACACGACCGCCAGCGAACGCGCCACGGACAGCATCCCGAGGGTGACCACGAAGGACGGCATTCCGACATAAGCAACAAAGAACCCGTTGACCGCGCCGCAGGCCAGGCCGGAGAAAAGGCCGATAGCGAAGGCGACGTACCAAGGATAGTGCCAGGTCAGGAACAGGCCGGCGACGATGGCCACTAGGCCCATGATCGAGCCGACCGACAGATCGATGCCACCGGTGATGATCACCACCGTCATGCCGAGCGCCATGAGGCCGAAAGGTGCGAAGTTGCGCGTGACGTTGGCGACGTTTTCGGAGGTGCCGAAGCTCGGCTCGATGGCTGTCATCAACATGACGAGAGCAATGAGCGCGATTGTCACCCAGAATGGCTGACTTGAAACCACACGCTGCAGTGCCGTCTTCTCCTTGGTCGGGATGAAGTCCGCCATGGCCGGGCGGCTGGTTTCCACGAGCGACTCCCTGACGCTAACCGACTGCCGAGCACTATTCGCCACGGATGGCCCCCGTTATTAGTCCGGTGATTTCCTCGGGCGAGGTGTTGTCGACCTGCTTGTCGGCAACCTTCGAACCTCGCCTCAGCACGATGATACGATCTGCGACGGCGAAAACGTCAGGCATGCGGTGGCTGATCAACATGACCCCGACCCCTTGCGCCTTGAGGCGTCGGATCAATTCGAGCACTTCCGCCACCTGGCGTACGGAGATTGCGGCGGTCGGCTCGTCCATCAACACCAGCTTGGCGTTCGAAAGCCGGGTTCGTGCGATGGCTACCGCCTGGCGCTGCCCACCCGACATCTTCCTGACCAGGTCGCGCGGTCGGGTTTCCGATTTGAGTTCTTCGAACAGCGCTGCCGAGCGGTCGATCATCGCCTGCTTATTGAGCACCCTGATCGGCCAGAAGCCCTTCTTGATCTCACGGCCAAGAAAGACGTTCTGCGCGGCCGTTAGATTGTCGGCAAGCGCCAGGTCCTGATAGACGACTTCGATTCCTTTGGCACGGGCCTGGACGGGTTTGTGGAATTGACAAACCTCGCCGTCCACTACGATTTCGCCGTCGTTCGGCGGGAAGTTCCCGGCCACTGTCTTGACTATCGTCGACTTGCCGGCGCCGTTGTCCCCCATGAGACCCACGACTTCGCCCCGCTCTACCTGGAAGCTGACGTCGGTCAGGGCCTGGATGGCTCCAAAGTTCTTGGAAACATGGCGAACTTCAAGCACCGGCATCGCGGTCCTCCCCGGACAACATTGCCAACCTTGTCCCGGACTTATGCAAGACAGCTAATCAGCGAAACGCATTCAACACAATCATTATTAGATCAGGATTTTGAGGGCGTTGGAGCAAAGGCGCGACTTGGGTCCACCATCTTCGCAGGGATTAACGGACAGCTCGCTGACTTTTCAGCGCCCTGGTAGTTAGAGCCGTTTGGGAAAAGGCAATCGCGTTTCATCGTGATTGCCCCCTTGGATTGGGACCCAAAGCTGTGACAACGCCGCGTCGCTCAACGCCTCCAGATAGCTATCCAGAAAAGACGAGCACGTCTTCAATCTGCTCGCCTTTTCTTATCTCGAAGGTCGAAGGAGCAGTTTACAACGGCTGCCTGAGTTTGGCGCCCAGCTTTGCGCCTGACGTCGGCCATTCAAGCAGAGCTTTGCCTTCGCCCGGAGCGGGCATCGCAGGGTGACAATGCCGGACTTCGTCGTGGGCCAGAGGCAGGCGATGCGAAATCGAACCCGCCCTCAGTGCGCTTGGTTCGGCGCCTGCCACTACTGGGCGCCGGGCGTCCACTCGGGCAGCGGCGCCAGGCTGCGGTTGAACTGCTTCCACCACATGGTCTCGTCAATCTCGCAGCAGGCGCGAAGCATGGCGTGCGCCTTCTCGAAAGCCTGGGTGGCGAGACCGTCGAATGTCATCTGCGCGTCATATGGCACCGACACCACCAATTCCTGACCGGTCTGTGTGCCGCCTTCGTCGACCTGAAGATGAAGCCAAACGACGAAATGCGCGCTTTGGCCGCTCGCGTCCGCATTGCCGATCTTGATGCGGTCGGTTGGGGAGGGTGGCACGGCGGCTTTGCGGCTTTTGGCCGCCGCCGCGGTGGCCGTTAGGCACGGCTCAACTCGTCGGCATCGACCGTCATGGGAGCTCGGCTATTGAAAGCAAAATCGGTGCCGCTCCGTGAGTTCCTTTGAAGTCGCTTCCAGCTCCTTCTCACGCCGTTCGGCATTCCACTCCAGCGCGGCCGCTGCCGTGTCGGCAATTTGTGCAAGGCTGCTGCGATTGAGCCGGCCTGTGATCGCCAGCACCGTTCGTCGCATGACAATGTCTGCCAAATGGACGACGCGTTCGTTGCGCGCCAACCAATCAATTTCCGCCTGCGTGTATTCGAATGAGCCGGCAAGCGGCTCGGCCTGCCGTCCAGCTTCGTGCGCTAGAATGACATGGGCCGTCGTTCCATAGCGGTCGAGCATTGCTTCCGCGCGGGCCGGCGACGCGCCTGTCTCAGCCGTGACGGCGGAGATCCAGCGGCCATGCGCGGCTGCATCGGCCGGAAAGTCGCGGCCACCGCCGATGGCGAGGCTTTGCGTGCTCACCCGCCTGGGCTGGCCAAGCCTGGACAACAGCATGTCCGCCACCTCCTCGGCGAAACCGCGGAAGGTCGTCCACTTGCCACCTACCAATGAGATGATCGGCCAGGTCCGGTCGCCCTCGCTTTCCATGACGGGCGCCGAGTGGTCACGGCTGATCAGGCCCGGCGCAGTGCCGTCCGATGCCGGCAGCGGGCGGATGCCGGAATAGGCATAGACGATCTGCTCGCGCCCAAAGGCAAGGCCGGGCAGGAGCTCGCGCAAGCTTGCCAGGAAATAGTCGATTTCATCATCCTCGCAGCGTACCGCGTCGGGTTCGGCGGCGCGGGTGTCGGTCGAGCCGACCAGTGCCCGGCCGAGATAGTCGAACACCAGGCATATGCGGCCGTCATTGGCCTCGAAATAGATCATGCGGCCGTTCAGCGCCTGCAGCAGCTCGGGATGGTCGAGCACGATGTGCGAGCCCTTGGTGCCGCCGATCAGCCGAGACGGCGCGCCGAGCGCCGCGTTGACATGATCGATCCATGGCCCAGCCGCATTGACGACGATGCGTGGCCGGAAACCAAACTCGCCGCCGTCGGGCAGTGCGAAGCGCACAACGCTGCCGTCGCTGCCCAGCAACTGCGCGTAGTTGAGAGCCATAGATTGAGGGCTGGCCCTGACGCCATCCTGGAGAAGTTCAAGCACCAGCCGCTCGGGATGACGGACGGTGGCGTCATAATAGGTGCCGGCGGCGACGATGCCCGGTGTCAAAGGCGGTATCTCGCTCAGCGCCCGCGCCTTCGACCACATGCTGTGCCGCGGCATGACGCGGCGGCGGGCGCCGTAGAAGTCATACATGGCAAGGCCGATCTTGATCAGCAGTGCGCCACGGCTGCGCGGCGCGGTCGTGCTGCCGAAAAGGGTGCGCAGCGCGGCTCCGATGCCGGTCAACCAGGAAAAGATCGGGATGACGGTCGGCAGCGGGCGCACGGCATGCGGGGCATTGCGCAGCAAAAGGTTGCGCTCCAGCGTCGATTGCGCGACGAGGCCCAGCTCACCCGTTTCGAGATATTTGATGCCGCCATGGATCAGCCGCGACGGCGCAGCGCTGGTGCCGGAACCGAAATCCGCCTTGTCGACGATCGCGACCTTGAGACCCTGTTCGCACAGATCGCGAAACAGGCCGGCGCCGTTGATGCCGGCGCCGATGATGAGGACATCGACATCGCGTGTCGTCCCGGTCATTGCACCGGCACGATCTTGAGATTGACCCCGGCCGCCTGCAAGTTGCCGGCGACCTCTTCGGGAAGGCCGTCGTCGCTGAGCACCAGGTCGAAGTCGGTGAGGTCCGCAAACAGGTGCAGCGCTAACTTGCCGAACTTGGAGGAATCGATGAGCAGCACGCTGCGCGAGGCCGCCGCGGCCATCGCCTGCTTCACGCGCACCACCTGCGGGTCCTGGATCAGCGTCGCCGTCTTGTCGATCGCCGAAGCGGAACAGATGAGCAGATTGACCCTGATCTTCTGCAGCGCGTTCTCGCAAATATGGCCAATGAAGGCATTGTAGGTCGGATGGTATTCGCCGCCGAGCAGGATCAGCTTCAGCTCGTCCTTGTCCACCAGCTGCTCCGCCAGCGACAGGCTGTTGGTGACGACGGTTAGCGGCGCGATCTGCGGCAGGAGCGGGCCGAGCGCGTTGGCGGTGGTCGAATCGTCGAGCAGCACGACCTGACCCGGCTCGATCTCGGCCAGGGCCGCGCGGGCAAGCGCCCGCTTGGCCGCCGCCGCATGCGTCTCGCGGAAACGGAAGAGGCTTTCATAGACGCCGGACGGCTGCGCGCTCACCGCGCCGTGCAGCTTGCGCAGCACACCCTGGCGCGCCAGCTCGTCGACGTGGCGATGGATGGTCATGCGCGAGACGCCGAATGCCGTCACGAGCTCGTCGATGCGCGCCTCGCCATGCTGTATGACATAGTCGGCAATGTCCTGCCGGCGATTGTCCGCGTTCATCGCTCCCCCCCTTCCGCCAGCGCTTCGATTGACGGCCAGGCTTGCGCCAGGCGGTCAGCGATGTCGCAGTGCAGCCGGTACCGCTTGTCCATGGCGGCGCTGCGCTCGGGGGAGGGCCGGTAGGTGCGGCCAAGCGCTGCGACGTCGCGCGGATCGTGCCGCGGCGAGGCGAACAGGCCGACGCCGGCGCCGGCACAGAGCGCAGCACCCCATGCGGCGGCTTCTTCCGTCTCGGTCACCGTGATCGGCATGCCGAGCACATCGGCAAAGATGTGCGCGAAGACCGGGTTGCGGGAAATGCCGCCGGTCAGCCGCGCCTCGCGCGGGGCAAAACCTTCGCGCAGCGCATCGACGTGGACGCGATGGTTGAAGGCTATGCCCTCGATCACCGCACGCAGCATGTCGCCGCGGTCATGCCAGCCGCGCAGCCCGAGGAAGCCGGCGCTGGCGGCCGGGCCATGCGGCGAGCCGAACAGATAGGGATGGAAGAGCAGCGTCGAGGGCCGCGCCAACGCCGCCTCGATTTCCGGACCGACGATGGTGTGGATCGAGCGTCCGTCGGTTTCGGCCGCCGCCCGCTCGGAACCGCACAGTGTGTCGAGAAACCAGTCGTAATTTGCCGCCGATGCGGGCGAGATCGACATGTTGTTCCATTCGCCGAGCTTCAAGCCGTTGCGGCAGAACCAGCGGGCGTCGATGCGCGGCGCGGTGGAGACCGTCTCGTTGATCGAATAGGTGCCGGCAACTATCGCGACTACACCTTCGCCATAGCCGCCGATGCCGAGCGCCGAAGCGGTCACGTCGTGCAGGCCGGCCACGACCGGGGTGCCGGCAAGCAGGCCAGTGGATCGGGCCGCCTGCGCCGTGACGGCTCCGACGATTTCGTCCGGCCGCGCCGCCGGCGGCAGCGCGTCGCCGAGCGCTTCGAGACCGAAGATCTGCAGGATGTCCGGCGCGTAGGCCTGGCTGTCGACGGCTGTGAACGAGGTGCTGGCCTCGGTGAGGTCGGTGCCCAGGCTTCCCGTAAGGCAAAAGCGCAGCCAGTCCTTGCAGGCAAGCACATGGCCGATGCGGGCAAAGCGCTGCGGCTCGCGCTCGCGCATCCAGGCCAGCAGCGAAGATGGCGCCGAGGCGTGCGGCGTCTGGCCGGTCCGCGACAACGCCTTGGCGGCCGTACCGTCGGTCTGCCAGCGGGCGGCGACCTCTCCGGCCCGGCTGTCCAGCGACAGGATGCCGTGTCCGAGCGGTCGGCGGTCGCGACCCAGCATATAGAGCCCGTCGCCATGCGCGGTGGCGGCGACGGCAGCAATGTCCGAGCCCGGCCTGCCGCAGCCGGAGAGCGCTTCCGCAATTGCCTCGGCGGCGGCGCGCCACAGCTCGTCCATGTCGCGCTCGACATGACGCGGTTCGGAGATGATCTGCGGCAAGCGGCGGCGGGCTACGGCCAGCGGCGCGCCGGCCTCGTCGAAAACCACCGCCTTGGTGACGGTCAGGCCGCTATCGATCCCCAGCAGACAGGGCATGCGTTCCTCGCCATGCACGTCGCGTGCATCTCCTGAGGTTCTCGCATAGCATCATGTGAAATTAACATCAACGGATGTTACAATCAGGCGACTGTAACATCTTCTGGTCGCGCGGCGGCGACGACGACCGTCATGCCGCCAGCCTTCATCTCCTCGACCTGCCGCGGTGGAGTTCCATCGTCGACGATGATGACGTCGAACTCGTTCAGCGCGCACATGGCATGCAGCGCCCGGCGCTCGAATTTGGTGTGATCGGCCAGCAGGATGCGCATGGCGGCGCTGTCGAACATCGCGCGCTTTGTCTCGACCATTTCCGGCGACTGGTGGAACACCATGCCGTCGGTGATGGCCGACATTGACATGAAGACGCGATCGGCCCGCAGCCGCCGGATCTCCGTGACCGTCACCGGCCCCATGAAGGCATTGCACCAGTTGTAGAACTGGCCGCCGAGCCCGAGCAGCGTCATGTCGCGCGTGTCCTTGAGCGCGTTCATCAGGGTGATGGAATTGGTGATCGCCGTCAGCGGCACGCGCGCGGCAAGGTGCGGAACGAGCTGCAGGACGGTGGTGGAATCGTCGAAAAAGACTGCCTGGCCAGGTTCCAGGAAGGCCGCGGCTGCCTGCGCGATCGCGCGCTTCTCCGCCGCCTGGCGCGACGAGCGGTAGGCATCGCTCGATTCGATGAGGCTGGTCGGGGCGGCTGAGACGATGCCGCGCGTCTTGCGCAGCAATCCCTTCTCGACCAGTTCGTCCAAGTCGCGATGCGCGGTCATCAGGCTGATGCCGAAGCGCTCGGTGAGATCCTCGATGCGCATCGTGCCCTCGACCATGACGGCCTCGGCAATCATCCGGCGGCGCGCCAGCTGGCGCGCGTGGCGGCTGTCGGCGGGCACCTGATCCCCGGCAAGGGTCTTCAAGGCCTGCTCGGGCCGAATCTCGCGATCTGTCATCCAAGCCTCTCCTGCCGATGCCATTCGCACATCTGGCGCCGATGGCAAGCGGGCACCTCGGGGGCGGGCAGGGTTTTGCGCATCGAATGCCTTTTGCGCGGCAGGAAAAAGGGCGCGCAACGCCGCGCGCCCCAGTCCGAAGGTTCACTGGGAGAGCGTGAACGGCCCGGTGTACTTGTCGACATTGTCCTTGGTGATCAGGGCGCAGTCGAAAAGCTGCTTCTCGGAGGCAGCACCTGTGGAGCCGGTCTTGATGAACTTGTCGGCCTGCTTCACGGCTTCGGCCGAGAAGACCGCCACCGGCTGCAGCACCGTGTACTGCATCTCGCCCGCCTTGACGGCGGCGACCGCGTCCGGCGAGCCGTCGAAGCCGCCGACCTTCACCTGGGATAGCTTGCCGGCTTCTTTCAGCGCCGCTATGGCGCCGAGGGCCATCTCGTCATTGCCGGAAATGACGCCGACGATGTCGGGATGGGCCTGCAGCAGCGACTGCATTTTCTGGTAGCCCTGGGTGCGGTCCCAGTTGGCCACTTCCTTGCCGACCTTCTTGAGATCCGGATACTGGGTGAGCACGGTTTCGTAGCCGTTCGAGCGCGTCGCCGCGTTGTTGTCGGCCGGGTTGCCGAACAGCTCGACATAGTTGCCCTTGTCACCGATCGCCTCGACCCACTGCTGCGCGCCAATCGCGGCGCCCTGGGCGTTGTTGGAGACGAGCTGCGCCTTGGCGAGACCGTCCTGGTTGATCTCGGCGTTGACCAGGAAGACCGGGATGTTGGCGGCGATTGCCTTCTTGACCGCGCCGATCGAACCGTCGGCATTGGCTGGGTCGAGGATGATCGCCACCGACTTGTTGGTGATGGCGGTGTCGATCATCGTGCTTTCGGTGTTGGTGTCGCCCTTGTGGGCGCTGACATTGGCGGTGTAGCCGAGGCTCTCGGCCGTGGCCTTGGCGACCTGGCCTTCGGTGAGCCAATAGGGATTGGCCGGATCGGTCACGATGATGCTGATCAAGCCGGCCGCCCAGGATTGGCTTGCCATCAACGGCAGCGCCGCGGCGGCGACCAACAGGATCCTTCTGGTCTTATCGATCATTTCTCTCACTCCCTGTACAGATTGCGGTTTCGGATTGCGGTTGCCGATTGGTCTCGGCCTTCTTTCCGGCACAGTCTCCTTGCGGTCCCGGAGAAGCTCTTGGGCGGGGCGCGGCGTCACTGTCGGATGCCGCGGGCCCCGTATTGGATGGTGTTCATGAGCACTGCGAGCACGATGACGGCGCCGGTGAAGACGGCCTGCCAGTAGGAAGACACGCCGATGATCACGAGGCCGTCCGAAAGAAAGCCGATGACGAAGGCACCCAGCATGGTGCCGCGCACCGTGCCGCGGCCGCCGGTCAGCGCGGCGCCGCCGATGACGACCGCCGCGATCGCGGTCAGCTCGTACGTGGTGCCGGCGGTCGGCCCGGCCGACGTCAACTGCGAAGAGAGCACTAGGCCGGCGATGGCCGACAGGATCCCGGAGAGTGTGTAAACCGTGATCTTGACCCGCTTGACAGGCACGCCCGACAGGTCGGCTGCGTTCTCGTTGCCGCCCGCGGCATAGAGCCAGCGGCCGAAGGAGGAGCGGCTGAGCATCAGCCCGGTCAGCACGGCGAGGGCGGCCAGGACCAGCACACTGATCGGCACCCCGAATAGCCGGTTGAAGCCCAGCCAGTCGAAACCGGTGTTGCCGAGCTCCGGCCGGCCGGCGAGGTTGTTGTAAGTGAGGCCGTTGGTCTGCAGCAGCGCGATGCCGCGCGCCATGTACATGACGCCCAGCGTGGTGACGAAGGCGGGCACCCTGAACCAGGCGATGAGGATGCCGTTGAGCGCGCCGAGCAAGGCGCCGAGCGCGCAGGTCAGCACGACCACCGCCCATACAGGTGGAAACAGGATGACACCGAGCGGCGTCAGTTCGACGCCCTGCATCAGCGCGCCGGCAACCACGCCGCACAGCGCCAGGATCGAGCCCACCGACAGGTCGATGCCGCCACTCAGGATTACCACCAGCATGCCGATCGCCAGGATGCCGTAGATGGCGACATGCGAAGACATGATCAGCAGGTTTGAGACGGTGAGGTAGTTCGGCGACAGAAACGAGAAGACGATGATGATGGCGATCAGCGCGAAGAAGGCGCGGCCCTTCAGCAAGAGCTTGATCGGGCTGATTGTCGTCCCCCTCACGGCCGCGGCCGGGGAAGAGATGCCATTGGCGCTCGGTTGCGTCATTATTCTTTTCCCGTGCTCCGCTCAGGCCGCCACGGCCTCGCCCGAGGCGGCCATGATCTTTTCCTTGGTGATGTCCGAAGTGAACTCGGCCGAGATCCGCCCGCGCCGCATGATGATGATGCGGTGGGCGATCGACAGGCATTCGTTGACTTCCGATGTCGTGAACACGACGGCCTGCCCGGCCGCCGCGTGGTGAGCCAGAATCCGGAACACCTCGGCCTTGGCGCCGATGTCGATGCCGCGGCTGGGTTCATCCAGCAGGATGACCTTAGGATCGGTGGCGAGCATCTTGCCGATGACCACCTTCTGCTGGTTGCCGCCGGATAGCGACCCGATCGGCACGTCCGGTCCATCGGTCTTGACCGTCACGTCCCGGATCGATTTCTGGACCAGCGCCCGCTCGAGCTTGACTGAGGTGAAGATCCCGCGCGTGAATTCCATGATCGAGGCGAGCGAAAGATTCTGCCCGACCGACATCGTCTGGACGAGACCGTAGCGCTGGCGATCCTCGGGCACGAGCGCAAGGCCGCGGGAGATGCGCTCGCCGATGGGGAGGTGGGAAATCTCTTTGCCCTCGAGCACGATCTCGCCGGACGTCGCACTCAGCTTGCCGGCGACGGTCTCGAGCAGTTCCGTCCTGCCGGCCCCCATCAGGCCATAGATGCAGACGATCTCGCCGGCCCTGACGTCGAGCGACATGCGATCGACGACGTTGTAGCCGCCGCCGGCCGGATCCGGCACGGTCAGTTCGCGGATCGAGAGCATGACCGGACCGAAATCATGGCCGGTCGGCGGACTGCCCAGATCATAGTTCTCGCCGACCATGTTGCGTACGATCCATTCGAGATCGATATCGGCGCGCGGCGCGTAGGCGGTCATGTTGCCGTCCCGCAGCACCACGGCATGATCGGTGATCTGCAGCGCCTCCTCCAGATGATGCGAGATGTAGACGATCGACACACCCTTGGCGGTCAGGTCGCGGATCACGCTGAAGAGCACCTCGACCTCGGTGGCGGAAAGCGCCGATGTCGGTTCGTCCATGATGAGGATACGGCTGTCGACCGAAAGCGCGCGGGCGATCTCGACGATCTGCTGCTGTCCGAGGCGCAGTTCCTCGACAGGGGTGAGTGGATCGATGTCCTCCTCGAGTTCCGCCAGCAGCCTGCGGACCTGGCGTTCCTCCTCGGCGTAGTTGACGCCGGTCGGGCCGGTGATCTCGCGCCCCATGAAGATGTTGTCGCGAACCGACAGATTGGGCGCGAGGCTAAGCTCCTGATGAATGATCGAGATGCCGTGGTTCCGCGCGTCGGTGGAGGAGGAAAACACGATGGGCTGGCCGTCGAGAACGATCTCGCCGGAGGTCGGCTGCACCACGCCGGAGAGGATCTTCATCAGCGTCGACTTGCCGGCGCCGTTCTCGCCGAACAGCGTCGTCACCTGACCGCGGTGGATGTCGAAATTCACGCCCTTCAACGCCCTCACGCCGTTGTAGGACTTGGCGATGTTGCGCGCCGCCAGAACCACTTCGCCGGCCGTCCGGGAGGTCGCAGCGTCGCTCATTTGACGGTGACCTTCACCGGCGTGATCAGCCAGTTCTTAGGGTTGATGAGGCGGAAGACGCCGAAGATCTCCAGCGTCTTGCCGGAGAGGCCGGCGGTGTCGATAGCGTCGAGGGTCGCCTTCTTCATGGCGCGGTTGATGCCCGAGCCGGCGTCCTGGTATTCGATCTGGTTCTTGAACTTGCCGAAGACGATGTCACCCGTCGCATCGCGCAGATCGGTGCCGTTGATGGCCGGGCCGGCCTGCACGCGAATATGGATGTCGGCCGGTACGCCGTCGGCCTTGAGCTCGTAGACGCCGGATTTCGCCTCGCCCGCCACCGCCGTCAGCCTGATCGGGATGATCGCGCCGGTCGACGAGGCGGTTCCGTATTGCTTGGCGGCCGCGTTCTTGTCGGCCATCACCGCCGGTCCGAAGGTGGCGGCGTTGACGGCGTGCTCGACGACGAAGGCCTGGATGCGCGGGAACTCCTTTTCGCCGAACCGGTCGGGCGAAAACGCCTCCTGGCCGACGTCGGCAGACGATCCGATCCGGACCACCTTCGTGTCGAGCGCGATCGCGGCAAGGACCACGACGCCGAGACCGATCGCGATCGTGAGACTGCGGCGTGGCGCGGCGGGGGCCTTCGGGGTCGACATGGCATTCATCATTCAGAGCCTTGCCGACGATGAAACGAGGCGGGCAGGGGCCGATGCAACGATGGTCGCGGAAGCACGACGCAGGCCTGCCGCCGGATGGTGATACGGCATAGTCGGGTCATTGCTTGCATCGATTTCCTCCACCCTTGACCGGCGATGAGGCGTCTTCCTCCCGCTGCATTGACGTCCATTCTACGACCGACATGTTATATTCGTGTTATATTTTGCGTCAAGCATGATAGATCGGAATTCCGCTTCGGTGCCGATTGTGACCGGTCGAAAGGGGCTTTTAGCCATACGATTTTCAAACCGGCATCTCTCGGAACAGCCTCGCGCATTCGATTGATCCTATGGCCGATCATTGAGATGATCCATCTCGCAGGCACGGCAGAAAAATGCTGCGGCGGTCAATTTATCAGAGGTAAACGATTGACTTATATCATTGTTACGCACGCCGTACTGTGCTGCAGCGCAAGTTGAAAACAAGGCTGAAGCATTCGGTCGCCGTTTGTCCGCTTTCCTGTCCGCCTGCCGGAGACGACGGAGGGCGGATCATTGAGTTCCCTCCTGACTGATATCAGCGTAGCTGAAAAAATTTTCGTTGTCTGCAAAAAAAATCATGCATTGTGTTATTTCCGTGATAACTTAGAGTGAACTGAGTAGGTGCCGTTACGGAGGAGTGCACAACGGCGTATCTTCGCCGCCACCCCGTTCGCCGCGGGCTTCGGGCGGGAAATCAGGAGGAGACGGACATTGCCCTGTTGCCGATCCAGGCATGGTCGCATCGGAAGCGGAGAGATCCGTGGCCGGCGCTGACGTCATCATAGGTATCGATTCCGGCACGTCGGTGATCAAGGCGGTCGCCTTCGAGCTGAACGGCCGCCAGATCGCGTCCGCTTCGGTTCCGAACCGGTACGCGTCCGGCGCCGACGGTTCGGCGACGCAGTCGCTCTCCCAGACTTGGCGCGACTGCACCGCTGCGCTTCGAGGGCTCGGCGACAAGGTTGAAAACCTAGTGGCGCGCACCGTGGCGCTCGCGGTGACCGCGCAGGGCGACGGCACCTGGCTCGTCGGTCGGCAAGACACGCCGGTCGCCGACGCATGGCTGTGGCTCGATGCCCGCGCGGCGCCCACCGTCGAGCGCTTGGCTGCCGGCCCGCTTAGCCGCGCCCGTTTTGAGGCGACGGGAACCGGGCTCAACACCTGCCAGCAAGGCAGTCAGATGGCCCATATGGACCGGCACGCGCCCGAGCTTCTCGACCGTGCCGAAGTGGCGCTGCACTGCAAGGACTGGCTCTATCTGAACCTGACCGGCGTGCGCGCCACCGATCCTTCGGAATCAAGTTTCACCTTCGGCAATTTCCGTACCCGCCGCTACGACGACGCCGTCATCGAGGCGCTAGGCCTTTCCGGCCGGCGCAAGCTGTTGCCCGAGATCATCGACGGCACCATGGTGACCCATCCGCTGACGGCAGCGGCAGCGGCCGAGACCGGACTGAAAGCCGGCACTCCCGTCAGCCTCGGTTATGTCGACATGGTCATGACCGCGCTCGGCGCCGGGGTCTGCGGCGGCGAGGGGGATGTCGCCTGCTCGATCGTGGGCTCGACCGGCGTCCACATGCGCGCCGTGCCGACGGGCGCCGTGCACCTCAACAAGGAGGGCTCCGGTTACGTCATCACCCTCCCGGTTTCGGATCTGGTGACGCAGGTCCAGACCAACATGGCGACCACGCTCAACATCGACTGGGTTCTCGGTCTTGCCGCGGATGTGCTGAAGGAATTCGGACAGGAGGCCGGTCATCGCGATCTGGTCGCCCGCATCGATCACTGGCTCGGCGACAGCCAGCCCGGCCAGATCGTCTACCACCCCTATATTTCGGAGGCGGGCGAGCGCGGGCCGTTCGTCAACGCCAACGCCCGCGCCGGCTTCGTCGGCCTGTCTGTCAACCATCGCTACCCGAGCTTGGTGCGTGCCGTCATCGAGGGACTGGGGCTTGCCATGCGCGACTGCTACGCTGCCATGGGCGAGCTGCCGTCGGAGTTGCGGCTGTCGGGCGGCGCGGCCCGCTCGCAAGGATTGCGCGGCATCCTGTCGGCGGCGGTTCACGCGCCGGTGCGCGTCTCATCGCGCGAGGAGGCGGGTGCCGCCGGCTGCGCGATGATGGCGGCGGTCGCCATCGGCGCCTACCCCGACATGGGCGCCTGCATCGCCGATTGGATCACGCCGCTGCTCGGGCCCGCCGAGGCGCCCGATCCGGCGCTGATGAGTGTCTATGACGGGCTATTTCCCGCATTCGGCGCGGCACGCCATGCCCTGGTGCCAGCCTGGGACATGCTCGCCGCCCAGCGCCGCAACACGGCTGCCGCCGAAACGCCGCAAGGAGCATAGGATGGGGCCTGAGCCGAAAACGGTCGACCTCTTCGTCATCGGCGGCGGCATCAACGGCGCCGGCATCGCGCGGGACGCAGCAGGCCGCGGCCTGTCGGTCGTGCTGTGCGAAAAGGACGACCTTGCCGAGGGCACGTCCTCGCGCTCCGGCAAGCTCGTGCATGGCGGTCTGCGCTATCTCGAATATTACGAGTTCCGGCTGGTGCGCGAGGCGCTGATCGAGCGCGAGGTTCTACTCAAGGCCGCGCCCCATATCATCTGGCCGATGCGCTTCGTGCTGCCGCACAGCCCGCAGGATCGGCCGGCCTGGCTCGTGCGGCTCGGCCTGTTCCTTTACGACCATCTGGGCGGCCGAAAGCGGCTGCCAGGCACGCGCACGCTCGACCTCGAGCGCGATCCGGAAGGAACGCCGTTGCTCGACCAATATACGCGCGGCTTCGAATATTCCGACTGCTGGGTGGACGATTCGCGGCTGGTGGTGCTCAACGCTGTCGGCGCCGCCGAACGCGGGGCCGAGGTGCTCACCCGCTCGCCTGCCGTCTCCGCCCGCTGTGAAAATGGCGCCTGGATGGTGACGACGAGAAACGCGATGACGGGGGAAACGCGCGTCTTTCGCGCCCGCTGTCTCGTCAATGCCGCCGGTCCGTGGGTTTCGGACGTCATCGGCCGAGTCGCGGGATCGAACTCGTCGCGCAATGTGCGCCTGGTCAAAGGCAGCCACATCATCGTGCCTAAGTTCTGGCAGGGCGCCAATGCCTATCTGGTGCAGAACCATGACAAACGCGTCATCTTCATCAATCCCTATGAGGGGAACATGGCGCTGATCGGAACCACCGACATCGCCTATGGCGGCCGCGCCGAGGACGTCAGGGCCGACGAGGCCGAGATCGACTATTTGCTGGCGGCGGTGAACCGCTATTTCAAGGAGAAGCTGCGGCGCCAGGACGTGCTCTACTCCTTCTCCGGCGTGCGGCCGCTGTTCGATGACGGCAAGGGCAATCCCTCCGCCGTGACGCGCGACTATGTCTTCGACCTCGACGAGAGCGGCGGCGCGCCGCTGCTCAACGTCTTCGGCGGCAAGATCACCACTTTCCGCGAATTGGCCGAGCGCGGTATGCACCGGCTGAAGCATATTTTCCCGAAGATGGGCGGGGACTGGACCGAGACCGCGCCGCTGCCCGGCGGCGAAATCCCCAACGCCGACTACGAGACCTTCGCCAACGGTCTGCGCGAGACCTATCCGTGGATGCCGCGCAATCTCATCCATCACTATGGGCGGCTCTACGGTGCGCGCACCAGGGACCTCGTCAAAGACGCGGCCGGGCTCGATGGCCTTGGACGTCATCACGGCGGCCTGCTCTACGAGGCGGAGGTGCGCTATCTCGTCGCCAGGGAATGGGCGCGCACGCCCGACGACATCCTGCTGCGGCGCACCAAGCACCACCTGCATCTCACCGAGGCCGAACGGGACGCCTTCGCCATGTGGTTTGACGCCGAGCACCTGGCCGAGGCCGCGTGAAATCCGATGCGACCTTGACCCGCAACCACGTTCCGGACCCACGCGCCATGGCGCTGACACTTTCGCTGAACACCAACCCGTTGGTCAACCGCTTTGCCGAGCCAGACGACCTGATCGAGACGGTCGCCCGCGACCTCAGGCTGCGCGACCTGCAGCTGACGCACGAGTTCATCAATCCGAGCTGGCCAGCGCCCGTAATCCGGCGGCTGACCCGGCAGATGACGGCGGCCCTGCGGCGCACCGGCGTGCGCGTCACCAGCGGCATGACCGGTCCGTACGGCCGGCTCAACCATTTCGGTCATCCCGACCGCGACGTTCGCCGATACTATGTCGACTGGTTCAAAACTTTCGCCGACATTACCGCCGACCTCGGCGGCGTTTGCATCGGCACCCAGTTCGCCATCTTCACCTTCAAGGATTATGACGATCCGGTCCGGCGCGAGGAGCTGATCGGGATCGCCATCGACTGCTGGGCAGAGGTGGCGGAGCATGCCAAAGGTGCCGGGCTGCGATACGTCTTCTGGGAACCGATGAGCATCGGGCGCGAGTTCGGCCAGACGATCGCCGAATGCCTGAAGCTGCAGGACAGGCTGACCAAAGCCGAAATGGCGGTGCCGATGTGGATGATGGCGGACATCGACCACGGCGACGTGACCAGTGCCGATGCGGATGATTACGATCCCTATGCCTGGGCGCGCGCGGTGCCCAAAGTGTCGCCGATCATCCATATCAAACAAAGCCTTATGGACAAGGGTGGACACCGCCCCTTCACCGTCGCGTTCAACAGCAGGGGCCGCATCCAACCTAAGCCGCTGCTGCAGGCCTTGGCCGAAGGCGGCGCCGTCGAGAACGAGATCTGCCTGGAGCTGAGTTTCAAGGAGCGTGAGCCGGAGGATCGGCAGGTCATCGCTCAGATCGCCGAGAGCATAGCTTTCTGGGCGCCGCATATCGACACCGGTGTGCAAAGCCTGAATATCTGAGCCGGCTGCCGATGATGCCCAAACGCGCGATAAAGGACTGCATGTGAAACGACCGGGTAAACTGGACGCGGAAGGGTCGCTCGCGATCCGCGCCGCCTGGCTGCACTATGCAGGCGGTCTCACTCAGGCCGAGGTGGCCAAGCGGCTCGGGTTGCCTTCGGTGAAGGCGCATCGTCTGATCGCCCGGGCGGTGGCCGACGGTGCGGTGAAAGTCTCGATCGACGGCGCTATCGTCGAATGCGTCCTGCTGGAGAACCAGCTCTGCGATCGGTTCGGACTGGATTTCTGCGAGGTTGCGCCGGATCTGGGCGAGGAAGGCTTGCCGCTGCGGGCGCTGGGGCTGGCGGGCGCCAGTTTCCTGCGTCGCGAGATGGAGCGCGGCGAAGACAGGGTCATCGGTATCGGGCATGGTCGCACGCTCGCCGCCGCGGTGCATCAGTTGCCGCGCTTCGAGGCAGCCGGCGTCCGCTTCGTCTCGCTGCTCGGCGGCCTGACCCGCAACTATGCCGCCAATCCGCACGACGTCATGCACCGACTCGCCGAAAAGACCGGCGCACAGGCCTACGTCATGCCGGTCCCCTTTTTTGCCAATTCCGCAGACGACCGCGAAGTACTCCTGGCGCAGCGCGGCGTGCGGGAGATATTCGAGATGTCGAACCGGGCGGGACTGAAATTCGTCGGCATCGGCACGGCGGATGCCGGCGCCCAGCTTGTGGCGACCGGCATGATCGAGCCGCGTGAAATCTCCGAGATCACTGCCGTCGGTGGCGTCGGCGAAATGCTCGGCCATTTTTTCGACACGCGCGGCCGGGTGCTGGAGACAACCTTGACCGCCCGCACGCTCGCCGTCGATCTGGACGGGCCGGCAGAAAGCCGCATCATCGCCATCGCCGGCGGCCCCACGAAGATCGAGGCAGTACGTGCGGTGCTGAAGAGCGCGCGGTTGAAGGGCCTTATCACCGATGAGCCGACGGCCCGGGCCCTGGTCGGCGCAACGGAGTGAACCATCGCATGCCGCAGCCGAAGCAATTCTGGATCGGGACCAGCTGGAAAATGAACAAGACGCTGGCCGAGGCGCGCGCCTTTGCCGGCGGGCTGCTTACCGAT
>NZ_JAIUHK010000042.1:0-43739 GCF_020165075.1 Mesorhizobium sp. CA4
TCGAAGCGATACCACTTCACCAGACCGGACAGTCGGTCGAGCGGTGAGGATCCACCTGCAAGCTTCTGGCCCAGAAACGCTTCCGCCAGGCTCAACTGCCCCGTCTGCTTCACCGCCATCGCGATTCCCTCCGAGCTTCCTTCTCAGAGAATCACAACCAGCCAATTACGCAACAGGCCCACAAGGGGAGAAGGGAAGACCTCTACACCGGCCGATACACCTTCGCGGCCGTATTCCAGAAGATATCCGCCTCCGCCTTGGCGCCGTGCCTTGCAACCGCCGCGCGGTGCGCTTGGATCAGCTCGGCATGGTTGGTCCAGAGCTTCTCGATCGGGAAGTTCGAGCCGAACATCAGCCGGCCGCTGCCGAGGATTTCGACCGCGTTGTCGACGATGTAGGCGATGAGCTCCGGATCGTTGCGGTGCACGAAAGTGCCGAGCCCCGAGAGCTTGGCGTAGAAATTGGGCGCTGCCGAAAGCGTGCGCAGACCCGCCTTCCATGCTTCGGTGGTTTCCGGTTCCATGCCGGTCAGCATGCCGGCATGGGTGAGGATGAAATTCGTCTGAGGGTTATCGCCGACTAGTGTCAGCCCGTCCTTCATCTGCGCGGGAAAGAGCTGCAGGTCAAAGGAGAGGCCGTAATCCTTCAACCGCGCCACGTTCTTCCGCACTTTCGGATCGATCACCTGGTCGGCCGAGACGGCGAAACGGAAGGCGGGCGTCTCGTGCCAGTGGAGCTGCATGCGCACGCCGCGCAACAGCTTGTATTTCATCAGCCGGTCGATCTGCGGGCGGACGTCGTCGACCGTCATGTCGGCATAGCCGACGATGGCGTGCGGCCAGCCGGTTTCTTGCGCCGTCTCTTGCAGGAAAGCCACTTCCTTTTCGAAATCCTCCTTGGCCCAGTTGGTCTGGACATAGACGGCCTTCTCGACGCCCGAGCCTTTCTGGTCGTCGAGGAACTCCGTGATCGGATAGTCGCGGCGGATCGGCTCGTAGGGGCCGAAGATGCGCGGCACCATCGGTCCGACCAGCCAGGGCTGGTCCTTTTGGCGCCAGATGTGGAAATGCGCGTCGATGGCTTTCTGCATCACGATACCCTTTTCCAGATGGTCTCGGCCGCCGGGGCCGGGCGGGCGAGCGAGAGGATGAAATCGGTCAGGCTTCCGATCGACGAGCCGTCGACCAGGTCGTCCAACACCGGCAGGATGGCGCGGAGCGCTGCCGTCGCAGGGCGAAAGCGCGGATCGCCGGCGAGCGGGCTCGCCAGCGACAGCCGGAAGGCGCGGGCGCTGAAGCGGCGCATGGCGATCTCCAGTTCGGCATGGCCGCCGCGTTCCAGGCCATCGGACAGAATGACGACGCAGGCGCCGCGTGCGAAGGCGGAAAAGCGCGGCACCGACAGGAAGGCGAGCAAGGTCGGACCCATGCGCGTGCCGCCGTCCCAATCGTCGACAAGTCCTGCGGCGAGGGCAAGCGCTTGCCCGCGGTCGCGGATGCGTAGCGCCGAGGTGATGCGGGTAAGGCGGGTCCCGAAGGTGAAAACTTCGGCACGGTCCGCGCCTTGCACGGCCGCGTGGGCCAGCTTGAGATAGTCGGCGGTGTGCAGCTTCATCGAGCCGGAGACATCGATGAGCAGAAGCAGTTTTCGCGATACGGCCTGCCGCCGGCGCAGCAGCGGCGAGGGGATGTCGCCGTCGGCGCTGACGATTTCGCTGAGCGAACGGCGGAGGTCGAACGTGCCGCGCGAACGCGTGCGCATGGTGCGGAAAGAACGGCGCGCGGGCAGGGCGTTTGCGAGCTTGCGGCGGAACTGGTCGAGACCATCGGCGTCGCGCTGGAAATCGCGGCTGCTCAGTTGCTCGAGCGCCGAGGACAGTTCGCCGCCTTTCTCCTGGCGGGCGGTTTGATTTTCCTTCTCGCGCGCGCCGCGTTCTTCCTTGACGCGGGTTTCGTCGTCGTCCTCGCCTTCGATCGAAGGCTTGGCGTCGCCGTAGAAGTAGGCGCGGAAATGCACCTCGAATTCGCCGCGGCGATCCGGCGAGGGGGCAAGCGTCGCGAGGGCTGCTTCGCGAATGTCGTTCATCGAGCGCGGGCCGAGCAGGGTCACGGCCTGCATGAAGCTGGCCACCTGTTCCGGCGTGATGGCGAAGGCGTGGCTGCGCAGCAGGCGGGCGAAGCCGAGGAACGGCGCGGCGGCACGAGGCAAGCTTTCCGCACGCATCATTCCTTCGCGCCCCCCTCTGTCCTGCCGGACATCTCCCCCACAAGGGGGGAGATTGGCAGCTTGGGCGCTCTGCTCAATCCTGCGAAGTCGAAGATTGGCGAAAGCCGGCGCGAGATCCGATCTCCCCCCTTGTGGGGGAGATGTCCGGCAGGACAGAGGGGGGTGCTGTCCCGCCAGCGCTGGAAGATAGGCAGGCGATCCCTAAAGCGCATCACCCTAGCGCCTCCTCGACAATCCTCCCCAGCTCCGGCGCGATCGCCGACAAATCCTCCTCGTCCTTGATCAGCACGCCGATGGCGCGGCGGAAGGCTTGCGGCCATGGGCTGCCGCCTTTTTCGAGGATGGTAGCGGCATTCGCCCATTCGACCGCTTCGGCGATGCCCGGCGGCTTGGCCAGGGGCCGCGCGCGGATCTCCTGCACGGCGCTGGCCACGGCACGTGCGGTGGCTTCCGCGACGCCGTCCGCGCGCAGCATGATGATCTCGGCCTCCCGCGCGGCGTCAGGATAGCCGATCCAGTGATAGACGCAGCGCCGGCGCAGCGCCTCGGCCAACTCGCGGGTGCGGTTGGAGGTGAGAACGACGATCGGCTGCGTGGCGGCGCGGATCGTGCCGCGTTCCGGGATGCTGATCTGGAAGTCGGAGAGGAATTCGAGCAGCAGCGCCTCGAACTCGTGATCCGAGCGGTCGATCTCGTCGACCAGCAGCACGCGCTGCTCCGGCGCGCGAAGCACCTGCAGCAGCGGCCGGGCGATCAGAAAACGGTCGTCATAGATGTCGATCTCGTGCTCGCCGGCATGGCGGATGGCGAGCAGCTGGCGCTGGTAGTTCCACTCGTAGAGCGCATGCCCGGCATCGATGCCTTCATAGCATTGCAGCCGCACCAGCTCGCGTCCAAGCAGTTCGGCGACCGCCTTCGCGGCCTCGGTCTTTCCGACGCCCGGCGCGCCTTCGAGCAGCAGCGGCTTGCCAAGGCGGATCGCCAGGAAGATCGCGGTCGCAAGGCTGTCGTCGGCCAGATAGCGCGAAGCGGCAAGCCGCGCGGCGATCGCCTCCGGCGAAGCCGCGACCTCAACGGCGTCGGCGTTTGGCATCTTCCCCTCAGCCCGCGGCCTGCGCCTTCAGCGCGCGCAGGATGCGCTCGGGCGTGATCGGCAAGGTGTCGATGCGCACGCCGATCGCGTCGAAAACGGCATTGGCGACGGCCGGGATCTGCGGGTTGGCGCACATCTCACCCGGACCCTTGGCGCCGAACGGCCCGTCGGCGGAAGGACGCTCCAAGACGATGATCTCGGTTTCGGCCAGGTCCCCTGGGCCCGGCATCAGATACTGGTTGAAGTCGGTGCCGCCATGGTCGCGGCTCGGATAGTACGGTTCGGTCGTCTCGTAGAGCGCATGGCTGATGCCCATCCAGGAGCCGCCGACCAATTGCTGCTCGACCATCTTCGGGTTGAGCGCACGGCCGATCTCGAAGACGTTCTTCACGGTGAGCACCGTGACCTCGCCGGTCTCGTCGTCGACCTCGACCTCGGCCACCGTGCAGGCATGGGCGTAGCAGGTCGAGGGCTTCATCGCGCCGGTCTCCTTCTCCGGATAGGAGCGCGGAATGAGGAACATGCCGCGTCCCGAGATCGAGCGGCCGCGCTTGAAATGGGCCGACAGCGCGACATCGAAGATCGAGATCGATCTTTGCGGCGCGCCCTTCACCTGGATGTTGCCCTGGCCGTCGGTCTCGAGGTCGGAGGCGTTCACCTCCAACTCCTCGGCAGCCACTTCCAGCATCACCTGGCGGGCTTCCTTGGCCGCCTGGATAACCGCGTTGCCGGCGCGGTGCGTGCCGCGCGAGGCGAAGGTGCCCATGCAGTGCGGGCCGGTGTCGGTGTCGGCAGTGTCGATAACGACGCGGTCGGTCGGCACGCCGATCGTCTCGGCGCAGATCTGCGCCATGATCTGCTTCATGCCCTGGCCGAGATCGACGCTGGACAACGTCACCATGAAGTTGCCGGTCGGCGTCGAATGCACCAGCGCCTGGGTCGGGTCGCCGCCGAGGTTCATGCCGGTCGGATAGTTGATCGCGGCGACACCGCGCCCACGCCGGATCGCCATCTTAGGCTCCCTTCCTGTAGGAGGACATCGCCATGTATTTTTCCGCCACCGGCCAATTGGCTGCGCGCGAGGCTTCCTGCATGCATTCGATCAGCGCCGCGCCTTCGGTCGGCTGGCGATGCGCCTTCATGTCGCCGTCGCGATAGGCGTTGATGAAGCGGAATTCGAGCGGGTCCATGCCGATCAGCCGCGCCAGCTTGTCCATTTGCACCTCGAGCGCGAAATCGCCGATGGTGACGCCGAAGCCGCGCATGGCCGACGAAGGGGTGCGGTTGGTGTAGACGCAATAGGTGTCGATCCAGACATTCGGGATCGTGTAGGGGCCGGGATAGTGCGCGGCGCCCTTCTGCGCGCCATAGGGCGAGTGGCGCGAATAGGCCCCGGCATCGGTGTAGCCGGTCACTTTGCGCGCGACGATGCGGCCATCCTTCATCACGCCGTCCTTGATGATCACCTTTTCGGCGGCGCGCGGCGAGGAGATCTGCATCTCCTCCTCACGGCTGTAGATAAAACAGACCGGGCGTCCGGTTAGCTTGGCCGCGAGGATAGCGATCGGCTCGACGATGACGTCGACTTTGCCGCCAAAACCGCCGCCGACCGTGCCGCCGACGAAATGCAGCTTCGAGCCCGGCATCTGCAGGATGATCGAGGTGTTGTCGAGGGTAAAGAACATCGCCTGCGTGTTGGTGTAGCAGGTGAAGCGGTCGTTGCCTTCTGGCGCCACCACGCAGCCCGTGGTTTCGGTCGGCGCGTGCTCGATCGGTGAGGACTGGTAGGACTGTTCGAGGATATGGTCGGCCTCGGCAAAGCCCGCCTCGACATCGCCGAAGCGCACCTTGCGGCACTCGCCGCTGTCGTACAGGTAGCAATTCTGGCCGTGATATTCGTTGACCAAAGGCGCGCCTGGCTTCAGCGCTTCCTCCATGTCGAAGACGGCGGGGAGCACCTCGTAATCGACCTTGACCTTGGCGGCGGCTTCCTGCGCGGCACGCTCCGTCTCGGCCAGCACAGCCACCACGGCCTCGCCCTTCCACCGCACCTTGCCGTCGGCCAGCACGGTTTCGTCCTCGGGGCCGATCTGGATCAGGATCAGGATGGTATAGACATTGTGCGGCACGTCCTTGGCGGTCAGCACGCGCACGACGCCTGGATGCTTTTCCGCTTCGGACGTATCGATCGATCGGATGCGGGCATGGTGGTGCGGGCTGCGCACCATCTTCAGATGCAGCATGCCTGGGAAGTTGCGGTCGGCGAAATAGGCGGTCTTGCCGGTGACGTGGCCGGGCGAATCGAGCCGCGGGCGGCCCTGGCCGATCTCGTGCAGGCCGTCCTTGCGGACATCGGCGAAATAATCCTTGCGCAGTTCCATGGCTCGTCCCCCTCAGGCGGCGTTCTGCGAGTTGGCGCGCGCAGCGGCGAGCACCGCCTGGATGATCGGCTCGTAGCCGGTGCAGCGGCAGATGTTGCCGGACAGCGCCTCGACCACGTCCTCGCGGCCGGGGTTAGGCGTGCGGTCGAGCAGAACTTTAGCGGCCATGATCATGCCCGGCGTGCAGAAGCCGCACTGTGTGGCGAAGGCATCGAGGAAGGCGCGCTGCAGCGGATGCAGCACGCCGCCTTCGGCGAGACCGGCGGTGGTCCTGATGTCGGCGCCGCCGCAGGTCTCAGCCAGCGTCAGGCAGGAGAGCCGCAATTCGCCGTCGATGATAACCGAGCAGGCGCCGCAGGTGCCCTGATGACAGCCGCCCTTGGGCGAGGTGTCGCCGATCTTGTCGCGCAGCGCGTGGAGCAACGTCGTGCCGCTTTCGACGAACTCGGCTTTTTCGGAGCCGTTGAGTGTGAATTGAACCGGGACCTTCGCCATTTTTCCTCCCTGCGCGCCTGCCCGGATCGGCCGGACAGACGCGCGTCCCCCACGGATATTAGTCAAGCAGCAGCCGGCCGAGGTGGACCGGCAGAACCTCGGCGCGATACCAGGCGCTGGCGATCGGGTCGGTGATCGGCGCGATGCCTTCGCCCGCGGCCACCAGCGCCGGCGCGATCTCCTGCGGCGTGAGCTTGCAGCCGAGCAGCGCCTTTTCGGCCGCTAAAGCGCGGATTGGCCGATCGGCCATGCAGCCAAGCGCAATGCGCGCCGAGCTCACCGTGCCGTCCGGTGCGAGTTCCAGACGCGCGGCGATGCTCAGCACCGACACGCCTTTCGGCTTGACGCGCGACACTTTCAGGAAGCGGAAGCTCTCCGTCTTGGGCAATGAAAAGCCGACACTGGTGACGATGACGCGGCTGGTGTTGCGATCGGCCAAAAAAGTCTCGACCGGCACTTCGCCGTCTTCGGTGACGACGGTCGCGTCCAGCGCCAGAAGCGCCACCGCGAAATCGCCGTAGGGGGCAGGGGCGAACAGGTTGCCGCCGACGGTCGCCATGTTGCGGATCGCCGGCCCGCCGACGGCGCGCGCAGCCGGCGCAAGCGCGGTGAGTTCTGGATGGCGGGCAATCGCGGCCATGGTGACCGAAGCGCCGAGCCGGACCTTCGCGCCGGAAACCGCGATCTGCGAAAGGCCGGGACCGGTGACGCGCACGAGGCTGGAGACGGCGACGTCGCCTTCATTGGCGGCGCGCACGACAAGCGTGCCGCCGCCGAGGTAACGCGTGCCGGCGGCCTGCAGCGCGGCGTTGGCGTCTTTCACACTCGAAAAAGTCTGCAGCGCAAGCGACATGGCGCGCTCCCGTCAGCTCTGGCCGGCGAAATGGGCCTTCAGGGCGTTGAAGCCGCCCTGGAAGACATTGGCGCCCATGCCCTCGGCCAGCTTGTCGGCGTCCTCGGGCGCGGCGTCGAAGCTCGCCGTCCATTCGGCGTAGGTGCGGTTGCCGTCGGTGACGCGCCGCAACTGCAGCGTCGCCTTGTGATTGGTGAGCGGTTGCGGCGTTTCGAGGATCGAATAGCTGACCAGGAAGTTCTCATCCGAGAAGTCAAGCAGCTTCTCGCGCAGCTTTGCGCCGCTGACCAGTTGGAAGTTGCGCACGCAGCCGATCGTGGTGGCGTCCTTGCCGTCCTCGATATGGCTTTCCACCATGCGCGGATGCCAACTGGGCAAGCCGTTGAAGTCGCGGATGCGCTCCCAGACCTGCTCGACCGGCGCGTCAATGACGCTGGAAATGGTGACTTTCGCCATAGACTGGTCCTCTTGCAAAGATCGGGAGCAGGCTAGAGCGGCCGATGGGCCGGCGCTTATCAATGCGTCTTGAGCGCATATCAACCAGTCGGAAAAACCGGCGCGTCGATATTCAGGTGATGCCGGCCTGCAAATGGCGGCTTCCTGCGCTTCCGGTGCTCACGTACCTTAAAGTACGCTCCGCTCCGGTTCTCGGAAGCCACCATTTTCAGCTCGGCCTGACCTGAATCTCAACGCGCCTTACGCTGTCGCCCGAGCGGCTTCGCGGTAGAGCGTCGGCGGCACGCCGACATGGTCGCGGAAGAAGCGCGAGAAATTGCCCTGGGTCGTGAAGCCGAGATTGCAGGCGACTGAGATCAGCGGTTCCTGCGACCACTGCAGTTGGCGCACGGCTTCCTCCATGCGCAGCGTGTTCCAGTAGACGTTCGGCGTAAGGTTGGTCTGTTCTTTGAAGAGTGCGAAGAAATGCGGCCGGGAAAGCCCGACCGAACGAGCCACGTCGTCGAACGAGATGCGCTCGCAGACATTGGCCTTCATCAACTGGATCGCCTTGCGGACACGGAAGTCGAGCATCGTGTTGATGCGTGCGCGGGCTACCTGTGGCGCCGAAGCATCCGCCGCGTCGAGCACGCTGTCGATGAAACGCTCGATCTCGTAGTTGGCGACGTCGTCGATGCTCTCATTGTCGGCCAGGTGATCGAGCAGGTTTGCCGCCGCCTGGTGCAGCCAGGGCTCCAGCGTGATCGCGGCCTGCGTGAACAGCGGCGCCGACGAGGGGAGGTCGCGGCGCTGGCGCGCCCAGTCCGGGTCGATATAGAAGGCGAGGAACAGGCCGGGCTTGCCGTCGCGGGAAAGGGCGTGGCTGTGCGGCTGGAACGAGTTGATGCCGGCCGCGGTGCCCGGTCCAAGCCGCACCGTTTCGCGGCCGATGGTCATTTCCCCTGCCGTGCCTTCCAGCCAGATGATCAGATGGGCTTCGCCATGGGCATGGGTGACGAAGTCGTTGGCGACATTCAGCACGGAAACATGTCCGAACCGGCCCCAGTAGAGCCTGATCGCGTCCGTCATGGGTATCGTTCCTCCCGCAGGCGACTGGCCTCCCCTCGCCTGCACGGGGGATTGTGCGGCTGAGTTCGGGTGCGCGTCAAGGCGCGGCGGAACGGCGGGCGTCTCACGTCGTCCGTCAGGGCCGATTTTCAGACTGGGCGATAGGAGCGCCCACCTTCTCCCACAAGGGGAGAAGGGAAAGCTAATCACTGCGCCTGAAATTTCGGATGCGGTCGAACAGCACCGCCAGGATGATCGCGCCGCCGATGAAGGTGCCTTGCCAGAAGGCGTTGATGCCGAGCAGTCCGAGGCTGTTGCGGATCACCTCGATGAGGGCGGCGCCGACGATGGCACCGAGCGCGGTGCCGACGCCGCCGGCGAGATTGGCGCCGCCGATGACGGTAGCGGCAATCACCTGCAGCTCCATGCCGTTGCCGAGATTGGTGGTGACGGCGCCCAGCCATCCGGTCTGGATGATGCCGGCAATCCCTGCGGACAGCGCCGAGATCATGTAGACGACGACCTTGATCTGCTTGACGGGAACGCCGGTCAGCGTCGCCGCATGCTCATTGCCGCCGATGGCGAAGATGTGCCGGCCGAACTTGGTCAAGCGCAGAATGAAGCCGGTGATCAGCGCCAGGATGATCATGTAGAGCACCGGATTGGCGATGCCGAATACCCAGGCGCCGCCGCCCAGCGCCAGAAGTTTTTGGTGGTCCGGCCCGAACTGGAAGACCACGGTGTTGTTCGAGGCGACCATGGCAAGGCTGCGCGCCACCGACAGCATGCCGAGCGTCACCACGAAAGGCGGGAAGCCGAGATAAGCGATGAGAATGCCGTTGAAGGCGCCGATCGCAAGCGCGGTGGCGATCGAGGCCAGGATGCCCACTTCAATCGAATAGCCGGCATGCATGGTGACGGCGAGCACCATCGAGGAAAGGCAGAGCACCGAACCGACCGAAAGGTCGATGCCGCCGGTGATGATGACGAAGGTCATGCCCAGCGCGACAATGGCGACGAAGGTGACGTTGCGGGTGATATTGAAGATGTTCTTCGACGTGGCGAAGGAATCGGTGGCGACGGACAGGAACAGGCAGGCGAGGATGACCGCGATCACCACCCAGAAAGTCTGGTTGGCAAAGAGCCGCGACACGAAGGTGTGCTGCTTCTGCGCGATCGTCTGGTCAAGAGTGACTGCCATTATCGACCTTTCCTGAGAGGCGGGGCGCGACGTTCCGCGCGATCACGCAACTTGTTCGATGGCGCCGGTGATCAGCCCGGTGACTTCCTCGGGCGAGCTCGAGGCGATGTTCTTGTCGGCCACCTTGCGGCCGCGCCGCATGACGATGACGCGGTCGGCGACGTCGAACACGTCGGGCATGCGGTGGCTGATCAGCACCACCGCGATGCCCTGGTCGCGCAGGTGGCGGATGAGATTGAGCACTTCGGCGACCTGCCTGACCGAAATCGCCGCCGTCGGCTCGTCCATCAGCACGATCTTGGCCTGCGACAGCATGGTGCGGGCAATCGCCACCGCCTGGCGCTGGCCGCCCGACATCTGTTTGACGAGGTCGCGCGGCCGCGTCTCGGATTTCAGCTCGGCGAAGAGCTGGCCGGCGCGCTTGTACATCGCGCCATAATCGAGGATGCGGAACGGCCCGACGCCGCGGCGCAGCTCCCGGCCGAGATAGACATTGGCCGCGGCCGTCAGATTGTTGCAGAGCGCAAGGTCCTGGTGGACGATCTCGATGCCGTGCTGGCGGGCGTCCGCCGGCTTGTGCATGACAAGCTCCTTGCCGTCCAGCCGCATGGTGCCGTGGCTCGGGTGGAAATTGCCGGCAATCATCTTCACCAGCGTCGATTTACCGGCGCCGTTGTCGCCCATCAGGCCGACGACCTCGCCGGCTTCCAGCGAAAACGATACATCGTTGACCGCCTGGATGGCCCCGAAATGCTTCGAGATGTTGGCGAGTTCCAGAACCGACACCAGCCTTAAGCCTCCCCTTTGTTGGCGCAACTGGCCACCGAACCCGGCGGCGCCGCTTGCGTCTTGCCCCGTCCATCTCCTCCGGAACGGTGCGTCCGCGCATTTAGGCAAAAGCGGACGGGGGCGTCAATCAATTGTCTGACGATTAATTTCGAGACTCGACGAAAAATCGGTTTTGTAGGACAAATAGCAATTGACGCTGGCGAAAAGCCGATATTAGCTAAGCTTCGAAGAAAGGCTTTGCCAATCGTCCGTCCATCCGGCGGAGGGCGGGCAGATGGTTTGATGGTCAAGGATTCGGCTGCGTCGGTATTCGGGCAGACGGATCGGCAAATGCTTATCAGCCCGGGGGCGGGACGCGAACATCATGAGATGCTCGTCATGGTTCTTATGCATCCGGGCTGATCAGTGTGGCGGGCACGCGGTGTCCGTCTGTTTCAAGGGAGGACTGATATGAGGAAAACACTTTTGCTTGCCGCCGTCGCCGCCATGGCGTTGGGCGCCGGGCCGGCTTTGGCCAAGAAACAGCTCGTCATCGTCGTGAAGGGTCTCGACAATCCGTTCTTCGAGGCCATCCATCAGGGCTGCGAGAAATGGAACAAGGAAAACGCCAGCTCGGAATATGAGTGCTTCTACACCGGCCCGGCATCGACCTCGGACGAAGCCGGCGAGGCCCAGATCGTGCAGGACATGCTGAGCAAGCCCGACACCGTGGCGATGGCGATCTCGCCGTCGAACGCGCCGCTGATCGCGCAGACGATCAAGAGCGCCAATCCGTCGATCCCGATCATGACGGTCGACGCCGACCTTGCCAAGGAAGACGCCGCCCTTCGCAAGACCTATCTCGGCACCGACAACTACCTAATGGGCAAGAAGATCGGCGAGTACATCAAGAAGGCCAAGCCGAATGGCGGCACGATCTGCACGATCGAGGGCAATCCGGCGGCCGACAACATCCTGCGCCGCGCGCAAGGCATGCGCGATGCGCTGTCGGGCAAGGAAGGCCTCTCGGCGCTGAAAGGCGAAGGCGGCTGGACCGAAGTCGCCGGCTGCCCGGTGTTCACCAATGACGACGGCGCCAAGGGCGTGCAGGCGATGACCGACATCCTGGCCGCCAACCCGAAGCTCGACGCCTTCGGCATCATGGGCGGCTGGCCGCTGTTCGGCGCGCCGCAGCCCTATCGCGACCTGTTCAAGCCGATGGCCGACAAGATCGCCAAGAACGAGTTCGTCATCGGCGCCGCCGACACGATCGGCGATGAGGTGGCGATCGCCAAGGAAGGCCTGGTGACCGCGCTGGTCGGACAGCGGCCGTTCGAGATGGGCTACAAGGCGCCGTCGGTGATGCTCGATCTCATTGCCGGCAAGAAGGTCGACGATCCGGTCTTCACCGGCCTCGACGAATGCACCAAGGAAACGGCCGACACCTGCATCCAGAAGTAGGCGCTGGTCTATCCGGAACAAACGTAAAAGGGGCGCCGCGAGGCGCCCCTGACATTTTTCAAAGTTTGCATTCTTGATGAAAGCGCTTTCGTCTCAGATCTTCTGCTTCATGCCGTCCTTCGAAGGCATCAGGTCGACGCCATTGAGCTTGCCAATATGGGTGGCAAGCATCGGCACATACTGTTCCGCGGGACCGGTGGCGAAGGCCGTCGCAAAGGAATTCTTGGTGGCGTTGCCGAGCGGGTTGGCGATGCCGGCCGCGCCCGCCATCGATTCCAGATAGGTCAGGTCCTTGAAGGCATTGGCAATGGTGAACTTGTGCGCGTCTCGGTCGCCCTCCAGCGTCCAGCGCATGAAGGTCTGGTAGAAGCCGCAATCCATGCGGCCGTTGCGGATGACGCTATCGAAGCGCGCGGGCGAGATGCCGACCTTCTCGGCCAAGGCGAGCGCTTCCGAATAGATCGCCGCGTAGCCGAGTGAGACGAAATTGTTGAGCAGCTTCATGCGGTGGCCGTCGCCGGTGTCGCCGATATGGACGATGCGGCCGGCCCAGGTCTCGAGCACCGGCTTCAGCCTGGCAAACACCGTGTCCGGCGCGCCGACCATGGCATCGAGCGTGCCTTCCCAGGCCTCCTTCGGTGTGCGGCTGAGCGGCGCGTCGACATAGTCGACGCCGAGCGCCTTGAGCTCGGCGGCCAGGGCCATGGTCGAGACCGGATCGGAGGTCGAGCAATCGACGACCACCGAGCCTTGCTTCAGGCCCTCCTTCAGCCCGCCGGGACCGCGGATGATCGCCTCCACCTCACGCGAGCCAGTGACGCAGATGAAGACGATGTCGGAGGCAGCGGCCACCTCCCTGGACGTGGCCGCTTCCCTGGCGCCGCGTCCCAAAAGGTCTTCCGCAGGCTTGCGGTTCTTGCGGCCAAGGAAGGTGAGCGGATAGCCGTTGTCGACGATGTTTTTGGCAATGCCGTGCCCCATCAGGCCAAGGCCGATGAAACCGATGTTCTCGCGGGCAGCGGTGGTGCTCATATCGTCTCTTCCCTGTCTTTCGTGGTGATGGGCGCCCGCGCGGCGGGCTATTGTCGAGAAGGTTTCCGCGGATCGCGGGTGGCGGGCGATCGCGGAATACCATATTGTCTGACAATACACATAATTCTCGAGTCTTGTGGAGAGCAAAATGACGAAACGGATCATGTTCACCGGCGGCAGCGGCAAGGCCGGCCGGCATGTCGTCGAATATCTGGTCGAGCATGG
This sequence comes from Mesorhizobium sp. CA4, assembly GCF_020165075.1. NCBI lineage: Bacteria > Pseudomonadati > Pseudomonadota > Alphaproteobacteria > Hyphomicrobiales > Phyllobacteriaceae > Mesorhizobium > Mesorhizobium sp. CA4. The sequence goes on from NZ_JAIUHK010000042.1 coordinate 13,239, forward strand.
CTGCCAGGTGCTCAACATCGACACCAAGCCGCTCGATAATCCGAAGGTTCGCACCTTGATCACCGACATCACCGACAGCGGACAGGTGTTCAATGCGCTGTCGAGCTATATGGGCCTGCACGAGTTCGACCCGTCGCTGAGGGCACAACCGGTCGACGCCGTGGTGCATTTCGCCGCCATCCCGCGCATCATGATCACGCCGGACAACGAGGTGTTCCGCATCAACGCAATGGGCACCTACAATGTCATCGAGGCGGCGGTGAAGCTCGGCATCCGCAAGGTTATCATCGCCTCCTCGGAGACGACCTATGGCCTGGTCTTCGCCAACGAGCCGCGCAACCCCGCGCATTTCCCCCTCGACGAGGATTATGACGTCGACCCGATGGATTCGTATGCGCTGTCGAAGATTGTCAACGAGAAGACGGCGCGGGCGTTCGCGCTGCGCAGCGGCGCCGACATCTATGCGCTGCGCATCGGCAACGTCATCGAGCCGCACGAATATTCGCTGTTCCCGAAATGGTTCGCCGATCCCGGTTTCCGCAAGCGCATCGCCTGGAGCTACATCGACGCGCGCGATCTCGGCCAGATCACCTTGCGGGCCATCGAGAAGGACGGCCTGGGCTATCAGGTGTTCAACGCGGCCAATGACGATACCTCGTCGGACCTGCCGACGGCAGAGCTGTTGAAACGCTTCTATCCTGGCGTGCCGGTCAAGGCCGAGCTTGGCGAATATGAAACGCTGCTTTCGAACCGCAAGGCGCGCGACGTGCTCGGTTTCCGGCCCGAGCACAGCTGGCGTAAATACGTCAAGGTGATGTGAGGCGGCGGCAAATGCCGGTTGAGCTGTGCACATCTTGGCAGGTTGTGGCAAAGCGGGCTTGCCGCGCTTGACAGGCTCTGAAAACGGGATTTTGTGAACCTATGCGGGACGCGAAGCCAGACAACGAAAAAAGGTCGAAAAAAATGGCAACGGCGGAACGTCCGTCCGGCATTCGCCGCGCCAACGCGTCACGCATCCCCGGTGCCAGCGTGCATGCTTCGCTTGCGAGCGAAATCGGTCTTCGGATCGTGCGCGGCGACTATCCGCCGGGCACCATCCTGCCCAATGAAGCCAAATGGTCGGAGACCTTTGACGTCAGCCGCTCCGCGGTGCGCGAGGCGATCAAGATGCTGATGGCAAAGAGCCTTCTGGCGTCGCGACCGAAGATCGGCAGCTGGGTCGAGCCGAAGGAACGCTGGAACCTGCTCGACCGCGACGTGCTGTCCTGGTACGCGACGTCGCCGGATCGCGAGGTGTTCCTGAAGACGGTGCAGGAATTCCGCCACATCATCGAGCCGGAGGCGACGGCCTTCGCTGCGCTGCGGCGCACCGACGAGCAGATGGCCGAGATCAGCCAGGCCTGCCGCGAAATGGGCGAGGCTACCAATCTGCAGGAGCGCACGCGCGCCGACACGCGTTTCCATCTCGCGATCCTCAGGGCCTCGGGCAACGACCTCTTGGTGCCGCTGGGCGTCTTGATCGAATCCGCCTTCGATCATCTGTTCACCTACACCACGCGCGAGCGGGACGACCTGCATCATGCTCAGAAGTTGCATGAAGCGATCGAGAGGAACATTCGCCTGAAGAGGCCGGACGCGGCGCGCAACGCGGTCCGCAAGCTGCTGGCCAATACCGACGAAGTGATCCAGTCGCGCTGAGCTCCATAGATATTCAGGTGAGGCCGGCTTGCGAATGGCGGCTTCCTGCGCTCCCGGTGCTCACGTATTTTAAGTCCGCTCCGCTCCGGCCTTCGCCGGCCGAAGCCCTCATAAGTGTCTCTGCCTATGAAGGCTACGGCCGGCGTAGGCCGGTTCTCGGAAGCCGCCATTCTCAGCTCGGCCTGACCTGAATCTCGACGGACCTTCCGTTGCAGAACTTAATTCTGCTTCTCGCGGCCGAAGGCGACGCGCAGTTCGTCCTTTGCTTTTTCCAGCACCCTCTTGCGCTGTTCGGGCAGGTTCTTGCCGGCGCGGTTGATGTAGAAATTCAACATCGACATGGCGGACTGGAACGGCTCGGCCTTGCGGCGGTCGCTGTGCTCGGCCGAGCGCTTCAGCGAGGCGGCTATCTTCTTGGCGTCGTCGGATTCGAAGACGTGCTCCTCGAGATCGAGCGCGTCGCTGTGCTCGGTCACATCGGCCGACCATTTCTTTTTGGCGGTCATGGCGAAAACTCCTTGCTGGAGTGCTTCAGCATTTACCGCCGAACCGCTCCATCTCTTTGTTTCTACGCAATTCCGGACGGAAAACCGTCGAACACTTTTCCTGGAATTGCTCTGAGGCAAACTCGGTGAGGCGAGGCGGGTTCCCGGCTCTGGAGCCACGGATTTGCCCGTCGTGGCGCTGCTTGGCTCAGAAAAAGGGCCGATAGTGCGCTCGAACACGCGATCTCGAAGAAATCGCGGACAGGAGACGCCGTGACGACACTTCCAGGAAACGCGGCAAACAACGCCGGCATAGACAGCTTCTATGCATGGACGCGGCTCGGGATTTCCTTGCTGCTGGCGACGATCGGCGGCGTCGGCACCTGGGCGGTGGTGGTGGTCCTGCCCGCGGTGCAGGCCGAATTCGGCATCGATCGCGCCGCGGCCTCGATGCCCTTTACGGCGACCATGGTGGGCTTTGCCGCAGGCAACGTGGTGATCGGGCGCGCCATCGATCGCTTTGGATACTGGATACCGGCGCTCGCCGCTTCGCTCGCGCTAGGCGCGGGATTTCTGCTGGCGTCGCTCGCCAATTCGATTCTGGGCGTCACGCTCGCGCAAGGCCTGCTGATCGGTGTCGGCTGTTCGGCGATCTTCGGGCCGCTGATCGCCGACGTCTCGCACTGGTTCAACCGGCGTCGCGGCGTTGCGGTGACGGTGGCGGCGTCCGGCAACTACATTGCCGGGGCGGTCTGGCCGACGATCATGCCCTATGTGATGCAAGGCCATGGCTGGCGCGTCACTTATGCGGTGATCGGGGTCATCTGCCTCATCACTATGGTGCCGCTGGTCCTGATGCTGCGCCGGCGCGCACCGCATGAGGGCATCTCCGGCACGCCTCGCGCGCGACCGGTGCAGCCGACCTCGCTGTCGCCCTCGCAATTGCAGGTCCTGCTGGTGATTGCCGGCTTCGGCTGCTGCATGGCTATGTCGATGCCGCAGGTGCATATCGTCGCCTATTGCATGGATCTCGGCTACGGCGTCGCGCGCGGCGCCGACATGCTGTCGATTATGCTGGCGGCCGGCGTTGTCAGCCGGATCGGCTCGGGCTTTCTCGCCGACCGCATCGGCGCGGTGAAGACGCTGCTCATCGGCTCCGCGCTGCAATGCGTGTCGCTGCTCTTCTACATCCCCTTCGACGGGCTTGCCTCGCTCTATGTCGTCTCGCTGGTGTTCGGCCTGTCGCAAGGCGGCATCGTGCCCTGCTACGCCATCATCGTGCGCGACTACATGCCGGCGAAGGAAGCCGGCCGGCGCGTCGGCATCGTCCTGATGGCGACCATCTTCGGCATGGCGGTGGGCGGCTGGATGTCGGGCTGGATCTATGATCTTACCGGGTCTTACGCGGCAGCTTTCCTGAATGGCATCGGCTGGAACCTCGTCAACCTTGCGGCCATCGCGCTATTGATGTGGAAAGCCAACCGCAGCGTCACGGCGGTCGCCTGACGGACCTCGGCGCCGACATCGGCTTGCTTGACAACGGTTGACGCATGCGCGACGCCAATCGGCAATGCTGACTTGGCGGGCTGACTTGGTGGCGCGATGATACGGATGCCGGTCCTGATGGTGCAGCCGCACGTCGAAGGCAGGGGGACAAGGCGTTGACCAAGCCGCGCTCCCGTCGCGGCGGCGGCCGTCCGACCATCGCCGATGTCGCGCGCAAGGCCGGCGTCGGCGCCATCACCGTGTCGCGCGCGTTACGCGAGCCCGGACGGGTGTCGGAGGACCTTCGCCGGGAGATACAGGCCGCGGTCGACGAACTCGGCTACGTGCCCGACCCGAACGCCCGCGCGCTTGCCTCGGCGCGCGCCGAAGTATTCGGCGTGCTGGTGCCTTCGCTGACCAACAACGTCTTCGCCGAAGTGGTACGCGGCATCTATGACAGCCTGTCGGACAGTCCGTTCCGCATCCAGATCGGCAACACCCATTATTCTGGCCTCGAGGAAGAACGGCTGTTGCAGGTTTTCGGATCGCAACGACCGGCGGCGCTGATCGTGGCCGGCATCGACCAGACCCCCGGCGCGCGACGACTGCTGGAGAATGCCGGCTGTCCGGTGGTGCAGGTGATGGAGACCGGGCCGGACCCGGTCGACATGATGGTCGGCTTCTCGCATTTCGACGGCGGCAGGACGGCGGCCGAGCACCTCCTTGAAGCCGGATACCTCAAGATCGGCTTCATCGGCGCCAGGATGGATCCGCGCTCGCAGCGGCGCCTTGCCGGCTACCGCGCCGCCATGGAGGCCGCCGGTCTGTTCGATCCGCGGCTGATCACCACAACGCCCGTGCCATCAAGCGTGAGCCTCGGGCGCGAGCTGTTCCGCGACGCGCTGGCCAAGATGCCGACGCTGGACGGCGTGTTCTGCAACAATGACGATATCGCGCTCGGCGTCCTGTTCGAATGCCGTCGCGCCTCGATCGACGTGCCCAAGCAGATCGGCATTGTCGGGTTCAACGATCTCGACATGATGCAGGTGTCGTTTCCTTCGATCACCAGCGTGCGGACGCACCGCTATGAAATCGGCACCCGCGCCGTCGCCATGGCGCTGTCGGCGATCACTGGAAGCCGTCCGGAACAGCGGATCGTCGACCTTGGTTTCGAGCTCATGCGGCGCGAGAGCACCGCGCGCTGAGAATACCAAGATGATGAAACATGGCGCTTTACAGCCTCACATGGGTAGCGCTACCATTTGTCTGTAAAATCGACATTAACTCGGAATCGAGCTTGTTTATTATACATAAGCAACAGGCGCTCGCTTGTTTATTATGGATAATATGATAACGTTCTAAATGTCGCGCATAGGTGAGGGGGAGAGGAGGATCAGGGCGGCGCAGACCGCTCGCTAGGCTGCTCGACGGCGAAGTACGCCGAACGACAGCGCCAGACTTCATAAACAAGCAGAACTGCAACTGGGAGGAATATCGATGATCAAGTCACTCGTTGGCGGCGTCATTGCCGCCACTGCATTCGTCATGCTGGGTTCATCGGCGATCGCCGGTCCTGAAGTGGTCAAAGGGCCTGGGGCGGAGCCGGGCTGCTTTGCGCCTTGGGCGGCCGACACGCAATTTTTCAAATATCCGAAGAAGGAAGGGCCCTACCGCATCGCGCTCGCCAACGGCTACATAGCGAACACTTGGCGCATTCAGATGATCCAGACCGCCAAGGCCTATGCGGCGCAGCCCGATGTCGCCAAGAAACTCAAGGAATTCAAGGTCGTATCGACCGGTGAAGATGTGCCGGCGCAGATCTCGGCGATTAACAACTTCATTGATTCCGGCTTCGATGCGATCGTCGTGAACGCACAAAATCCGACCGCCTTCGGACCGGTCATCAAGCGCGCCAAGGAAGCAGGCGTCGTGCTTGTCGCCTTCGACAACATCCTCGACACCAAGGACGCCATCAATGTCAATGTCGACCAGAAAGGCCTCGGCGAGCTCTGGGGCAAATGGCTGGTCTCGCATGTGCCGAACGGCGGCAAGGTACTCGAGGTGCGCGGCGTTGCCGGCACTTCCGTCGACACCGATCGCCACAAGGGTATCCACGAGGTGCTCGATGGCTCGGGCAAGAAATGGAACGTCACCGAGGTCGTCGGCAAGTGGGATGACGGCGTGGCGCAGAAAGCCACGGCCGACGCGATCGCCACCAGTGGACCGTTCGACGGCATCACAGGGCAAGGCGGCGACACCGGGATCGTGCAGGCGATGATCGACGCCAAGCATCCGTTCGTGCCGTTCGGCGGCGAGACGGAAAACGGCTTCCGCAAATTCTGTGCCGCGCATGCAGCCGACGGGCTGAAATGCTCGTCCGCGGGTACCGGCCCGGCCCAGGTTGCCGTCGCCATCAAGACGGCGATTGCCGCGCTCGAAGGCAATGTCGTGCCGCAGTCGATCAAGCTGCCTTTGGCCGTCGTCGAGGATCCGAACTTCAAGGCGGGGCAGGATTTCTTCCCCGACCAGTCCGACAATTTCTTCGTCGGCAATTCCTTCCCGACCTGCGGCATCAATTTCACCGCGCAGGAAATTATGGGCCAGACCAAGGAAAACAAATAGTTTGACACGCCGGCGTCGCGAAAATCGCGACGCCGGCGCTTGATGCCAATCACGAACCGGCCCGGGGAGGGCAGATGGACGGCGCGGCTCCGCTCTTCCGCATGGAAGGCATATCCAAGCGCTATGGCGGTGTGCGCGCCCTGGAAAAGGCCGATCTCACCGTCACGGCCGGCAGCATCCACGCCATTCTCGGCGAGAACGGCGCCGGCAAATCGACTTTGATCAAGGTCATGGCTGGTGTCGTCGCGCCGGATGAAGGTGCCATGAGCTTGGACGGCCGCGAGGTGACATTTGCATCGCCGGCCGCGGCCAATCAGGCCGGCATCGTCTGCATTTTCCAGGAACTGTCGCTGATCCCGGAATTGAGCGTCGCCGACAACATCGTCATTTCCGATCCGCCGAAGCGCTTCGGCATGATCGACCGCAAGGCGCAGCGGCGCATCGCGAAGGAAGCGCTGGCACGCGCCGGTGCCTCCGACATCCATCCCCGCGCCCTGGTCAAGGACCTGCCGCTGTCGCGCCGGCAGATGGTGGAGATCGCCAAGGCGCTCGCCCGCAAGCCGCGCATCCTGATCCTCGACGAAGCGACTTCGGCGCTGACGGCGGCGGATGTCGCCAAGGTCTTCGCGGTGTTGAAGCGGCTGCGCTCGGAAGGACTGGCACTGCTCTATATCTCGCATCGCATGAACGAGATCGCCGAACTCGCCGACCATTGCACGGTGTTCCGCAACGGCCGCAATGTCGCCAGCTACCCCGCCGGCTCGAAGAGCGACAATGAGGTGGTCGAGTTGATGATCGGCCGCGAATACAGCCATATCTTCCCGCCGAAACCCGTTGCCGCCTCGGCCGCCGCGCCGGTGCTCGAAGCGCGCAATCTCTCCTGGGCCGACCGGCTGGACAACATCTCGTTGAGCGTCAGGGCCGGCGAAGTCGTCGGCCTGGGCGGCCTTGATGGGCAAGGTCAGCGCGAATTGCTGTTGGCCTTTTTCGGCGTGCTGCGCGGCCTGCGCGGCGAGGTGCTGATCGACGGCAAGCCGGTTTCGATCGCCAGCCCGACCGCGGCCAGCCATGGCCGCATCGGCATGGCGCTGATCCCTGAGGATCGTAAGACCGAAGGACTGATGCTGCCGATGACGGTGCGCGAGAACCTGTCCTTCGCGGCGCTCGACAGGTTGTCGAAAGCGGGCATTATCGACCGCGCCGCCGAACAGCGCCTGATCGACGACATGGTCGGGCTGCTGGCGATCAAGACGGCGGGGCTCGACATTCCCGTCGGAGCCCTGTCGGGCGGCAACCAACAGAAGGTGGTGATTGCCAAATGGCTGATGCGGCAGCCGCGCATCATCCTGCTCAACGATCCGACTCGCGGCATCGATGTCGGCACCAAGCAGGAGCTCTATCAGCTGATGCGCAAGCTGGCGGATGCGGGCGCCGCGATCCTGTTCTATTCGACGGACTATGACGAGCTGATCGGCTGCTGCGACCGCGTGCTGGTGCTCTATGACGGTGCGATCAAACGCGAACTGGTCGGCGAGGGGATCACCGAGCACGCGTTGATCGCCACCGCGCTCAACATCCATGGCGACGACCGCCGCACCGGGGTGGGAGGAAAGGCGTGAAGGATTGGCGCTATTGGCTGGCCGAGGAGCGCGGAACGCTTCTGGCCTTCGGCATCTTCATCGTCATGTTCGCCATCTACAGCGCCAACCACCCGGCGGGCTTCACCGCCAATGTCGTGCAGACCGCCGCCAACAAAGGTGTGCTGCTCGCCTTCGTCGCCATGGCGCAGACATTGGTGGTGATCACCGCCGGCATCGACCTTTCCGTCGGCATGATCTTCACGCTGACCAACTGTATGGCTTCCTGGCTGGTGGTCGGCACCGGCCTGGAGACGACCTTCGGCGTGTTGGCGGTGCTCGGAACCGGGCTCATCTGCGGGGCGGTCAACGGTGCCATCGTCATCTACGGCCGGCTGCAGCCGATCGTCGCCACCATCGCCACGGGCGCCGTCTTTTTCGGCCTGGCGCTGCTTTTGCGCCCCGTGCCGGGCGGCTCGGTCAACGAGGACCTCGCGGATTTCCTGACCGGGCGTTTCTTCGGCGTGGTGCCGGCAAGCCTCGTGGCGCTGCTCGTCATCGTCCTTATCGTCTGGGTGCCGTTCAGTCGCTCCGAACTTGGGCGCGCTGCCTATGCTGCGGGCTCATCGGAGACCGCGGCCTACATGTCTGGCGTGCCGATCCGCAGGGGCAAGTTTCTGGCATACACGCTTGCCGGCCTGCTTGCGGCCATCGGCGGCCTGTTCCTAACCTTCTTCACCTATACGGGCGAGGCGGCCTATGCGAGCGGCAATGCCTACACGCTGTTCTCGATCGCGGCGGTCGTGCTCGGCGGCGTGTCGTTGTTCGGCGGCAAGGGCAGCGCCATCGGCGCGATCTTTGGCGCGCTTGCCTTCCGCACCATCGGCGACCTCCTGTTCGTCTTCGACTTCGATCCGCTCTGGCAGCCGCTGTTCCAGGGCGTTATCCTGCTGATCGCGGTCAGCCTCGGCGCCTTCGCGCTGTTTCGGGTACGCAACCGGCTGGAGTGGTTCCTGTGAGCGAAACGACGCTTGGCGGCATCATGGGCGGCATCGCCGGCCGCATGCCGAAATTCATCCGGCGCGCCGACCCGGCGGTGCTGACGGCCTTCGCCTGCATCGTCATCCTGCTGCTGCTCGGCAGCCTCTACTCGCGCAGCTTCCTGTCGCCGGAATATCTGCTGCAGCAGTTGAAGGTCGCGTCCTTCCTTGGCGTCATCGCAACCGGCATGATGCTGGTCATCCTGCTCGGCCAGATCGACCTCTCTGTGCCCTGGTCCGTCGCGGCAGGCGCCATGATGGCCTGCGCGGCCGCGGCCTACGGGCCGGTCGGCATTGCTCTCGCCATCCCCTTCGGCGTGCTGTGCGGCGTGGCGATCGGCATCGTCAACGGCATCGGTGTCGCTTATTTGCGCATCCCCTCGATGATCATAACCTTGGCCACCAACGCCGTCGCTCAAGGGCTGATGGTGGTCTACACAGGCGGCTTCTCGCCGCAGGATTCGGCGACCGCCGCGATGCGATATCTGGCGACCGGCTTCACCATTCCGGGCGTTCCCAATGCCGTCATCATCTGGGCGCTGATCGGCGCCGCGATGGTCTTCGCTCTGACCCGCACCAGTTTCGGCCGCGCCGTCTACGGGATCGGCAATCGCGAGCGCGCTGCCTACCTTTCCGGCATCGACACGCGCCGCATCGTGATGGTCGCCTTCGCCGTCTCAGGCGGGCTGTCGGCCTTTGGCGGCGTGCTTTTGGCCGGCTATGCGTCGAAGGCGGCGCAGTCGATGGGCGATGCCTATCTCCTGCCGTCCATCGCCGCGGTCGTGCTCGGCGGCACATCGATCCTGGGCGGGCGCGGCTCCTATCTTGGCACGGTGGCGGGCGTGATCCTGATTACTCTCCTGCAATCCATCCTCTCGGTCATGCAGATGCCGGAAGCGGGGCGGCAGATCATCTATGGCGTCGTCATCGTCGCCATGCTTCTGCTTTACGGGCGCGCGCCGGCAAGCCGCTGACCGTGCATGAGGCGAGCGCAAGACGGCAGACCCCGGAGCTTCGCATGAACGATCTTCGGACGGCGCCGGCCATCATCGTGATGGGTGTTGCCGGTTGTGGCAAGACGGCCGTCGGCGAGGCGCTCGCCGAGGCGCTGGGCGCCGACTTCATCGAAGGCGACCGCTTTCATCCGCCGGAGAATGTGGCGCGCATGGCGCGCGGCGAGCCGCTGACGGACGCGCTGCGCGCGGGCTGGCTCGACGCCATAGGCGAGCGCATCGCGGCCTCCGTTGCCGGCGGGCGGAAACCAGTGGCGGCGTGCTCGGCGCTGAAGCGAAGCTATCGTGACCGGCTAAGCCGCTTCTGCCCCGGTATGGTCTTCCTCTATCTCAAGATCGATCGCGAGACCGCCTGGCGGCGGGTCGCCAACCGCAAGGGGCATTTCATGCCCGCAAGCCTGGTCGACAGCCAGTTCGCCACATTGGAAGAGCCGGCCGCGGACGAACAGGCGGTAACGATCGACGGAACGCGAAGTGTTGCCGGGATCGTGAAAGAAGTCGTCCACGCGCGTCGGTGATTTTCACAATACGCACCGGACAGAGGCTTCAGGCGCCCTCGTTGCCGATCGCGGCCTCGGTTGGCCGCTCCGTCAGCCGCACGGCGCTCGACCAGGCTATCATCTGCTCAGGACAGAGTTTGAGCGTCTCCAGCATCTGGTCGCGCTTCGACAGGATAAATCCCGCCTGAACGACGAGGTTCTTCCCTGTCGTGTCCTTGGCAGGCGATGCGGGCGCCTCTGGGCTCGCGCTCAGCTCTCTGACGATCGCCCGATATTGGCGAAAAGGCGCCGTCTCGATGGTCGCCATATGAAACAGCGCAGCGCCCGCGCGCGCAGCGAAGTTTGCCGGCGCCGAGGCGAGGTGGGTCCAGCCGCACTCGCCCATGGCTGCCTCGGTGAAGGCGGAGCCGGCATAGATGGTGTTGGTCATCAGCACCACGCCGTTTGCTTTCAGCACCTTCTGGATGCGGGTGGTGACCTGATAGGCGTCGGTGCGCTCAAAGACGATCCGGCTTTTCAGGAAGCGGTTCTCGACCTTGACCAGCGGCGGGTTGATCACGCGCAGGCCGAACTTGCTCGGCGAGAAGCCGTGGTATTGCGCGCTCACCTGATGGGTATCGACGCCAGCCTCATGCAGGGCGCGCTTGCCCATGATCGTCTGGGCCGTGAACTGGTCGCACCATATGATGGCGCCGCGCCCATTGCGCAGGGCTTGTTGCAGCGCCTCGAGGCCTTCGAGCCGGATCGCCGGCGACCAGCGCCAGCCGGCGACGAGATGCGCCGCAAGCGTCAGCCGCCGGCGGTGAATGGCGGCGAGTAGCGCCTCGAACAGGCTTTTCGTGTCGACGGTATTGCCGAGCACGGCTCTCACCGCGATGTCGTAACGGGCAAAGTCCTTGCGGAAATGGCGCTTGCGCCTGAGCCCGGACACCCAGCCGCAGATCGGGCTCCACCAGGAGACCGGCAGCATCGCCGCGACGCCGAGATAGAAACAGGACAGCAGGCTCTCGCGCAGGTCCCGATTGGTAAAGCGGCGTAGTCTTCCGCGGCGGGTAACCTTGCGGCTGAAGAAGCGAACGGACTCGTTCCGCTCCGGCACCGGCACGTCGGCGGTGATTTCAGTATGATAGATGTCGTTCGACGATGGCTGCCGGCTGGCCCTGCGGGAATTGCCAAGCCAAGGCAGCCTCATGCGTCAGAGCCCTGTTTCATCCTCCAGCCGCTTTACTGCGTCCGCGGTTGACTGGCAACCGAGGGCGACAGGTCAGGGCCGCGGCTTGTCGTTTGGCGCAATTTGCGGGCGGAAGCCTGTGGCGAAGTGGCCGATCCTGGCCGCTGCACGCTTGCCTCAAATCTGAGACGTGAGTTCCGCCGGGAAGTCATCGTTGTCGGCGTCGCGCATGGCGGCGAGGCTGCGGTTGTCCAGCACCTCGGCGATCGCCTGGCGCACTTCCAGCATCATGTGGCGGACCTGGCAGGTGGCCTCATCGCAATCCTCGCAGCGCTGGTATTGCGTGCGGCTGGCGCAGGGGATCGGCGCCAGCGGCCCGTCGAGCACGCGCACGACATGGCCGATCTTGATCTCGGAAGCGGGCCGGGCGAGGCGGTAACCGCCTTCCTTTCCCTTGCGGCTCTGGACGAAACCGGCATTGCGCAGCTCGCCCAGGATAGCATCCAGGAATTTCTTCGGGATGTTGTTGGCGACGGCAATGTCGTTGACGAATGCAAGCTGGCCAGCCGGCAGGCCGGAAAGATGCACGAGGGCCTTGAGGCCGTATTTGCCTTTTTTGGTCAGCATGCCCGATTCAATTCATCAAACCCCAATGCGCCTGCATCTGGCGGTTGTTTGTGTGCAAATCATGACAGTTGACCGCCTGGCCCAATAATTTGCCCGGCAGCTTAGGCACAAACGCGTTGATTCTTCGTAACGTTTTTCACGTTGGACGCCAGATTTCCCCCGCGAAATGCCGGCGGACTCAAACGAGAAAGCGGGCTAAAGCCGGCTTTCCTGCGCTTCCTGATTGTAGGGCGGCTCAGCGGCTACCGTAGGCCTGATCGAGCAGTCCGCCGGCGGCGAAATGCTCCTTCTGTACTTTGTCCCAGCCGCCGAAGACTTCCTCAACCGTCAGCAGCCGGACGTCCGGGAAGTCGGCCTTGTGCTTGGCGGCCACCGTCGCATCGCGAACCCGCAAGCCGTTCCCGGCGGCGATCTCCTGGCCGTCCGGCGTGTAGAGGAAGTCGAGATAGGTTTTGGCGAGATCACGGCTGCCATGCTCGTCGGCAACCTTGTCGACGATCGCCACGGGGAACTCGGCGAGCAGACTGACGGAAGGCGTGACTTGCTCGAATTTGTCGTCGCCATATTCCTTGCGAATGCCGCGTGTCTCCGACTCGAAGGTGATCAGCACGTCGCCGATCTCGCGCTGGACGAAAGTGGTGGTGGCGGCGCGGCCGCCAGTGTCGAAGATCGGCACGTTGTTGAACAGCTTGGTGATGAATTCCTTCACCTTGGCGTCGTCGCCCTTGAAGGCTTCCTTGGCGTAAGCGGTGGCGGCAAGATAGGTGTAGCGCGCATTGCCGGATGTCTTCGGGTTCGGGAAGATCACCTGCACGTCGTCACGCACCAGATCGTTCCAGTCCTTGATATGCTTGGGATTGCCAGCGCGCACCAAGAAGGACGGCAGCGAATAGAAGGGCGAGGCGTTATCCGGAAAATCCTTCTGCCAATCGGCTGAGATCAGTCCCTTCTTGACCAGGAAGTCGACATCGGTGACCTGGTTGAAGGTGACGACATCGGCGCCAAGGCCTTCGGCGATCGCGCGCGCCTGCGCCGAGGTGCCGGCATGCGACTGGTCGACCGTGACACCGGGGTGCTTGGCGATGAAAGCCTTGTTAATGTCGACGAACAGCTCGCGGCCGACGTCATAGGATGCATTCAAAAGCTTGTCGGCCGACCAGGCTTGGGAGGACGCGAGGACGAGACCGGCAACAGCCGCGATGCCGAGCAATAGACGCTTCATGAAAACAGGCTCCTTGGAAATAGATCAAAGCTAAGGCCTACCCTAGTCGTGAAAGCCTGGTGCGAGGAGGCACGGGCTCCGGGAGGCGAGCGAAGCTCTGGAAAATATATCGCCAAAACAATTCTTTTCTAGGATGTTCTTCCAAGCAGATTCGTAGATGGCGCCAGGCTCGGGCGCTGGCGTCGGGGTGAAAGTCAGCTCAGGAAGCCGGAAAAAGCTTCCAGCGACGCGGCCTGAAGGCCACCCGGCTCTTCTGCGCCGCGGGATGGTCGACCGGCAGCTCGATCTCGACGCGCTGGCGCTCGCCGCCTACCTCGAGCTCGACGCGCCTGGTGCCGGCGACGCGGCGGCTGGCGGCAACCGTGCCGGCGATGCAGCCGCTGCAGCCGTCGAGCAGGTCGACATCGTGCGGACGGAAATAGAGAACCGCCTCGCCGGACGGCGCATGCGGCGCCGAGAGCCCGATCGGCCGGTCGGCGATCCAGACCTCGCCGTTCTCGACCTTGACCGGCAGTGAGCTCGACTCGCCGATGAAGGAGTACACGAAGGGCGAGTTCGGTGTGTCGTAGATATCATCGGCGGTGCCGACCTGCTCGATGCGGCCCTGGCTCATGACGACGACGCGGTCAGCGAGCTCCAGCGCTTCTTCCTGGTCATGCGTTACGAAGACGGTGGTGTGGCCGGTGCGGTCATGGATCTCGCGCAGCCAGCGGCGAAGCTCACGGCGAACCTGCGCGTCGAGCGCCCCGAAGGGTTCGTCGAGCAGAAGCACCTTGGGCTCGATCGCCATAGCGCGCGCCAAAGCCACGCGCTGGCGCTGACCGCCGGAAAGCTGCGCCGGATAGCGCTTTTCCAGACCAGACAACTGGACAAGGTCGAGCAGTTCGAGCGCCCGGCGGCGGATTTCCTGCCCCGAGGGCCTTGCGGCGCCGTGCCGGACCTTCAGGCCGAAGCCGATGTTGTCGGCAACGGTCATGTGGCGGAACAGCGCGTAATGCTGGAAGACGAAGCCGACATTGCGCTCCTGGATCGACTTCTGCGAGGCGTCCTCGTCGCCGAAGAAGATCGCACCTTTGGTCGGCCGTTCCAGGCCGGCGATCAGGCGAAGCAGCGTCGTCTTGCCGGAGCCCGAGGGCCCGAGCAGCGCGATCAGCTCGCCGGACCTGATGTCGAGCGACACGTCGTGGAGCGCCGGAAACCGCTCGAACTCCTTGCGCACATTGACGACGCGAACTTCCATGCAAATCCCTCAGTCCGTTTATGCTGTCGTTGTTCCCAAATTGCCAGGCAACTCTTGGGCGACAGGTAGTGTTCAGTGTCCGCGCGTCGCGGCGATCTCGGCGCCGTAGCGCATCTCGAGAAGCGTTTTCAAGACCAGCGTCACCAGCGCCAGGCCGGCGAGCAGCGACGCGACGGCAAAGGCGCCGACGGCGTTGTATTCGTTATAAAGGATCTCGACATGCAGCGGCATGGTGTTGGTGAGCCCGCGTATGTGGCCCGACACCACCGAGACTGCGCCGAACTCGCCCATGGCGCGCGCATTGCACAGAAGCACGCCGTAGAGCAGTCCCCATTTGACGTTGGGCAGTGTCACATACCAGAAGGCCTGCCAGCCGCTGGCACCCAGCGAAAGCGCCGCCTCTTCGTCGCCATTGCCCTGTTCCTGCATCAGCGGAATGAGCTCGCGCGCGACGAAGGGGAAGGTGACGAAAATGGTAGCTAGCACGATGCCGGGCACGGCGAAGAGGATGACGATGCCATGCGCCTTCAGCCAGGCGCCGAGCAGTCCCTGCGCGCCGAAGAGCAGCACATAGACCAGGCCCGAGATGACCGGCGACACCGAGAAGGGCAGGTCGATGAGGGTGGTCAGGAAAGCCTTGCCCTTGAACTCGAACTTGGCGATCGCCCAGGCGGCCGAGATGCCGAAGACGACGTTGAGCGGCACCGAGATCGCCGCCACAAGCAAGGTCAGGCGGATGGCGGAGCGCGTGTCGGGGCTGGAAAGGGCTTCCGTGTAGGCGCCGATGCCTTTGGCGAGCGCCTCGTGGAAGACAACGATCAGCGGCAGGAGCAGGAAGACGGCGAGGAAGGCAAGGGCGATCGCCATCAGCACGGCCTTGATCGGCCGGCTTTCGGTCACGGCGGCCGACTGGCTCTCGTGATGCAGTTCGTAGGATTTGATCTCGGGATCAGCCATAGCGCTTGCGGCTCCATGTCTGTGCGAGGTTGACGATCAGAAGCATCAGGAAGGACAGCGCCAGCATGATCGCGGCGATCGCAGTCGCCGCCTCGTAATTGTATTCCTCGAGCCTGATCACGATCAGAAGCGGCGCGATCTCGGATTTGAAGGGCAGGTTGCCGGCGATGAAGATGACCGAGCCGTATTCGCCGACGCCGCGCGCGAAGGCGAGCGAGAAGCCGGTGATGATCGCCGGCGCCAGGCCCGGGAAGAGCACGCGGGTGATGATCTGGAAACGGTTGGCGCCGAGCGTGGCGGCTGCTTCCTCGACCTCCTTGTCGATCTCTTCCATGATCGGCTGGACGGTGCGCACGACAAAGGGCAGGCCGATAAACACCAGCGCGACGACGATGCCGAGCGGCGTGTAGGCGACCTTGATGCCGAGCGGCATCAGGAGATGACCGATCCAGCCGTTCGGCGCATAGAGCGTGGTGAGCGCGATGCCGGCCACGGCCGTGGGCAGGGCGAAGGGCAGGTCGACCATCGCATCCGCGATGCGGCGCCCGGGGAAACGGTAGCGCACCAGCACCCAGGCGACGATCGTGCCGAACACGACGTTGACGACAGCCGCCAGGAAGGCGGTGCCGAAGCTTATCTTCAGCGCGTTGAGGGTGCGCCGGTCAGCGGCGATTGCCCAGAAATCGGCCCAGCCGAGCGCGGTCGAGCGCCAGACCAGCCCCGAAAGCGGGATCAGGATGATGAGCGTGAGGTAGGCAAGCGAGAAGCCGAGCGTCAGTCCGAAACCCGGAATGACACTCGGCTGCCTGAATCGCCACCCCGGCTTGACGGGTGCTGTGGTCATGCTGTTCTGGATCGTCCCTTCTATTCAAACCAGAATGGCTTTGCGCAGTTGCATTCCGCCGGCATGCCCGAGGCTCACCGGCCGTCCGGCCTCACTGCGCCGGCTTGTAGATCTGGTCGAATATACCACCGTCGCCGAAATGGTAAGGCTGCGCTTTCTTCCAGCCGCCGAATTGCGGGTCGTCGATGGTGACCAGCTTGATTGCCGGCAGCTTGGCAAGGTCCTCGGCCGGCACCAGGTCGGGCTTGGCCGGGCGATAGTGGTTCTTGGCGATGATGGTCTGCGCTTCCTTGGAATAGAGCCAGCCCAGATAGGCCTCCGCGACCTTGCGCGTGCCCTTGGCATCGACATTGGCGTCGACGACCGCGACCGGCGGCTCGGCCAGGATCGAGGTCGGCGGGTAGACGATGTCGAAATTGTCGGCGCCGAATTCATCGAGCGCGAGATAGGCTTCATTCTCCCAGGCGATCAGCACATCGCCCAGGCCCTTCTGCGCGAAGGTCACCGTCGAGCCGCGCGCGCCCGTATCGAGGACCGGGACGTTGGCATAAAGCTTGCCGACGAACTCCTTGGTCTTGGCTTCGTCGTTGCCGTCATTGGCGTTTGCGTAGGCCCAGGCGGCAAGATAGTTCCAGCGGGCGCCGCCGGACGTCTTCGGGTTCGGCGTGATCACCTGGACGTCGTCCTTCACCAGATCGCTCCAGTCGTGGATGCCCTTGGGATTGCCCTTGCGCACCAGGAAGATGATGGTCGAGGTGTAAGGCGCCGAGTTGTTCTCGAACTTCGTGCGCCAATCCGGGTTGATCTTCTTCGTCTTCGAGACGATGGCGTTGATGTCGCCTTCGAGGGCCAGCGTGACGACGTCGGCGTCGAGGCCGTCGATCACCGCCCGGGCCTGCGCGCCGGAACCGCCATGCGACTGCTGGATGGTCACGGTTTCGCCGGTCTCAGCCTTCCAGTGCGCGGCAAACGCCTCGTCATAGGCTTTGTAGAGTTCACGTGTCGGGTCGTAGGACACATTCAGAATGGTCGTGTCGGCAAACGCAAAACCGAGCGTGCCGAATTGGACGGATGTGGCGACCAGGGCGCCGAGCAGTTTCCTGAAATGAGGTTTGGTCATTCCCGTCTCCGTTGAACTGCACGAACTCTACCGAGTTTATAGAATTTAGATGCATTGAATGTTGCCTTTTTCGCCGCCTCGAAGCAATTTTTCGCCGAACCTCTCCTGATCGAGGAAATATCTTCCTCAATTTCGGACAGCGACCATTTCCTTGCCAGCCGGGCTAACTAGGCGCAGCCGGTTGCCGGGCAAGGCCGGCGCTAGTTGGCGGTCACCGGAAAATCGAAGCGCTGTTTGGGGAACGGCTCTTTGGCCAGCGTGAAGTGCCACCATTCGCGCGCATAGTTGCGAAAGCCGGCGGCGCGCATGGCGGTCAGCAGCGTTTTGCGGTTTGCGGCGGCTTCGGCGCCGATCAAGGCGCTGGCGGTTTCGCTCTTTGGATCAAAGCAGTCGAAACCGGTGCCGAAATCGAGCGTGCCGGTGTTCGGCATACCGCAGGCCGGATGAACTGCGCTTTTATTGCCGGCCTTGGCGATAGCAAGGTCGACCGTCGAGCCTCGAGAATGGCTGGAGAACTCGCCGATATAGCCTTTGGCGATGAGATCGCCACGTTCGACGGTGGGATACCATTGCGGGTCGGGCCGGCCGCCTTCTCGCGTCCATTTGCCCATATCGGCAACCGCGCGCGCCGGGCGGTAGCAGTCGAAGACGACTAGCGTCAGGCCTTTGGCGGCGATTGCTTTCTGGACGCTGGAAAGCGCCTTCGCCGCCTGCGCGGTCAGGATGCAGACCGGCGCGTCATAGCCGTCGGCTTTGCGGTGCAGGAAGTTTTCAAGACCGGCGTAGCGGATATCCTGGCGAATGGTCGGGTCGATATCGGCCAGTCTTACGAAGCCGGCGGGCAGGGGATCGGCGCGAGCTGCGAGAGTGTCGGCGACCGAAAACAATGCGCAAAACGCAATCTTCTGAATCGCTTGCCGCGTTCTATTCAACGAACACCTTCACGCTCGCCGCGCGTCCGGCCGCGTCGATCACGGTCAGCGTCGAGTAGCCGGTGCCGTCGGGTTGCCAGGTCGCCGTGCGGCGGCGGTCGATGCCGGCAAGCGGCTTGCCGTTGGCGAGCCAGCGGAACGGTGCGCGGCCGCCCTGGAGCTTCAGGACCAGCGGCGTGGCCTCGGCGGAGTTGGTGCCGAGATCGACGCGGGCGCCATTGGGCGGGAAGATGATGGTCGGCGCCGGCTCGGTGACGGTCGCCTGCACCAAACCGTCGGCGCCGGCGCCGAAGCGGGCGAGCGTCACCGGCAATTCCTCGCGCTTGGGGTTGAAGACGCCCGGCGGCCTGCCGGGCAATGGCACGCCGGCAAGGCCGGAACGGACGAAGCTTTCGAACAGGATGGGCGCCGCCGAGACAAAGCCCGACAGGCCGGGGATCGGGCTTGCATCGGCACGGCCGACCCACACACCCAGCACGTAGCGGCCGTCGAAGCCGACGGACCAGGCATCGCGATAGCCGTAAGAGGTGCCGGTCTTGTAGGCGATGCCGCGCTGCATGGCGCCTTCCGGCGGCTTCACGCCGGACAGGATGTCGTTGATCTGCCAGGCCGCCTGGTCGTCGAGGATCGTGGCGGTGGTGCGCTCGGCATTGACCGGCTCGGTGCCGTCATGCAGCGTATGCATTTTGCCGCCATTGGCGAGCCCCGTATAGAGCTGCACCAGGTCGCGCAAGGTCACGCCGACGCCGCCAAGCCCGATCGCCAGGCCGGGCGCCTCGTTGACCGGCAGGACCGGGTTGACGCCTGCCTGGCGGAAGCGCGCCGTCAGCCGCGCCGGACCGACGGCGTCGAGCACGCGGATCGCCGGTACGTTGAGCGACAATTGCAGCGCCTGGCGGATCGAGACATCGCCCTGGTAACCCATGTCGAAATTCTTCGGACGGTAGCCGCCGAAATCGGCGGGGCTGTCCTCGATGATCATCTCCTGCGCCACCAGCCCCTGCTCGAAGGCCAGCCCATAGATGAAGGGCTTCAGCGTCGAGCCGGGTGAGCGCACCACCTTGGTCATGTCGATCCAGCCGGAGCGGCTGGCATCGAAGAAATCGGCCGAGCCGACCTCGCCCAGAATGTCGCCGGTGCGCGCATCGGCCATGACCATGGCGACGGAAAGTTTCGGCCCGAGCTTCCTGGCGGCATCTCGTGCCACCTGTTCCAGCCCCTGCTGCACGCTTTTGCGGATGGTGAGCTGCAGCGGCCGGCTGGGCACGGCCTTGGGCAGCATGGCATAGGAGGAATGCGCGGCCAGCGCCGGCAGCTTGCGGCGCAGGCCGGAAACATCGTCGAGCGCGGCGCGAGCGGCTTCGCGTTCGCCGAGCAGGCCGGCCGAGACCATACGGGTCAGCACGCGGTCACGCGCCGCATGGGCAATGCCGAGATTGCGGTCGGGCCGGCGCTTTTCCGGCAATTGCGGCAGGGCGACGAGCAGGGCGGCTTCCGACACGGTGAGCCGCTTCGGCTCTTTGCCGAAATAGGCGAGCGAGGCGGCGCGCACGCCTTCGAGATTGCCGCCATAGGGCGCCAGCGTCAGGTAGCGCTCGAGGATTTCCTGCTTGGTGAGCCGCCGTTCGATCTGGATGGCGCGCAGCATCTGCTTGAGCTTGGAGCCGACGCTGCGGCTGTCGCGCGGCTCGATCAGCCGGGCAAGCTGCATCGACAAGGTCGAGCCGCCGGATACGATATGGCCGCTGGTGACGAGCTGGCCGGCGGCGCGGCAGAGCGCCAGGACGTCGACGCCGTGGTGATCCCAGAAGCGCTTGTCCTCATAAGCCACCAGCATGTCGACGAACTGCCTGTCGACCTGGTCGAGCTGGGTCTCGAGCCGCCAATAGCCGTCAGGCGTCGCGAAGGCGCGCAGCAACTGTCCGTCGCGGTCCTGCACCTCGGTGGAGACCGTCAGCTTTGCCGGAAGCGGCGGCGGGAAAGCGCGGTCGAGTTCCCAGAGGGCAGCGACCGAAAGCGCCGCGAAGCCGGCTAGAGAAATCCCGGCGATGGCTGTTCGACGCAGAAATTTCCTGGAGAGCATGGCGCTGCCCCTCATTGCCCTGCCCGTCCTTCGCAGCAGCTACGCTGCAGCTTCGGAGGGTGAACCGGCCCCTTCTCCCGGTATAGAGACGGGGAGAAGGGAGATATCGGCGACCTTGTCATCGCTACTCGGCCTTCACCTCCATCACGCCGGTGGCGGTGCGGGCCGAATATTGCGGCCGGTACATATCCTCCACCGTTGCCGCCGGATGGGCGTAGGTGCCGGGCGTCACGGCGCGAACGACATAGGCCAGCGTGATGTTGCGGTCGTGGTCGCCTTCATTGGGGTTGAAGGCGGCGACGAAGCGGTCGTCGCGGAACTCCAGATGCGCGGCGTCGGTCTGCGCCAGCCAGGAGAAGTTCGACAATTGCGCGCTGGAAACCAGGCCTGGATTGTCGATCTCGAAGCCGGCCGGCAACAGATCGGTGATCAGGAGCCGCGACGGCCATTTGTTCTGCTCATAGACCTTGAGCACGACCACATAGCGCTCGTTCTGCTTGGCCTCGGTGACATTGGCCTCGGTGCCGTCGAGCTTGTAGTAGGTGCGCGCGATGGTGAAGCCGTCGCCGCCGGCCGGCAGCGGCTCGACCGGCGCGGCCACCGCAGTCACCACCGCCTGCAGCGGAGTCGCGCCGGTGTTGGCGATGGTGAGCGGGCTGTCGACAAGGTTGCTGCCGGCGACCTGGTCGGAATAGCCGCCCGAATGCGGTGCGCCGTTGACGGAAAGCGTGATGGAATCATTGCCTTCCTTCAGCGCCCGCGCGGCGAGCAGCATCCAGGATTCGTCCTGCGTGCTCGTCCAGCGGGTGTCGGCGCGCGCCACGCCCACCAGCTTGATCAGCTGCGGCATGATGCTGGGCACCGGCTTCGATTCCGCCGCCAGCGCCAGCAACGCCGCGCCGTCGCGCAGCCGCGAGCCGTAGTCCGAGCGGTACCAGTCGTAGTCGGTTTCCGACTGCGCCAGCCTGAGCGCCGTCTGGAAGGTGGCTTCCGAACGCTGCGTGTCACCGTAGAGCGCCAGGCTTGCCGCCAACTGGGCGACGGCCATCGGGCTGGAGAAGGCTTCGAGCTGCGTGTCGGCATAATAGCGCAGATCGCCGATCGAGGCCTTCTTGTTGCGGGCGAGCACGTAGAGCGCATAGGCGATCTCGCTGCCCTTGTCCTGGACATCCTGGTCGTAGCCGAGCGAGTTCTGCAGGTTGTTCAGCGCCTGGTTCATGGCCAGCGCCGGCACATCGTACTTTTCCTCGCGCGCCCGGGTCAGGAACTCGGTGACATAGGCGTCGAGCCACAGATCGCCGGAGCCAGGCCCCCAGAGGCCGAAGCTGCCGCTTGCCGCCTGATAGGACAGCACCTTGTAGATGGCGTCCTGGATGCGGCCATGCAGGTCCGGATCGGTCTCCATACCGATGCCCTTGGCCATGTCGTTGACATAGAGCAGCGGCATGGCGCGGCTGGTGGTCTGCTCGGCGCAGCCATAGGGGTAGCGGTCGAGCGACATCAGGAGCGACGGCACGTCGAGCGCGGACGACTGCGAAACGCCGACGCTGACCGAAGCGCCGTCGAGCACGCTTGCGGCAAGCAGCTCCTTGTCGACGCGCAACGAGCCGCCGTGGGGCTTCAGGTCGACAACCATGCGGTTGGTGACCGGAAGCTGCGCCGGGCGCACCGGCAGATAGAGCGTCTGCTCGACTTCCGTGCCGTCCGCATGCGCGAGCTTAATGGTGACCGACGCATCGCCCGCGGTCTTGGCGACCAGCGGGAATGTGAGCGACTGGCGCTTGCCCTGGGCGAGCGTCAGCTTCGCAGGCAGCGGCTTGTCGCCGGTCGACAGGTCGCCGGTCGTGGTGACCGAGAGCGCATAGTCGCCGGCCGGGCCTTCGGTGTCGGCGATGTCGAGGCGCATAGTCGCCGCGTCGCCCGGCGCCAGGAAGCGCGGCAGGCCTGCGGTGATCACCACCGGATCGCGCACGATGACGTCGGTCTGGGCATGGCCAACCGCATCCTTGGTCCAGGCGACGGCCATGACGCGCACGGTGCCGTTGAACTGCGGGATGTCGAAATCGACGCGCGCTTTGCCGTTTGCATCGAGCTCGACCGGGCCGGTGAAGAAGGCGACCAACTTTTCGGTCGGCGGGCTGCCCTGTGCCTGCATGTTCGCCCCGTCGCCGCCAGTGCGTATCTTGCCCATGGTGCCGAGCGAGCCGTCAATCAGGCGTCCATAGAGGTCTCGGATCTCCAGCCCCAGCATGCGCTGGCCGAAGAACCAATCCTCCGGATCGGGCGCCTTGTAGTTGGTGAGGTTGAGGATGCCGACGTCGACGGCAGCCACCATCACATAGGCATTGCTGCCCGCCTGGGCGCCGCTGACGGCGACCGGAATCGACAGCTGCTGGCGCGGCACGGTTTTTTCCGGCGGCGTCAAGCTGACCGCGAGCTTCTTCGAGCTCGGATCGACCGACAGCCATTGGATGCCGATGGCGCGGGCCGGCATGCGTGATTCCTGCGCGTCGCCGGGCCGGAACAAGGTAGCGGTGACATAAGCGCCGGCGCCCCAGTCGTCGCCGACAGGGATGTCGACGGTGCTGCCGCCGGCCGGCACCGAAGCGGTGACGGTCTTCAACAGCTTCTCGGCACCGATGGTGACCAGCAACTCGCCGGCGAAATGCGGCGAGACCTTCAGCTTGGCAACTTCGCCGGCGGCGTAGGTATCCTTGTCGAGGGCGATCTCCAGGCCGTCCGGCGTCTCGGTGGTGGTCGAGGCGACATACCAGCCGGCATCGAACTCATAGCTGGTCGCCGGACCGTCGGGATCGGCGGTCTCGACCTCGAGCCGGTAGCGGCCCCAGTCGACGGGCAGCGACACCGTCGCCTCGCCATCGGCCTTCAGGTCGACCGCGCCATTGGCAACGGCCTTGGTGAGGTTCACTGCTTCGTAGTTCCAGGAATTGTTGGAACGGTACCACTGATAGTTCCGCTCAACCTTGACCAGCGACCACTGCGCGCCTTTCAGGTCCTCGCGCTTGCCGTTCGGGTCGACGGCGATGATGCTGAACTTGGCGGTTCCGCCTTGCGGCACCTCATCGCCCTCGAAATTCGGGCGAATGCCGATGACGTCGCGCTGCGGGCGAACGCCGATGTCGAGCGACCGCTCGACGGCGCGGCCGCCGGCCTCGCGCATGCGCACGGTGACCTTGGCGTTGACCAGCTTGGTGGTCGACGGCAACTGGGCGATCGTGACCGGGAATGTCGCCTTGCCGTCGTCGCCGACCACGGGAAGGTTGGCGAGAGGCGTGACGGTCGGCTCGCTCGACTGCTCGTCGGCCAGACCGAAGCTGAAATCCTTGAAGCTGTCCCGGGCACTGGTGGTCGACAGCGTCAGCTCGCCTTCAAGCGCGAGGCCCGCGGCCGGCGCGCCATAGAGGAAGCGGCCGTCGACGGTGGCATTGGCGGTTTCGCCCTGGGCGATCTCCTTCTTGTCGGCGGTCAGGTCGAATTCGATGCGATCCGGCACGAAGTCTTCCACCAGGAACATCTGGCTGGCGACCGGCGACTGCTTGGGATCGGTGTAGATCGACACCGTCCAGGTGCCGCGCATGGCGTTGGCCTCGAGCGGCAGGTCGACGGCGTGGCCGCCGGCGGACTCGCCATTGCTGACGATACGGCGGTTCTCGACGCCGTCGGGGCGGGTGAAGATGAAGGTGAGCGGCAGGTTCTCGACCGCTTTGGCGGCGCCGTCGCGGGCAAGGGCCGCGACATGCACGTCCTCGCCGGCGCGGTAGATGCCGCGCTCCGTCCAGGCATAGACGTCGAGCGCGCCCGGCGAGGCGCGCCCTTCGACGCCGCGATCCGACAGGTCGAAGCCGGCCTTGCCCATGTCGAGGAAGACGAAGTCGTTGTCGCCCTGCTTGGCCATCAGCACGGCCGGCCCCATGCCGTTTTCGCCGCGGGTGAGGCCCGGATTGAAGACGGCGTGGCCCTCGGCATCGGTGGTCGCCGTGCCGAGGATCTCGTTGTTCTTGGCAAGCAGCGTCAGTTCGGCGCCGGATGTCGGCTTGGCCGAGCCCAGCGAACGGGCAAAGACGTTGAGGCCGTCCTGGCCGGTGTAGGTGGAAAGGCCGATGTCGGAGACGACGAACCACTGCGTGGCGCGTGAACCATAGTCGTCGCTCTTGTCGTCGACCGGCTGCGCGGTCAGCACATAAACACCGGGCTTGCGCTGCGGGATCGCCTCGTCCACCGGGAACGAAGTGGTAACCTCCTTATTGAGATCATTGGCGATATCGAGCGTGCCCGACCAGACGGGCGCGCCCATCTGGTCGGAAATGGTGGAGATGTCATAGCCATCGAGCTGATGCAGGAACTGATAGCCGGACAGAAGCTGCGCCAGCGAACGATCGCCGATGCGGTAGAGCGTCATCTTGGCGGCGTTCATGTTGACGGTGACGACCGGAACGCCGCGGCGTGCGCCGGCCGGCAGCACGAAGCTGTCGCCGGTGAAGCGGGCGGACGGGGCACGGTCCTGGATGTAGATCGACAGCACGACGGGCGCGGCGATCGTCTCGCCGAGCGCCGACGGCAGTCCGGTGCGGAAGGTCACGTCATAGTGCTGGCCGTGTTCCAGGCCTTCGACGCAGATCTGCTTGTCCTTGGCCTCGACGGCCTTGGGCGCGGCGTTGTCGACCGTCACGAACTGCGAATAATCGACTCCGGTCTTGACCAGTTCCTCGGAAAACTGGGCACAGATGCGCGGCAAGGAGGAATCGGCATCGACGGTGTGCTCGACGACGCGAAAGCCCTTGCGCGCCTTGAGGTCGGCATAATCGGCCTGGACGGCCGGCGAGCTCACCAGCGCAAGGCTCGCCTCATAGGCCTGCAGCGACGGCCGGTAGAGATCGCGCTTGTCGAGGCCCGCGCCAAGCAACGCCAGCGCCTCGGCCCGGGTCTTTGCCGTGCGCACCAGCTTGTAGGCGTTGAAGGCCGCCGAGGTGGCGTTCATCGGGAAAGTCGAGGGTTCGGTGGTGTTCGACGCCGGCTGCACGGCAAGCGTCTCGCGCGCCAGCGCAAGCCACAGCGCCCCGTCATCGGGCAGGACCGAGACCGCGGCCTGGAATTTCTGCATGGCAAGGCGATGGTCGCCGGTAAGCGACGCCTGCTCGGCGGCGGCTTGCAGGGCGGCAAGGCCCTCGGTCGGCTTGTCGTAGGCAGGATCGGTCAGCTTGTTGCGGAACTGCTGAGCCTGGTCGGCCATCCAGTTGGGGAAAAAGGCCAGTGCCGGCGGGGCGCCGATATCCGGGTCGCCATCGACATTCGCGACCTTGCCGGCGACGGCGCCGGTGAAGGATTTCAACTGGTTATAGTCGGATTTGAGGAAACACCATTTGGCCTTGGTGTTGTAGGTGAAGGCCCGGCAGGCGGGATCGCCGAGGCAAGTTGTCTTGCACTGGTCGAGGCTGACATTCTGCTCCGACCTCAGGTCGAAACCGAAATAGTCGGAATTGTCGGTTGTTACGATTCGCCGGGCTTCGGCGGCAAAAGCCGCCCCGCCCAGAGCGAAAAAGATGAGAAGAAGGAAAGAGAGACCACGAGCCGCGCGCATTGCCATACCACCCTCCAGACATCGCCAGCGTCCGGCATGATCAAGCTTCGTGCAGGCTTGTCAACGCCGGAGCGCCGCGGGTTTATTACCCGCGAACGGTTTCCATGCCGGCCAAAGGCCGGTATTTCGACAGAACCTCTGTGAGACGGATCACACTTTCTTGCGAAATCGCAAAAGGTGTGAATTCCAAGCCCGGTCTGTTTCAGACAATTGGATTGTGGCCCCTTTACGAACGTTGCGGAACTTCATTCCAATTTTAGTTTTGTCGACTAGGTTGTCTTAATGCCGGCGCATGAAACGCAGATGTCAAAGGGGATCGCGCCAGGGCGCGGGCTCCCGCGCGCCCTGCTTTTGGCGCTCGTCTGCTCGACCGTGCTGGCCGCGGAGGTGCGGCAGGCGGCGGCTTTCGAGATTTTCGGCATCAAGCTTTGGGGCTCGTCCAAGGACGAGGATGCCGACATCGTCGATCCGCTGCGCTACTCGGTGACGATCAATGCGCCTGATGCCGACAAGGATCTGATCAAGAGGCTCGAAAACGCCTCGGCGCTGAAAAATGACCAGGATCATCCGGTGTCCGGATCGCTCGGGCTGATGGCCAAGGCGCGCGGCGACCGCGAACAGCTCGTCGCCGCCCTCTATGCCGATGCCCGCTACGAAGGCGTGGTCACCATCACGATCGAGGGCAAGTCGATCGACGAATTGCCGCCGGATGCCGAATTCACGGGGCCACAGCCCATTCCGGTGGTCATTACGGTTTCCCCCGGGGCGAAATTCACGCTTGGCAACATCCGGCTGAAGGGCGATGCGGCGGGGTTGGCGGCAGCCGATTTCGGCCTGATCGCCGGCGGCGATGCCAGCTCCGGCGCGGTGCTCAAGGCCGAAGCCCTGATCGTGCGGGCCTTGAAGGAAGAGGGTAGGCCGCTTGCCAAGGTCACGGAGCGCGAGATTATCGCCGAGCATGCCAGCTCGACGCTGGACGTGACGCTGACGGTGGCCGCCGGCCCGGTTGCGGGCTATGGCGACACGACGGTCGAGGGCACGGAAAAGGTCGATCGCGACTTCACCGAGTATATGACCGGGCTGAAACGGGGCCAGCAATATTCGCCGCAGGAGATTGACGATGCCCGCGACCGGCTGCTCGGCCTCGAAGTCTTCAACAGCGTGACCATCAAGGAAGGCGACCGTCTCGATGCCAACGGCAATATCCCGATCGGCGTCCAGGTCAGCGAGCGCAAGCCGCGCTATTTTG
Organism: Mesorhizobium sp. CA4; assembly: GCF_020165075.1. Taxonomy (NCBI): domain Bacteria; kingdom Pseudomonadati; phylum Pseudomonadota; class Alphaproteobacteria; order Hyphomicrobiales; family Phyllobacteriaceae; genus Mesorhizobium; species Mesorhizobium sp. CA4. The sequence goes on from NZ_JAIUHK010000042.1 coordinate 40,703, forward strand.
GCGTCGGCGGCACGTTCTCGAACACGGAAGGTCTGGGGCTCGAAGGCTATTGGGGCCACCGCAACCTGTTCGGCCAGGCCGAGAAGCTGCGCATCGACGGCTCGATCAGCGGCATCGGCAGCAACAGCCTTTCCGCGCTCAACTACAATGCCGGCGTCATGTTCGAGAAGCCGGGCGTGCTCGGGCCGACCTCAAAGTTCTTCACCGGCGTCAAGACAGTGCTCGAACACCCCGATGCCTACGACCATTTCTCGGTCAAGGGCGATGTGGGCGTTTCCTACGACCTCGACAAGAAGCAGCGAGTCTCGGCCGAATTCGATCTCGATTATTCGAAGATCACCGACGTCTTCGGCAAGCATACCTATCTGATCGCCAGCGTGCCGCTGCAATATGTCTATGACAGCCGCGACAACAAGCTGAACCCGACCAGGGGGTTCCGCTTCCTCGCCTATGCCGAGCCGAGCTACGACATATTGAACGGCGCGGCCTTTCTGAAGCTGAAGGGCGAAGGCTATGCCTATCAGTCGATCGACACGGCAAGCCGGTTCGTGCTTGCCGAACGCGCGACGCTTGGCTCGATCGTCGGCACCGGGCTGCAGAACGTACCGGCCGACCGGCGCTTCTATTCAGGCGGCGGCGGCTCGGTGCGCGGCTATGCCTATCAGGGCATCGGCCCGAAGGACATCAACGGCCAGCCGATCGGCGGCCTCTCCTACTTCGAAACCTCGGTCGAGATGCGCATCGGCGTCACCGATACGATTGGCATCGTGCCCTTTGTCGATGCCGGCACGGTCTCGACCAAATCCTTCCCCGATTTCTCGAATGTGAAGGTCGGCGCCGGCGTCGGCCTGCGCTATATTACTCCCTTCGGGCCGTTGCGCATCGACGCTGCCGTGCCGCTCAACCGCGATCCGGGCGATCCGCATTTCGGCATCTATGCCGGCATCGGCCAGGCGTTTTGACGATGAAGATCTTCTGGCGCATTCTCCGCATCTGCCTCTACGCGCTGCTCATCCTGCTGGTGGTGGCGATCGGCGCGCTGGTCGTTCTGACCGGCACCGAAGGCGGCCGCCAGAATCTTGCCGGCCTCATTTCGAAGATGGCTTCCAACGAGGACCGCAAGGTCACGATCGCCGGCATCGAAGGCATCTGGTCGGGCGCGCTCAGGGTCGACCATGTCGTGCTGGAAGACCGCGCCGGCCCCTGGATGGTGGCGCGCAAGGTGGCGCTCGACTGGTCGCCGGCGGCGCTGCTGTCCCGGAATTTCAATGCCGACCGCTTCGCCGCCGAGCGCATCGAGCTGGCGCGGCTGCCGCAGCCGAGCCAGCAGCCATCGCAAGGTGGCTCGACGAGCCTCCCGGTGTCGATCGACGTGAAGCGGATCGACCTGCCGGAGATCGCTCTGGGACAGGAGCTTGCCGGCAGCGGCATCGCCGAACTGGCCGCCAAGGGGTCGCTCAGGGCCGATCCGTCGCCGCTGGCGGTAGAAAGCGTTCTCAACGTCAGCCGGCATGACGGCAAGCAAGGCAATGTCGACGCCAAGATCCACTTTGCGCCGGCCGACAACAAGCTCGACCTCGACCTCAAGGCGTCGGAGCCGGCCGGCGGCATCATCGCCAATTTGCTCAAGCTGCCGGATGCGCCGCCCGTCAACATCGTCGTTTCCGGCAGTGGGCCTTTGGCCAACTGGAGCGGCGTCGGCACCTTCATGGTCGACGGCCGGATCGTCAGCCAGTTGACCGGCCGGCACCAGCTCACCGACAAGGGCCACCGCTTCGAGGCCAAAGGCGACGGCCGGTTCGAAGGGTTCCTGCCGGAGAAGATAAAGGCGCTGTTTGCCGGCAAGACGAGCTTCGACCTCGCCGGAACGGCGACCGCGTCGGGTGGGATCGATATCGAGCAAGCCATCATAGAGAGCGCGTCCGTGCACGGCGCCGCGACCGGCAATGTCGATCCGAAGGGTGCCAGCGGCCTGTCGGTCGAGCTCTCGGCAAAGGACAAGCCGGTCACCGTAGATGTCGGCAACAGCGCCGTTCCGATCCTGGTCGCGGTCGAAAAAGCCACGGTGCGCGCCTTCGGCGACGGCAAGGCGCCGATGGTCGATATCGGCACGTCCCTTACTTCGGTGGCGGTCGGCGGCACGCAGCTCAACAATATTACGGGCGAGATCCATTCCGACGGCTTCGATGTCGAGACCCTTAGCGGCCCGGTCGCCATCAAGCTCGCGGCCGCCGGCCTGAAGACCGATGTGGCGACGCTGGCGCCGCTGGTGACCGGCAAGCTCGCCGCGGACCTTTCCGGCACGATCAGCCGCGAGACCGTGACCATCGACAAAGGCACTGTGCGCAGCGATGCGCTCAATGCCGGGCTGACAGCAAATGTGGCGCTGGCCGACCTTTCGATGACGCTGAAGATGAATGCCGACGCCGTCTCGAAGGCATTGCCGCCGCAGATCAGCTCGCTGCTTGGCGAGCGGGTGAAATTCTCGGCCACCGCCACGCGCGATCCGCAGGGCGCGTTCGCCGCCAACTCGCTGGAGATCAGCTCGGGCTCGCTCAGCGCCAGCGGCACCGGCAGCATGCAAGGATCGGATATCCAGGCCAGCGTCAAAGGCACGTTGGGCGACGTCTCGCCACTGTCGTCGCTCGCCGGCACGCCGCTCGCGGGCGGGGTCAATTTCGCGCTGACGACCACCGGTCCGCGCTGGGCGCCGGATTTCTCCGTTTCAGCCGACAGCGCCAGCCTGACGGCGGCCGGCCGCACGGTGAAGGACATCAAGCTCTCGGCCAAGGGCAAGGCCGACATCGCGAATCCCACGGCCGAAATCTCGCTGACCGGCAACGCCGAGGGGCAGGCGCTAGACATTGCAGCCTCGCTGGTGACGGCCGACGGCAAGCGCTCGATCAGGGGTCTCAGCCTGTCGCTCGGCTCCAACAAGGTGTCGGGCGATCTCGCGCTCGACGACAAGTTCCTGCCGCTCGGCACGCTGACGCTTGCCGTGCCTGACATCGGACCGCTTGCGGCGCTCGCGAATCAG